>MGZZ01000194.1 GCA_001802795.1 Ignavibacteria bacterium GWC2_36_12 | reverse complement strand
TACTTCATTAACGCCGGAGACATTTACCGCACAGACAGTAATTCCAATTGCAATCAGTTCCCATCCTCGCTTCGCCGGAGCTTGCGAAGGCGAGCCTTTTATTGTTTTAGCTCCAAGCCTGTAAACAGCATTTATAATTACAATAATAACTGCAGGCTTAATACCATATAGAAAAGGTTTAACATCAGGAAGATTTCCGTAAGCAGCATAAAAGTATGCGAACATCCCGGTTATAAGTACAGCAGGTAAAGTAAAACAAATTCCTGAAGTAATTAAACCGGCAACTCCTGCGCGGTGGTAGCCTGTATGGATAGCCATTTCAGTTGAGTTTGGTCCCGGTATAAGATTAGTAGCTCCAACTAAATCGAGAAAATGTTGGTGAGTCATCCATTTTCTTTTTGACACGACCTCATCTTCAAAAAGTGCAATGTGAACAGCCGGACCACCGAAGGTAATCAACCCCAACTTCAAAAATAAAAATGCAATTTCCTTAAGATTTTTCAAGAAGCAGAATTTGATTTGTTTGCATAATAATGATCAAGGGAAATGTTTCCTGTGCTAAATCTTTTGCATCTTCCCGGTTTCCAAGAAAGCGGAATGCAAAATTAATAACAGATCTCTGGTATCGGTGTATCAATTCCACAAATGCTTTTTGGTCTCCCGTTGTAATAAGTTCTACAAGCCGGGAATCATTCTCTGCCGCATAATTATGCTTTAAAAAAACGCACCGATATTTCTCTCCATATTTTTTATACTGAGAGTTTGCCATCATTTGTGAAATCCGATTTCACACATTTTAGATTTATAAGTAACCATAAAGAATAAAAATTATATAAAGCGCTACAAGCAATGCACCTGCCAATCTCGATACTTCTTTTCTAAGGAGAAATACAGAAATAATAACTGTCGTAATGAAACTTAAAGGCAGATAAAAGTTTACTATAACTGAGGAAATTTCTATTGGTTTTATAAGAGCAATAATACCCGCGTTAAATAAAAAGAAAGCGAGAATTGAACCGGCAACATTTCCGTAACTTATTTCAGATTTTCCTTTCATTGCTGCCGGAAGCTCACGTGCAATTTCTTCGATGCTTACAAGAAAAGCTAGGATAGTCATTCCGAAAAGTGTGTCGGAAATTTTTAAAGTAGATATAATTGTTTTTGAACTGTTTACAAGCAGTTCGCTTCCTACGATAATTGCCAAAAGAGAAATTGTGAAAAGCACTATTGATTTCCATCTGCTAAGTTCTTTAGCTTCCTCCAAACTTTCTGATACTTCACTGTGAGCTTTAATATCAATTCCCTTTTTGTTTAATTGAATTAGGTAGTAAACTGATATAATAAAACCCACGAGCAGTATTAAGCCATCAACTCGAGATAATTCTCCGTCAAGACTGAGCAGTCCAAAAAGAAGGATGCTTATATTAGGAATGATAATTATTTGTTTTGGCGCCTTCTCAAACTTCATCGGGCTGATGATAGCGGTTATTCCAAAAGCAAGAGCACTAGCAACCATCGCAGATCCTATTATTGATCCCAATGCTATTCCGCTAACACTTTCGTATGAACCTGCCGCACCCACAATAAGATTTTCCGGGTCAAAGCCGATAAAAATTACGCTGATAATAAAAGTAGAAATACCAAATTTGAGCGATAGCCCAACGGTACCCTCAACCAGCTTTTCGGCAAAATAAATTATCAAACCAAGCCCAAAGGCAAACAAAGCAATTGTTAAAAAGATATTCATTCAATTACTTTAGCGTTGTTAAACAATTTTTTGTCTTTTATAGTTTTTGGTAAATGAGCACTTAATATTCCAAGTAATATTAGTATGAATAAAATTAACTGGTCTTTGGCGGAAATGAAGAAAGCAGTGATTAGTATTAAAACTTTAGCAATCGTGAATAGCCCTTCCACGGTTGCAAACCAAATCAAGTCTTCTTTTACAATTTCTCTTACAACCAAAAGAAATCCGCTTACAATAGTTACAACAATAGCTGTGATACTTACTTGATTTGTTGAAAGAGCGCCAACCCAAACACTGAACCCGGCAAAGTGAAAAAATAGTAATGCTATTTTAATTGCCGGGTCAAGTCTTATTATCAATTCTTTCATTCTTACTTGCCCCTTCGGGATTAATTTTATTTTTATAAATAATGTAGTCAAAAGACAATTTCCCGCTTCCAACAATTATCAGAAATAATGCACCTAAGAACATAGAAAAATCTGTGCGTGCTTCGTGCATCATACTCCAAAATCCATATTGCTGAAGCTTAGGAAGGTTAAAATACCAGTAACCATAACCAAGAAGAATCGGAATTTTGGTTGAAAGAATTGCAACGGAAATGTTAATCAATAATGGAATTGAAGCGAGCCGTGTGAAAAACCCGATTAACACCAGCGTTCCAAATACAATCTCAACAACACCTACAAAAGGTGCCATTGTTTCCGGTGCCGGGATTCCAATTTTGATAAATCGACCGACGCCCAGTACATCTGGAAATAAAAATTTCTGAATTCCTTCTGATAAAAAAATTGCACCAACTATTAAACGGATAAACAAAGGTGTGTAGTTGTTAGTTGTAGAAAATATTTTTTCCATTTTTGTTTAGCTCAATTTATTAATGATAACCACTTCTTCTTTACTCTTTTTATTTATAATTATTCCAATTATTGTTGAAAGAACAGCACCTAAAATTACATCGCTCAACCAGTGCTGATCGTGATAAATCCTGCCGAACGCGGTCAACACAGCAAGGAGATACCAGAATACTTTCCAGATTTTATTTTGGAAAAAATTTGCGACGACAATGGTAAATGCAAAAGCCACTGCAACATCGCCGGAAGGAAGCGAAAGATGATTGTTAGAACCGAAGTTAAGGAAATCGAATGCAAAGTTTCCGTGATTTGTATAAGGACGCCATCTGCCGAACAGCGATTTAAATATTGTTACTATAATCCCCGCAAAAATAAATGTCTCAAATATTCTGAAGCCGTTTTTTCTAATTTTTTCATTTTTAAGTACAAACCCCGCAGAATAAAGAGAGACGAAAAGAATAGCGGTTAAATATAATTTCCCATACAAGTGTCCCACATTAAATAGAAAATCAAAAAAATGTATGTGGAATTTAGAAAAGAATTCTCTGGCTGTTTGATCTGCGAGGGAAACGCTTACATACATAATAACAATTAAAACACTTATGAGTAATGTTCGGAGATTCCAGTTTGTCTTCAGGTTAACGGGAAATTTTATAAGAAATAAGGCATCGCTTAGAAAGTGCTTTAAGTCTGCTATAATAATTTTCATACTTTTCTTTGAACGAATTTGTAGTAATGTTAAAGTAAAGGGCTTCTTGTTTTCAACTTTTGAACAATTAGTTATATAAAATAACAACAGAGATAGAAGAACAAATATTATCTCTAAAATGTATTTGTCCAGTTTATGGAATTTTACAGTTTAGCATTTACTCAAAAGCTAATTCATTAAAAAAACAATTGAACTCTCGCTAAAAATATTCCATGTAGGTCGTCAGCAGTCTTTAAAATATCTCCGGTTCGGCTTGATGGCGTAAGCAAGTCATTTCCGAACCAGTTAACCTGATAATTCATTTGAAACTTAATGTTGTAGTTCAGATAATAATTAAGCCCCATAGTAACAGTTGTAACATCATTTTTCTGAAGTGTAATTGGGTTTCCCTGCACATCTGTATAGCCGACAATTGTAAAAGGAGCACCGGCATCAACATTAAGCTTTTCAAATCTTCCGGCAACCTCCAATCCACTCTTCATTTTTAAGACTTTATCTTCTCCCGTTATCAAGTAAGTCGCATCAATGTGCCATCCTTCGGTGACAACATCTACATTTGAAATCTGTGAAATATTTCTTCCTCCCTGGTCTTGAATGTATGCTGCCTTTAATGAAAAGGGTCCGCAAATCCATTGAATATCACTACCAAACGAAAAACGTTTTCCTTCAGTCATTATTTCCGGGAAAAATTCAAAGCCAAGAGGCGTGCGCTGATGTAATTCAACAGCTTCCGGTTTGTTATCTTCATACAATACAGAGCCGGCAATTCGTATTTTATTCAGAATGTTGGAAGAAAGTACGAAAGGATAAACAGCTATCCTCCCAGTATATTCAAATGTTTTTTCGGGATCATTTTTTAAGGCACTTCCTCCTAAACCATTGAAGACTCCGATCCCATATTCAAAGAAATTTTCACATGGTGAGCCGAAATTATGAATCATTACTCCAATATCTTCGGCAGGTGAAATTACAACTGCTGCCATTGAGCGCTCTATAAAGTCAAGATATTTTTCGGGCAATAATACTTCATAATTAAATGGTTCTTTAAATTGTCCAATACGAATCTGAGCTTCTGGAAGATACCCCAAATTGATCCAGGCAAAGATTATCTCGGCACCTGCGTTTCCAATATTTGTTTCTAAATCGTAATCAATTTTATTGTATAACGTTCCCTCAAATCCGAATCGTAGTCTCCTCACGAGAAATGTTGATGCTTGTGTTTCATCGGAATTTATTTGCATACTATTGCTTAAAATCCTGAGATCTGTATGAATAAGTCCGAAGGGTCGAAAGACAAATGAACCATCGTCACTCTGGATATAAAATCCATTATCAAATCCCGCAGAACCGTCGTCTTGTCCATTCAAACTCTGACAAATAAAGGAGAGTAAAACAATACAATAAAGAAAGTATTTCATTATTAATTATCCTTATTTCTGAGTAAAAATCTCAATGCTTTTCGCAGATGGATTGAATTATTATTCTTCGTATAGCTCATCAACTAATTCTTTTGCTTGAAGTTTAGCTTTCTCTAATATTTTATTACCGCTTTTTGTTAAAGTGTAATAGCGTCGTACCTTCCCCTTAACATTCTCATTTTCAGATTTTAGATACCCCTGTTCTTCAAGTTTGTGAAATAATGGATATAGTGTTCCGTAGGATATTTGATATCCGTGTCTTTGTAATTCTTCACTAAACTCTTGCCCGTATATTCTTTCTTTCGCTGCGTGATGTAGAATGTGAACCTTAATAAATCCGAGAAATAAATCCTTTAGTAATTTGTCTTCCATGATAGTTCTTTTAAATCGTACTATCGAAATCTAATATCGTAATTCGATATTGTCAAATGATATTGCAGATTATGAAAGAGTTTTCATAATTGTTAATTAGAAGTGTATTTGGTAATAAACGGGTTCATATGGAAAGAACTTTCATTCTATTTCAACGGAAGGAATTGATATTTTTACTTTGGTTCCTTTTGGAATATTATCTTCAATCTTAATAGTTCCACCCAATTGAATTACAATAGATTTTACAAGACTCAAACCAAGACCGTAACCTTTAATGCCTAATTTTTCAACCTTCTCACTTCTGTAAAATCTTTCAAACACATTTTTTTTCTCTTCATCACTTATACCAATACCAAGGTCTGCAACTTCAATTTGGCTAAGACCATCTGAAGTTTTTAGTGTAACTTTAACCAATTCACCATTAGAGTATTTAACTGCATTATCTATCAGATTTTCAACAACCAATTTAAATATTTCAGAATCACCTTTCAGATAAATATCCTCCTGAATATTAAGATTGATATTTGAATTAGCAAAGGATTCTGTGATAGTGTTTCCAAGAACTCTTGAAACATTAAACAGATTTTTATATCCAGTCATTGCTTTGTCTGCTCTAGCAATTATTAACAAAGTTTTTGTAATGCTTATCATCTTATCTGCTTGTCCCTGCATCAATTGAAGTGTTTCCTTGTACTGTTCAATCGTTCGATCTTTTTTCAAAATAAATTCGAGTTCAGTTTTAATGGCTGTCAGAGGATTCATCAACTGATGAGATGCCTGGTCTGTAAACCGAGATATCTGCTTAATATGTTTTTCTAGACGTTCAAATAAACTGTTAAGAGTATCCCTGAGTTTTCCGAGTTCATCAACAGAGCTTGCAGTGTGCTCAATTCTTAAGCTAAGATTTGAAGCAGAAATATTTTTTGCAGTTTCAATTATTTTATTTATAGGATTAATGCTGTTCTTTGCAAGGAAGAAACTTGCAATAACTACTATAATAATTATTAAAGGAAAGCTGAAAAGATTAAAAAGAATTATCTGATCTAATATTGAAGAATATTCTTCTTTGAAAGTAGCCAATTGAAGGTAAGCAGCTTTTTTAGTGGATTTGTCTATCAAAGGATAATATGCTATCCGCAAACTCTTTCCATAAACATTAATATCTTCAAAGAGGAAATCGTCAAAATTCCGCCTTGAATTTAAAGGCAAAGCTCCAAACAAATTAATGTTGCTGCTTTTTAATAGAATTTTCCCGGATTCACTGTAAACCTGGAGAAAAAATGGATGCGCTGTAATTTTATTTAAATCGGATTCTTCAAATTCTTTTTTGTCAATTATTGTAACTGTATCATTATTTAACTTGAACGACTTCATAATATTTTCTGCTTCATGTTCTAATCTTACATCAAGATTTTCGTTGAGAATGAGAAGTGTTATCAGGATAATAAAAATATTGAATGCAATGAGAATCAGAAGAAAGATTCCAACATTCCAGAGAGTGAAACGTTTTACTGTTTCAGTAAAAAGTGGTTTTTTCCAAAGTGCTGATTTAGCCAGAAATTTAATCGGCAATTAAAGTATAACCCTCACCATAAATAGTTTTGATAAATTTTTTACCGGTAGCATCTTCAAGTTTTTTGCGAAGATTTTTTATAGTCGCTTCACATACATTAGTCTGTGGAGAATAGGCGCGTCCCCATACTTTTTTCCACAATTCATCTTTACTAAGAATAACGCCCTTGTTCAGGATTAAAAATTTAAATAAATCAAATTCTTTTTCGGTTAATCTGATTTCTTCATATGAAAAAGATTCAACTTTTCTTGTAATTAAATTTAATTCCAGGTTATCATAGATTAAAATATCAGTTGTTTTACGATACCGTCTTACCACAGCATTAATTCTTGCCATTAATTCTTCAAATGAAAAAGGTTTTGTTATATAATCATCTGCGCCAAGGTTCAGGGCTTCGACTTTATTCTTAATACCGGTTAATGCAGTTAAAAGTATTATCGGGATATTAATTTCTTTTTCGTTGATGTATTTACATACATCTATTCCACTAAGCTTTGGCATCATCCAATCAAGGAGAACGACATCAAATTGCAATTCAAAAAGAAACTTAAGTGTTTCTTCTCCATCAAGTGCAATTAAAGCTTTATGTCCTTCTTCCAGAAAATGTTTTTTCAAGGACTCTGCAATTTGCTTTTCATCTTCCGCTATTAAAATGTTCATCTTAAATATTCTTGAAATGAATTATTACACATTATTCAATTATTGATAACTTAAGAAAAATGAAAAACTTTTCATTATTGTTAATTTCTCTCTGCTTCAGGATAAAACTAATTTTCATTATACAAAAAATATTATTCTTACATCGATAAACAAATTGAAAGGGGAAATAATATGAAGTTATTTAGATACTTTATTTTGATTTCATTCCTATTTTCATTCCCAGCAATGTCTCAAATTACCAATGATCAATGTTTTACATGCCATTCTAATGAAACACTTCAGAAAACCATTGAGGTTTCGGGGGGAACAGAAATTGTTCCGCTTTATGTTAATGAAACCTTGTATAATGCAAATACTCATGGTTCACTAGAGTGTGTACAATGTCATTTAAATATAACTACTGCAAACTTGTACACACATGCAAGTGGGGGAGCCACTGCACTCGAAAAAACTTATGGATCATGGGCAAGATTTTCCAAAAGCGATACAACTCTTAATACAGATGGATCACCTCGCACAAGGAATTATTATACAGTTGCTTCTTTATCTTGTTCGCAGGCAGATTGTCATGAAAACAAGAGTGAATTCACAAATAGTCGTCATCATACTATATCACGATTAAAAGGTTCGCATCTAAAAACAGTTAATGGGGAGTTGGTTGGGGAAGCATACGATAAAACTTGCAGCCGATGTCATACTACATGTGGAACCTGTCATTTTAAAACTACAATGACACAGAAAATTAATGGCGATATTATTGCCATCTGGGATAGTTTACAAACATTAGGTGAAGGTCCTTTTCCTAATGCAGGTCCTATGTCTGAATGGGCGATGGACTGGACGGCCAATGTTGCATCTCATGAATTTGTAACTCCAACTCAATTGACTTCAAATAATGATGTTTGCCGGAGCTGCCATGTGGGTTACTACAGGCCTGCTACTTATGGATATTTGAGCGAAGAACCTCCTTATCCAACAGCTAACGGTACAAGCATTAAGCGGCATCCACAATATTATGAGCTCCTTCAAAGTAATTCGCACAATGCACAAACTTGTGCAAATTGCCATACCGATGTTCATTCATATCCGGATGGAGATTTTGATTGGCAAACCCAGGGTGATGCAAAGTGTCAAAATTGCCATAGTGTAGCTAATCATTATTCTCAACACACAACAGTTGATTGCATTTCGTGTCACGCAACCGGATTTGCAAGGTCAGTTGGACAGGATGGTCACGATGTTTGGCGTTGGCCTGGTAACAATCGTGTTAGACCACTTGCTGTAAAATATAAAGAGGCACTCAATTGGTATCCTCATAATATCGAAAAACCTGATCCGGTTACTTCATGTGGACAAAAATGTCATTATGATGGGAACCTTCTTGGGGCAGTAACTAGTGTCCGGTTAACAAAGGATATTCCATCATCATTTGCTTTAGAACAAAATTATCCAAATCCATTTAATCCTAATACTACTATTAAGTTTTCAGTCCCACAAACCAGCTACATCTCAATTGTGGTATATGATATACTTGGGAACTATATAACTAAACTTGCGCAGGAAGAATCAAAACCAGGTTCTTACGCTGTAGAATGGGATGGAAGAAATAATTTTGGAAAGGATGTTTCCAGTGGTATTTATTTCGTTCGGCTCGATGCCGGTTCATTTTCCGCATCTAAAAAAATGATACTTATGCGGTAATTCCAGAAGACTCACAGTTTCCCTGAAGCCGTCTGTAAAGGCGGCTTTCTTATTTACCGAAATATCAGTTAGGAAAACTGCATCCTGCACAATATTAAAAAAATATATAAGAATGGAATTTCTTTAGAATGCTTGTCGATTGTTCGAACCTTTAGTTTTGTGATGGTATAAACAGAATCAAAATGAATGCTTCAGTCTAATAAATGCTGTGCTTCCGTAATCCCCGAATTCTGTTAAAGCATTTCCATCGAAGAACATTCTTAAAAATAGCAGATCAAGATTTGTAACTACTGAGTAACTTACTGAAGGTACAATAACAAAAGATTTATCATTGGGATTAAACAACCCGAATATCGTTCCTCTCACAAGCGGATGAAAATCGTATGCAAACTCATGGTGTAAAGACCATTTGCTGGAGTCAACAATCCAAGGTTCTTTTCCTGCTTGTAAAGAGATGTTTGTTCTTCAACTCCAATATTGTTGTGCAAAACTTCTGTATGGATGTAAAAGGAATTTGGAAATGTATAATCACTTGAAAGAACAAAAGAATAAATCACATCATTAGAACCGAAGGTTTCAGCAGAGAAGGGGAGAGAAGTTCTTAATTGCTCGTCAACTATTCTTTCTTCTTATAATTCTCAATAAAGGGTTTTATGAGATCAATCGGGACAGGGAAGATTATAGTTGAATTCTTTTCAGATGCAACCTCTGTTAATGTCTGTAGGAATCTTAGCAGAAGAGCCTGCGGTTGCTTGCCTATTATTTCAGCAGCATCTGCAAGTTTCTGGCTCGCCTGGAATTCTCCCTCTGCATGAATAACTTTTGCTCTTCTTTCACGCTCAGCTTCTGCCTGTTTTGCCATTGCTCTCTGCATTTCAACCGGAAGATCGACATGTTTTACTTCCACATTAGATACTTTTATTCCCCACGGTTCGGCTTGGTGATCAATAATTTTTTGCAGTTCTTTATTGATTTTATCACGCTCTGCCAAAAGCTCATCAAGCTGCGATTGTCCAAGTACGCTTCTTAATGTAGTCTGCGATAATTGTGATGTGGCTTCAAGGAAATGTTCAACTTCAACAATTGCCTTTTCTGCATGAACTACACGAAAATAAACCACAGCATTAACTTTTAAAGAAACATTATCTTTAGTAATAACATCCTGTGGAGGCACGTCCATTACAATTGTTCTTAGACTCACTCTCACCATACGGTCAATTATGGGGATAAGAATTATAAGACCGGGTCCCTTTGCACCGATAAGTCTTCCGAGACGAAAAATTACTCCTCTTTCATATTCTCGGAGAATTCGAATTGCGGTAGCAAGCAGAATGATTAAAAATATTACCCCTAATGCTATGAAGGTTGAGATTACCTGCATTGTATTATCCTTTCAAAAATTTAGTTTTTTTGTTTCCGTACTTTTAGCTTTAGCTCTGAAAGAAAATCAACTACAACTCTGCTTCCTGTCTCAATTGTCCCATCAATACTTTCTGCTCTCCATATTTCACCGTGAACTTTTACTTCACCTTCCGGTTCAAGGTTTGTGATAGCAATACCTGTTTCACCGATAATTCCTTCTGCACCAGTTGTTACTTTTCTTTTCTGAGCTTTAATTCCTAATGTAATTGCAACCAGAAAGAAGAGAAGAGTTAGTATAGCGATTATTACTATGACTTCTATTGAAATTGATACTGCTTCTAATGCGGATTCATCATTAATAAGCATTAGGGAACCGAGTACCAGAGAAATTACTCCTCCTATTGATAAAATACCATGACTTATAATTTTAATTTCAAGAATAAAAAGAATTACTGCAAAAACTATTAAAGCTAATCCTGCATAATTAATAGGAAGAGTATGGAAAGAATAAAATGCAAGTATGATACAAATACCGCCAATCACTCCGGGGAAGATTGCACCCGGATTATAAAGTTCAAAAAGAAGCCCGTAAATCCCAAGCATAAAAAGTATGTAAGCTATATTGGGATCACTTAATATATTAAGTAGTTTCTGAATAAAATTTAACTCTAAGTTTATAATTTCAGCATCTTTGGTTTGAATTATCTTTTCCCCTCTTATAGTCTGAACTTTCATCCCGTTAAGCTTTTCAAGAAGATCTTCCATATCAGAAGCAATAAAGTTTATAACATTTATCTTTTCAGCTTCAGTTTCAGTAATTGAAACACTTTTTCTTACAGCATCCTCACACCATCCAATATTTCTTTTTCTCTTTTCGCCTATTGTTCTTATAAAAGCTGCTGCATCATTTGTAGCTTTTTCTGTCATAACGGAGTCCATTTGTCCCTCAAGTGCTACGGGATGTGCGGCACCAATGTTTGTTCCCGGAGCCATAACTGCGATATGTGCTGCCACTGTAACAAATACTCCTGCCGATGCTGCCTGCGAGCCCGGTGGAGAAACATAAACAACTACAGGTACAAGTGATTCAAGAAATTCCGATACTATTACCCTTGTTGATTTCAGTAAACCACCCGGTGTATTAAGTTTAATTATTATACATTCCGAATTATTTTTTTCAGCTTCTTTAATTCCTTGCTGAATGTAATCGGCAGCAGCCGGATTAATTGCTCCATCGAAAGTGAGTACAATTATATTTTCAGATTGACCAAATATAGGATTATTGAGGAGAGTTAAAATTAATGCCCAGGATATTAACAAGTACATATTTTCTAACCAGTATGTTCGTGGTAGAAAAATTCTTGATTAACTTATATAAAAAAATAGTGCTTAGCAATAGAGGTAAATCTCCTCACAAATGAAAATTTTATAAGGATCGTCTTTATAATAAAAAGTTACACTTATTAAGAAAAAACATATCTTTCATCTTATGAAAAACCTTTTAAGAATTTTTGCAGTTTTTCTTTTGCTGCAGTCATTTAGTATTGCACAAACAGATACACTGTTCCGGGAAAATGAAATCAAAATAGTATTAGATACAGTAATAATAGAAGCAGCACGTTCAGGGAAATCCGATCTCGATATTCCATTTAGTGTAGATTTTATTAATGCTGAAGAAATTACGCGCGGTGAACAGGGAAGATTGCTCGGCGAGTCACTATTTCCTGTTTCGGGTGTTTTTGTTAATGACAGGTTTAGTCCTGCACTCGGAGAAAAAATAAATATAAGAGGCATCGGCAGCCGGGCTTCTTTCGGTGTGAGAGGAATAAAAATTATTCTTGATAATATTCCCCTCACAATGCCGGATGGTCAATCAGAGCTGAACAATATTGATATTGGTTCCGAAGGAAGCATAGAAATTATAAAAGGACCAAGTTCAGCTTTATACGGCAACGCTGCAGGCGGAGTAATAAATATTAAAACAGGTCAGCCGTCCCAATATCTATTTTCTTTTCAGCCTCGTTTTACAATGGGAACTTTCGGGTATAAAAAGGTCGATGCTAAATTTTCTGGAAGCATAGGAAAATATTCTTACCTGCTGAACATGTCAAAATCAAATTCAGATGGGTTCAGAGAACATTCTGCTGTAAACTCTTACTCGATTAATACTGTTGCAGGCATGTCAGTCTCTTCTGAATTGAAGTTAAAATGGATATTCAATTTTTACGATTCACCTTACGCTTTAAACCCGAGTTCTCTCAGTAAAGAAGATGCTGAAAGGTTCCC
Source organism: Ignavibacteria bacterium GWC2_36_12 (assembly GCA_001802795.1). GTDB lineage: Bacteria > Bacteroidota > Ignavibacteria > Ignavibacteriales > Ignavibacteriaceae > RBG-16-34-14. The sequence goes on along the minus strand of MGZZ01000194.1, from coordinate 22,721 downwards.
TGCCCGTTCAAGAGATTATATAAAGCAGCAGGGAGCAGGTGAAAAGACCACTCACTGGCAAAGCGGTATTTCTATGATCTTTACACCTGATTCTCATAACAGGCTAGAGACGGGCATTTATTTTATTTCAAGAGATTTGATAAATCCAATACCGGGAAGAATAATTAATTTAAATAGAAAAGCTGCAGGCATACGTTCTTCATACAATTATTTTTTCCCGGCAGAAAATTACAATCTGAATTTTACTTTAGGTGCAGATATTGAAACGCAGTTTGATGACCGCAGGGAATATACCAATTTAGGTTTGCCTGCTGATTCTTATAACTCGTTGCCGCCTGAAAATATTTTTAATAAAATCAGCTATGGAGAAAAACTTTTGGATCAAAAGGAAAAGGTTATAGGAGTCGGTCCTTTTTTGCAGGGAGAAATAACTGTTTCTTCCTTATCCTTTTTACTTGGATTACGTTATAACAATTACCGGTTCTCGGTAGAAGATAGATTTTTTGATGATGGAAGTGATGATCCCGGAGAGAGAACAATGGATAAGCTCAGCACTACTGCCGGGATTAATTATCGCGTTGACGATCTTGCAAAACTCTACTTCAATTATTCAACTTCGTTTCAAACACCAACAACTGCAGAATTAAGCAACCGACCTGATGGAAGGGGAGGCTTCAATCCTGATCTTTCTCCAGAAGACATTTATAGTTTTGAGTTAGGTTTTAAGAAAGTCGCATTACTCGGATTGTTCAACCTGAATGCTTCACTTTTTTACTTGAGATTTTCAAATCTTCTTATTCCTTACCAGGTATCGGGAAGCGAAGAAACATTTTTTCAAAATGCAGGCAAAGCTGAGAATAAAGGGATAGAAATAACGATGGAATTTTTTACAGGAAAAAACATAAATGCTTTTTTTTCTTATTCCGGTTATGTTTTTACGTTTAAGGATTACCTAGCTGAAGCTGATATAAACGGTGAGAAACAAACCTTCCAACTGGAAGGCAATTCTGTACCGGGTGTTCCTTCAAATAAAATTGCAGCTGGAATAAATTATACTTCTGAAACCGGCTTGTTTGGCTCTGTAAGATTTGTTTGGGAAGACAAATATTTTACAAACGATTTTAATGGTCCCATTCCAGGAGTTACTTTACCACAAACTGATTTTATAAATGAAGGTTATGTTAAAACGGATTTAAGATTAGGCTATTTGCTAAAAACAGATTTTACAAATGCAGAATTCTTTGTCGGAGTTAATAATATTTTTGATGAAAGATATAACAGTTCCATAGTTCCGAATGCCGATGCGTTTCGTTTTTACGAACCCGCACCCGGAAGAAACTGGTATGGCGGTATTAAATTGTTTGTCCCTTCCTATTAAAAGGCTGTCTTACAAGTAATTTCTATTGTCACACTGAGCCTGTCGAAGTGTGAATTTATTTTTACCTGCTGCACACCGCCGATATCATCTCCAAGGAACTTGTCACCTTTAGCAGGCACGTGAACATTTATCTGAGTAGGAATTTCCATAATTAAAACCTCCCAATTAGAAATTAAAAATGAATAATTAACAATTGAAAATTTTCTGAAACTAAATAATATACTCTTGCCTGCCTGCCGAACAAATGAAGGCGAGACTGAGATTAGGAATCTTAATATTTACTGCCTAAAAAACATAATAGCTTATATATTATTTTTGTTTCTTCAATTGATTTTAACAAAATATTAACATCGTTTACAAATTTAGCATTTACTTGATATTTAATAATTGTTCTTTCTTTTTGTTTATCACTCATATACTCATCAATTATTTTGTCGTTTGTTTGAATAATAGCATTGAACAATTTATCTTTGTTCCAAGATTTTTTATAAGCTATATTTTTAGAATCTAGAAGATTGAGAAGTTCACTTTTTGTTAAGTATTCAAGTGGAGATATTTTCACAACACTTTTTTCAGTTAACAGAATGTCATTAGAAATAATTTCTTCAACGGTATCAATAGAATTTATTCCAAAACTTCTTAGATTATAATTTGAACAATCTATGAGATTTTGGTAAAAATGATTCAATGACTCAAATAAATGTAAGCGTCCACCAATTGTAAGTGAGTTATATTTTAATGAAAATTCGTTTGATGGAATTCCATTCTCTTTAGGATAATTTGTTTCATACAACGGGAAGGTCTCCCAATACGGAAAATCCTTCCTCATAGTTTCAATAAAATTATTTGCACTTTTGACTAGTAATTGAAAATTCCCAGTAAGTCTAAAAGATTGACAGGCTAATGTTACAGTGAAATATTTAATAAATGATTCACGTTCAGTTATCCAGAATTCTCTTCCACCACCACTTTTTTCTGCTATTATCCAAACTGATTTTAATTCAGTCAATGCTTCTTTATTTTCATATTTTATATACTTATTAAAATCAAGTTTAAGCAAACTCCTAATATTTTCTTCAATCCAATCAGTACCAAACCCTAATCCCGGATTTGCACTTATTACTTCTCTCATCAATGTTGCTATTGATTTTATATCATTTACCAAAAGTCTTTCTTTTATAAAGGAAGTAAAGTCAGCACAAGGGATTCGAGAGCTTGGAGAATATATAGGATGTAAGAAAGGATATTCATTCCTCCCTTTACCTTTTATATTGACGAGCAATTTTTGAATTGGTGTCATTGAAATAATGTTTTGAATATTATTTGTCATTGCATTGACCTTTTGAATTCGTAAACTTTCAATTTTTTGTAAAGGTTTTTCGAATAGAGTTTCCCTTGAGCACACGCAGCAGAACATTTAATAAATACATACATAAAAAACTGGAATTATACTTCTGGAAAAAGTTTTCTCCAATCAATGTATTTAGAAATATTATCAAAACATTCTACATCTATCACTAAGTTTCTCTTTTTAGGTATTGAATCTAATATCCGTTTCCTCACTTCCTGATATATATCATTATTAGTCATTTCTTTAAAAACACCCATCTCAAAGGCTGTTCCACACAAGTATATACGTTTATTTTTCATAATTCTTGTATACCTACTTTTGCCAGACAACCATAATTCACCTATAATTTGAATTCCATCAATTAATATTCGAATCGCACCAATTACTTGGTTGTATAGCCATGGTCCACCATAGTTTTCCCAAAATTGTTTTTCGAGTAACGATTTCACATCATCATCTTTAATCTTATTTACCATATATTTTTTATGATACTCTTTTCTGTCAATTTCATATTTAGTATCAAAATCAATTTCTTTTATTCTATATATCAACACTTCGAAAATGTACCGGTCTTCCACTTTTATACTATTGTAATATTGAAATTTGTTAATTATGCCAAAAGCAATTCGTGTGTCTAACGGCTTCACTGAATCGAATCGGAGAATATTATTATCTATTCCTCTATTGACTTTTTACTTATTAAAGAGGTTATACAGCGCTTTTATCACTACCACCATAAATTAAATACTCAGAAATATCTTCTATATTTATTGGCAAATATGCGTGCTCAAATGATACTTGTTTATTAGAGTTATAATTAACAAGACTTTCCTTGAATTTATTTTGTTGCTCATATTTATGAAATTGTAATGTAAGGAAGAAAGAATTGGACAAGTAAAGATTTTTTCGGGAATGGATTCCGTTTTTAATATTTTCCCGAATCACACGGTCGATTTCGAATAATTCAGCAAAATGTGCTCCTAAAGAACTAAAGAATATATGATTTTTTTCTGGTGAAATCTCAAAGTTAGAATTACCCATAACTTGATTTGCGCCTTGAGTAATAACTGCATAAGCGTCGAGATGAAACGCAGATTTAAAAGAATCGAATATTCTATTTATAACTTTCAGTAATATTTCTGGTTGATAGGTTTTAACATATTCTCTGTCTTTGGGAATCCAATTAGATTTTACTATCACACTGTCAGCATATGTTAAAAAAAAGTATTCTTCATATTCCGAAGCGATATTATTTATCATACTCTTAAAATTATTTATTTGAGTCTCAGTTATATTTCCAACTTGCTCTAAAAGACTTCTCATTCCAATTGCATCAACCATAGCATATGATGAAAAAATAGCTTTTTCATTATCTTCAAACCAATCACCATCGACAATCAAATATGGTTTATCTCCGATAGAAGTGAACTCAACACAAGCTAAAACCTTCGCACTTGGTAATATTCTTGATGCACCGTGAAATCTTATAAATGTATTAAGACCGATATTTATTTCCAAGGAGTTATTCGTTAATTTTTGGACATAACCTACTTTATAGTTTAGAAAATTATTTGGATGTTTTAATTCAATATTTTCAACAGAAAAATAATGTTGCCAATGTTTTTCAAAATCCTTCAGTTGAAAACCACTTATTATAAAAATATCTCTGTTGATAGGGATTTCTTCATATTTGTAAAATATCCCTTCTACATTTAACTCATTTTGACTCAACATAATTGAGAATATCCTTAGCTGTATAACTATTAATTATACCGAACTACTTCCGTATAACACACAGACTTATAACATAAAATACCGACTGAGTAATCAGCTTTGCGGAATATATTCAAAGCTTTATTCCTGCCTATGCCGAAACGGCTTTGGCAGGCAGGCGGCATATCATTCAGAACAGTTAAAAGTGTTATGTAGAATTGTTCAGGAGCCATTTTTAAAACCTTTTTTCCCCAACCCAATAATAAGAAACAGGGGAGTTATTAATTACTCGCCATAAACATAAATTAAATGTTTCTTGCAATCAACCTCCCCTTTATGAAACCTGCCTGGCGGCAGACAGGGGGGAGGACGGGTGGGGTTCTGTTTTCCTTTCTAACCCACCTTCGTTCTCTCTTTCTAAAAAGGGAGGAACGACCCCTGGAGGACATTTTTAAATTTGCTTCTGAAAGATCATTTTGTAAACTTTAATTTAAAAACTTCTTCAAGGAAACAATGACAGAGTTATTCAATAAGAAATCTGAAAAAGAAAAACGGCGTTATTTGAGAAAGAATATTACTCTTGCGGAAAAGATTGTATGGTTAAATATCCGTCGCAGACAAATAGAAGGGGAAAGATTTTTAAGACAGTTTAGTGTCAAATATTATGTTCTCGATTTCTATTGTGCAAAACTCAGATTGGCAATTGAGATAGATGGAAGTACACATTTAACAGACGACGAACTGGAATATGATAAGCACAGGCAGGATTATTTAGAATCACTAGGAATAATCTTTTTAAGATTCAGGAATGAAGAAGTATTTAACAATGCAGATGACATTATAAATAGGATTAAAATGAAAGTAATAGAATTACATAAGAAAGACGCTCGCTTATCCTGACTTCATAAATTGTGGCTTTACTTACAGCAGTCTTTCCCTTTATTCGCTTTCTTCCGAAGGAATGGCTATGCCATTAAATTTCCTGGCAGCAATGAAAGCTATTATTCCTATAAAACCTAAACCGACTATTATTTCCAATTCACCTCCGGTTAAGTTCAAGTGTAAGAGCAAGATAATCTTTTAATCTTGCAATCTTTCAATCTTGTAATTCCCTGAACCTGAACTTACATTTACTCTTGTATTATTTCTTTCCAATGAACTCAGTACCATCTTCACTAAGATTCTTCGAATATTTTTCAGGATCTTTTTCAAATTTTGAATCGCAGCCACCGCAACAAAAACCATAAGTTTTACAATAGAACAAACTTTGTACTACGGTTTAACTATAGATTCTTTTGGTTTTTTTTAAAATTGATTCAGACTCTCAACAATTTTGCATTTATTGCAACAATTATAGTACTTACAGACATTAATACTGCACCAAGCGCCGGACTTAAAATTATACCCGCCGAATATAAAACACCCGCTGCCAACGGGATAGCAACAATATTATAACCAGTTGCCCATAATAAATTCTGAACCATTTTTTTATAAGTAGCACGTGCAAATTTTATTAATGAGACGACATCATACGGATTGCTTCTCACCAAAATTATATCGGCAGTCTCAATTGCAACATCAGTTCCTGCACCAACTGCAATACCAACATTAGCCTGTGCAAGAGCCGGTGCATCGTTTACGCCGTCTCCAGTCATAGCAACTTTTAAACCGCGTGCCTGAACCTCTTTAATTTTTTCAGCTTTTTTATCAGGTAAAACTTCTGCAAAATATTCATCAATGCCTATTTGATCGGCAACCCACTTAGCAGCATATTTATTATCGCCTGTTAACATTATAGATTTTATTCCCATTGCTTTTAATTGTTTAACTGCTTCCTTTGATTCTTCTCTCACCATATCTGCAAGAGCTATCGCTGCAATTACTTCTTCATTTATTAATAGGAATACAACAGTTTTGCCTTCAGCGGACAGATCATTTATTTTAGAGGTATTAATTAGTTCAATTTTCTTTTCTTTTAAATAACCGGGACTTACAACTTTAATATTCTTCCCACTTACGGAACCTTCCGCACCTTTGCCGGGAATAGCATTAAAATTAATAACTTCAAATTTTTCTTTAGATGAATTTTCTATTGCTTTAGCAATCGGATGTTCTGATTCGGCTTCCACCGATGCTGCATATTTTATCACTTCCTCTTTGCTAAGAGAATCACCAAATATTATTACATCAGTGATGCCAAATTCTCCCTTAGTAAGTGTGCCTGTTTTATCAAATACTATAGCATTTATATCCCGTGCATTTTCAAAAGCTGTCCTATTTCTAATAAGCAATCCTTTTTTTGCAGATAGAGTTGTAGATACTGCAACAACAAGCGGTATAGCCAGCCCGAGAGCGTGAGGACAAGTTATTATCATTACAGTAACAGTTCTGGTAAGTGCAAAATTAAAGGTTTCGCCTGCAGCAAAAAGCCAAATTAACATTGTAGCAGCGCCGCCAAAAATAGCAAGCATTGTAAGCCAGAAGGCGGCACGATTAGCGAGATCCTGAGTTCTTGATTTACTTTCCTGTGCATCCAGAACCATCTTAATTACCTGTGATAAAAATCCTTCATCGCCAATTTTTTCCACTTCTATCCTGATAGAACCTTCACCATTAATAGCTCCGCCTATTACAGTACCGCCCTCGGTTTTCGAAACAGGAGATGACTCGCCTGTAAGCATAGATTCATTAACAGATGTTTGACCTTTTATTATCCTTCCATCTGCAGGAACTTTTTCGCCCGGTTTTACTAAAATTTTATCCTGGTGCTTTAAATCTTCTATAGGTATGTCCACAGTTTCGCCGTTCTCTTTTAATAAGTGAGCCTCCGCGGGCATAAGTTTTACTAATTCTTCCAATGCTCTTGAAGCACCCATAATTGAACGCATTTCAACCCAATGACCGAGAAGCATTATATCAATTAAAGTTGCCAGCTCCCAAAAAAAAATGTCTCCTTCCAAACCAAATACAACTGCGCAGCTATATACAAAAGCAACTGTTATTGCTAGTGCAATAAGAGTCATCATTCCCGGTTTACCGTGCTTCAGTTCATTAACAATTCCTTTAAGAAACGGGAGACCGCCATAAAAAAAGACAAAAGATGAGAGAGTAAAAAGAATATAAACATCACCTTCAAACTGAAGTGCATCACCTAAACCAAAGAGTTCTCTTAACATATGGGAGAGAAAAAGGATTGGAATTGTTACTATTAAAGATACCCAGAACCTTTTCTTGAAATCCGAAATGCTATGACCTTCATGCTGATTATGACTTTTTGTATGCTGCATCTTTTTGTCTTCGCTTTTATGATGTTGATGATGCATGTGATGTGTCTGCTGTCCTTTCATCATTTCAGAATGGTTGTGATTTTCATGTTCCATTTTTTCCTCTAAGTTCTTTCTAAATTTTTTCTTAAACAGGAATGTTTAGACTTACAGCGATATTAAACAACGCTTTTTATTGGAGTTTCATTTCATCATAACGGCAGACTCTATTTAAAAAGAATTTTAATAAACAGAAAAATCGTTATTTAATTACAGCAAGTTTTCCTAAGATGCTTTTAGTATATTGACCATCAGTTGTAACAACTTTTAACTTATAAAGATAAGTACCATTTGCAATCTGATCACCATCATCATCTCTACCATCCCAATAAATAGTAATAAATTTTTCAGCGATATCCTCTTTCTTAATTGCTTTTATTAATCTGCCGGCAATTGTATAAACTTTAACTTCAACATTTAAAGAAGAATTCAGATTCTGCTGAAATGTAAATGTTGTAGAGGATGTAAATGGATTCGGGTAATTATAAACATCTCTTACTACAAGATCGTTACCGGTTACAACAGAAAAATAAGCAGACTCTGACGAAAAATTATTAAATATATCCCAAGCTTTTACATCAAGTTTATAGTCTCCTGTTTCCAAATCATCAAAAAAATAATTTATCTCTCCGGATTTTCCACCTGCATCAAGATCTCCTGTGAAAAATCCTGAAAAATCAATAGGGGCAGCATCATTTTCATTCAATATACCTTCAAGCTGATGACCAATACCCGTTCCCGTAGTGTTTATTCCTGTATCATCAAATAGCTTTACAATTAATCTTGAATCCGGATTTATGAGGTAAGTGTTTGTATATGAAGGATCATCAAAATAAATATCTATTTCAGGACCTGCTTCATCATTTGCAGCAGTTGAATCGGTTCCCCCCACTAGAACTTTACTGGAGTATCCGAGTCCATCTTCATTAGTACTATAAAAATAAAAAACAATTTTACCTTTTTTATTCTCATAGGAAATATCTTTAGGTATAACAAAATCAGCATCAAATTTCCCGTTTGTAATTGATAACCTTCCTCTGAAAATTAATCCGCCGGAAACTTTGTATGTATAATTTTCATTTTGTCTAATCTGAACCGTTTGATTTCTCTCCGAGTCATAAACAATTAATATACCTTCACCATTATAATTATCCCATAAAGAATTATCAGGTCCTTTTATAATTCCATTTAAGTTTACTCTGCCAAGTGCTTTAATGTGTATATCAAGTGAAGCTGTTGATTGGTTATTAATTAAATCGATACTCGCTGTATAGCGTGGAATAAGCAAACGAAGTGTCGGATCTCCAAAGATAAAATATTTTTGGGTATTTTCATCCGTATTCTCTGGTTTTATCTTTGTTCTAAAATTTGCTTTTCCAATAGGAATCGAAAGTCCAGCTGAATCTCTGGGTGTAAGTAGTTCTGCGTAGAAACCATAAGAATATCGTGCGTTAGGAGCAGAATAGACAACTCTTGAGGCAGTTAAAGATGCAATTGATCCTGCATTTTCCAGAAGCAATATATCTTCAGAAGCACTTCTAAAATTTGGAATATCAAAATATCCAAAACTGCAGGTTGCAGCAACTAAAAAGAAATATCTGTTCTCATTTTTAAATTGAGGAAGCGAAGTATTTCTATCAAAGACAACTTCATGCGCCCAAAGTTCAGGATTCCCATGCCCGATATAATTTATTATTAGATTACCTTCATTAATTGCATTAACAATTGCCTTATTAACCTCCGGCATTCTTTTACCGCTTCCGGTTAAAACAACCGGATAATTTATCATATATATTTTATTAAGATCATAATAATCTGGTATAGTACCTGCAAGATTTTCAGATTGTGGAGTATGAATATTTCCTTCATATCCCTCAGTTGTATAAGCATCATCTGCAACAAGAGTAATAAGATTTCTCCATAATCCTATATCATTATTATTTTCATAATAAATAATTTTATCAACAATTTTTTGTGCTTCATTTAAATTTTTAACTGTTATCCTGCCTGAAGCAAAATCTACAAATTGATCAATGCCTGGATCTTTCTTAACATAAAAATCATCTGATGTATAGGAACTTAGCAGGTTTAAGCTTTGTTCTGTCTGCCATGTAGGGACAAAATTGGTGTTATATCCTTCAATATTCTTATAATCATAATTCCCGCTGCCAAAGAAAAGAACATATTCCGGTTCAACGACCCAATGCTCGTAAGCATATTTTATAAAATCTCTTATTCCTGAAACATCAAGAATACCACCGGAGAATTCATTAAAGATCTCTTGTACATCCACAACTATAGTTGAAATAGGAACTTTAGCCTGATTCTCTCTGTAAGATTTTAACCTGTTTGCAGCATCAATAAAATTTTTATGAGTTATAATTATGAACCTTGCCCCATCAGTTATTCCTCTTAAATCAGAATTATCAATACGAACAGGGTTTGACGGTGTTTTATAATCGTCATTACCGACTGCTAAATATTTAGAAACATAACCTTTTATTTCTGAAGCCTGAAAACGACATTCACTGCCACTAAGAATTACGAAATTTGTTATATATCTTATATTAGAAAAATCAGTAATATCAAAAACCTTAATATTTGTATTTGGAAAATCAGTGAGCCGGTACTCTATTGTTGCAGTTGTGTCGTATGAGAAAAGGAGTAAATAATTATTGGTGGGTTTAAGCTCTTTCTTATATCTGATTTCAAAGTAATCAAGATATCCAACAGAAGTTACAGAAGTTGGAACAATTTCAAATTTAAGAACACTCCGATTATCAGAAGGTAAAGATCCAGTATAGCTGGCAGTTGATATTCTTTCAGTTCCCGCAGAATAAATTCCTAATCCCCCAATTGATGAAGAATGAATTTGATTTGAGTTTTCATAAACTTTGAATTGCATCACTGATGGTGATGAATTGATAATTCTGAATTGATAATTAATAGGGATTTCATCAACTCTATAGTCTAGTTTATTCATGTATGTTCTTGATATAACTGTATTGGAGAAATCATCGCCAGCAAATAATCTACCGGTCTGCCCAATATTTATTTTATCAACATCCCAATCAGCAAAAGCCTCTGTTGAAGTTTGTGTGTAAGTCGGAGTTGTATTCAACCCGGGTTTTTCCTGAATTCTCTTTCCGTTAGCTCCACTAAAAGTTATCCAGTAAAAATTTTCCTTTGAATACAAATGAGAATATCTTTTAATCGTTCGGGAAGTAGTGTCATAATCCCAAAAACTGTTCCCTCTTCCATAGAAAAAAATATAATCATTCTCATCGAACCTGCCATCCTCTTCGCCAATAATCCAGATTGCATTCTCAACAAGATCAGTCGGTCGCGGCAAACCTGCATTCTCAGGCAGCATTTTTCCACCATTGTTATAAATTTTTATTGTCCGCGGATCAACAGAAGCTGCGTCTATGCCATATGAGTTTAACATTGAGCTGGTAATTTTATAAAAACCCTCCTGCGGTGCTTCAAATCTTACCCATGTACCTTGTGCAAGAACGCTACTTGTTACCAAATTTCCTTTAAACATTCGATCCGTATTCTGTTTCCAATGATTTGCGACTTCATTATTTATTACAGCGCCTGAAACAAGATCGTCATCTTGTTCGTTTGAATTTACTGCAGCAGGAGCAAAATTAATTCTGAAAATAATTTTTGAATAAAGTTTTATTTTATCGGCAGAAGGATCAAATTTAACCGGCAGAATTTTTATACTTTGTGTTTTAATATCTCTTAAAATTCCAAACCCACCAAAAGCCACAAGATCTTCAGAGGGAGTATATTTATAATAATTTTCATTAAGTTCATATTCAAAACGATCAAAATTTCCATCCTTAACCATTTTAGGTATTGGTATTACTTTTCCATCAATCTCGGTATAAACTGAATTTAATACTTCAATGGTATTTCCTGTTTCTGAAGGAACACCAACATTGAAACTATATCCAGGAACTTCTGGCTCACCTAATTTATCCGAATTAGTATATCCAAAAGCAAAACCGATATTTAGAAATTTCTGGTTATTAATTATTTGTTCTGTAGTTTCAAAATATTGAGGAGTAAATTCAATAAGAATTGATTTGAAACCGGATGAAATAATTTTAATAGGTTCATTTGGAAATACAAAGGTTGTAAGTAAAAAAATGGTAACAGAGATTTTGCTTTTCATTTTTAGCTCCAGAATTTTATAGCAGTTACTCTTTTAATTGAGAGACTATCTATTTTTTCCCATAGCAATATCTCCATTAAGTTCTCCTAATTTTATAAACGTTTCAATTAACCAGGTTATCTTTTGATTTGGGCAACAAACCATAAGATAACCTTTAAAATAATCTCAAGAGTTGGCAGATTAAAATTTCATGTCTTTGCTGAAATATTATTTATTAATTAACAATCTCAATATGCAGAAAGTAGACCCTTTGTTTTTTCACTAAGATGAAGGGTTTGTTCAAATAAAAAACTTTACTTGCAACAATCTTTTTTTCCAGCTTTTTTAGCTTTTCTGATAGCAAAAAATGCTACTAAGCCAATAAAGCCTAAACCAACTATTATTTCCATAATTCTAAATCCTTCTTAAAGAGCTTCAGCATCAATCACTTTAATGCTTATGATTCCTGTACCGGTGATTTTTATTCCAACACTGCCGGGATTGGATTCACTTCCATGCCCGTGTACAATCATTTTATTATTTACATAACCTCTGAAATGAGTGCCTTCGCTGACAACTTTTATTTCAATCCATCCTTTACTTTGAAATTTTTCTTTCTCGAAGATTTTAATTTCACCATTACTTATTCTTGATAGAGAAATTTCTCCATTTCTTAAACCGAGGAAATCATAGTTATTTTTATCAATGAAGTGATGCACCAATTCCAGTTCACCATTGAGATCATCGATATTAACTTTTGCAGTGACCTGAACTCCTTTTAGTTTATTATCATAAACAAACAGTACTTCTTTTATTTTATGAAACATTAAAACAGAATTGTCCGGATCATACATTGGGCTGAGTTCTTCAAGCGAACCCACTACCCTTTTGAATTTCTCGGATAAAACTTTAATGACACCCGTATCAGCAATTAATTTCCATGAACCATTTTTTCTTACAGTAAAAGTTGAATCAGAAATCTGTTCTTTACCTGTTGTTCCTTTTGTTTCATCTCCTGATTTGATGATATTTCCTGTACCCAATCCATATCCAAAGACTAAGTTCGCACCACGATCACCGGTATTATACAAAAAGTAAATGCCTGTAAATCCTATCAGAATAACAGGAATTATAATAATTTTTGCAAATGGTATAAACTTAAATCCAAAAGCAAAACTAAAACGAACTATTGTATAGATAATGAAGAACCATAAAGTAATTTCTGCCCAATCAGCATGATCGTTTACAGCCCGCAAAGCAATTACCGGAATGTCCAGACCATCTGCTGCGGTTCTTCCTGTTAGAAAAGCAACTCCTGCGGCTATAGTTCCCAGCAGGTATAATAAGAGTGCAGACTTTTCTAACCACGTGAATTTTTTTAATATCAATCCCGCGGTATCAAATAATACTGCAAAGATTAGAAGAACTAACGGAAAGTGAATTATCATTGGATGAATGTTCGGTGCCCAATCGGGTACTAACTGCATAAAAACTCCTTCCTTATTTTTAAAAATTACTTGCCCTGGTGAATTTTACAAGTTAAAATTAATTCCTGCACTTGCACTAAAGTCCGGGCTATAGCTGCTAAGTCCCTTGGAACCTATGAATGAGAGAGATTTTGTTGAATCGAGCTTAAGATTTAAGCCGAGAGTAACCTGGCGGGGAGGTTCATAGTTATCCAATATCTTTGTATAAGAATTGAAATAAAACAAAACAGAACTTCCGCCCTGCGATATAAATTTTCCCAGACCAAATCCGTAAGTGAACGGGTCTTTATAATCAACGCCGTCCGGGTTTCCTAGTTTAATAAAACCGGCTTCAGCAAGAATAACAAATGATTCAATTGACCTGCGAAAATTCAGAGACAGACTGTAATCAAACTGTCCTGTTCCAATTCCTGAGCTTCCGGTGGCAGTAGGAAATTTTATACCCGGATTAATGAAAATGTCCAACGGGTTATCAATTTCATTTAGTAACTGGTACGAACCGTATAAATAAAAATCACCGAGAGATATTTGAGTATTCATCATGGAAGTTTGGCTCAAAGAATTATTTTCTCCATGCATATTACCCCCATTCATCATACCACCTTCTCCTTCATTTTCTCTGCCGGTAGGAATTATCATCATCCCGGATTGTGTAAGCCCGGGATTGTTTTGAGCGACAACAGGGATATATCCATATAAGCTGAGATTTTTATTCTGATATCGAATACCTCCATAAAGGAGATATAGTATATTGTATTCGTTATAAATATAACCGCCGCCGGTAACCTGGAATGATGTTGATAGAGTCCATCTGGAATTGTCGGAATACATATTTGACTGGCAGGTAATTTCACTGCTCGTTATCAGAACAAAAAAAATGATAATAAAATTAATTGACGTTTTTCCCGCTCTGCGGGATTTCATTTTAATCAACATCTTTAATTACTTTTCTTCCATTAGTTTCTGGGTCTCTTCCATATTATTCATCATATCATCAAAGTTATCCATCATCTCATCCATGTTATCCATCATGTCGTTCATCCTGTCCTGGAATTCCTGGTTGTTCATCATCTCTTCATTCCCCATCATATTTTGCATATGCTGTGTCATATTTTTCATTTGCTCAGACATTTGATTCATCGAGTTCATCATAGGCATCATATCATTATGTATACTATGCTGCCGATGCATTTCCATATTCTGATGCTGCTGCATCATATCGTTCATACGGGTAGAGATATCATTCATCCTGTTCATCATGTTCTGCATCTGGTTCATTTGCATGTTCATTTGTCCTTGCTGCTGACCATGTTGAGTTCCATGTTCATGCTGTGCATACAGATTTGAAGAGAATGCTAATAAAATTAATACTGTAAACGATAACGAAATTATCTTTAACGCTTTCATTTTCTTACTCCCTGTTTGATTGTGATTGGAATTAAATCATTCTACCTTTTTTTCTTCTTCGCTTACTTTAAGCGATTCGAGCCATTTTGCAAGAGTCAGCAGTTCTTCATCTGAACCTTTAAAAGCCATGGGATGCTGGGCATCATTTAGTGTTTCTTGCTTTGTAACGAACTTCATAATAAAATCAGCGTTGTGCCTGGTTCCAACATCAGAAAGATCCGGTATATTTTTCTTTTTTGATTTTGTTGTTAAACCTACAGCTTCAATAGAGTGGCAGCTTACGCATTTACTATCCACAAAAATCTGTTTGCCTGCGGGATCATCATCCTGGGAATCTAAATTTGTAAAACCATATACAATACCAATGAAGCTTATCAAAAAAAAGAATGAGATTATGTTTTTCATTTTTATCACCTAAATATTTTTATGAAAGGGATGAATTAAATCATCCCTTTCCCGATTTGAATTAAAACATTGTTCTTACGTTTAAATATGCTTTGTTTACTTTATCCTCAGATGGCTTATCTGTCAAGTCGGCTTCGTAATAAACGGAAAATCTTATATTCTCATTTATTATATAAGTAAAAGCAGGTACGATTCTCTGAAAATCAAAAACCTTTACTCCGTTTATTTCATCGGAATTAAAGTTATCGTAATGACAAGCTACATGCCAGGATGGGCTTAATAAGTAACCCGCTTCAAAAGTAAATCCGTTAAACTGAAAATCTGCTGCCGGATTTTGAACAAGCAACCAGTTGTCGTCTGTTCCCATTACGTAAGCTGCCTGAAAATCAAGATCTCTCCATCTTATATTAACCTGGGGACTAATTCTTGAGAATTCATTTTCAATTTGAGTAGGAGTTCCTGTACCTTTAGTATCGGTTCCTCTATAGTAATGGATTGTAGCCGTACTTCCACCCAAATCTCTACTAACACTTTCCGGCAGTTTAAGAACAAGTCCTCCCCACAAATTCAGGAACTGGTTAACTTCCCTTGCAGTAGTTCCCGGTGATATTCCTGCATATAAGGTCGCCCATTCATTTCTCCCAAAGTACTGAATCCCGGGTCTTGCAGAGGACATATCAACAGACTCTTCCCCTTTACCGTTTGATGATTTAATAAGCATCACTTCTCCTTTGAGATTTGGCAGGGTAGGAAGTCTGTTCGGGTATGAAGCATATTCGAGAGGTGAGATACTTCCAACCTGAAAATTTAATGCTTCTGATCCGAATAAATTTGTAAAATTAAAATAGAACCAGTTGAATTTGAAACTGCTTTTTGAATATTCAAGCTCAGAGAAAAAAGAAATATCCTTGTAAATTGAACCCGCCACAAACAGTTGAGCCCAAAGAGCATTTCCGAATGTAAAACGGGTCGTTTTACCAGATAAAGAATCTTTCTGTAACGAATTAGTTTCAAGCATAAAAGGTGTCATATTCAATCTGACTCCGAACAGGTTTGTTACATCATCTAAAAGAACTCCGCCTGCATCCACCGGGTAAGCATCTTCCCAATTCTTTTTATATGTGCTTACTAACTGATAACCATTCTTTAAAAATTCTTCGCCGAAAGAATTTAATCTTGGGAAAATTGTATGGCAGCTGCTGCAGGACATTCCGAATTTACGTGCCCACTGGCTTGTTGCATTTACATTTTCACTGAACAAAACAATTGCTAAAATAAAAATGAACAAAGCAAGATTGATTTTTCCGATGATTTCCCTAAACGTTTTCATAGATTTAACTCCTTTTTTTAAGAATTCTATTAATTAATTCCAATACTTTTTGTATTTAGGAATTTAATAAGCTGATTTTCTACTGCTTCCTCGATTCTTTTGCCGATTCCTCCAAATTTATTATTTGATGGAAATTGTTTTATTATATTTTTAGTCAATTTTTGAATTCTCTTAAAATAAAACTAAACAAACGGGAAAATACTTTTTGTTTTTCCTTCATCTTCTTTCACTTCGATAAGATGATCTGCCGGGTTACCACAAGTACCGATTTTATGTACTATTTTCTCTACTTCCTTCAGATCTTTTTCTTCACAAAAGAATTCAAACTTTGATATTTGAGAATTCGGTCTGAAAAATTCAGATACCATAATTTCATTTATACCTTTAGTCTGCAATTCTTCAACAAGCCAATGTATGCGGGTTGTATTAACATAAGCTGTTATTCTTTTCATGTTATTTCTCTGTTGAGAGTTCTTCCTGATTTACTTTAATAAATTTTTCCGGTTCTTTTTCAAAAGCTTTTTTGCATCCCGGTGCACAGAAATAGAATATCTTATCTTCATACAGCATTATATCTGCGGCATCGTCCGGCTCAATCCACATTCCGCAGACCGGGTCTCTGATTAATTGTTCTTTGTTTTCCTTTGTTTTTCTCAATTGATTAACCTCCCATCAGAAAGTTCAATGCTTCTATGTGAATATTTTTTGAAACCTGTATTATGTGTGACCATTACGATTGTTTTTTCCGCATCATTAAACTCACAAAATATTTTCATAATCTCTTCGCTGGTTTTGCTGTCGAGATTCCCGGTTGGTTCATCAGCAAGAATAATTAAAGGGTCGTTAACCAAAGCACGGGCAATTGCAACTCTTTGTTGTTCACCGCCGCTTAATTCATTAATCAATCTTTTTCCTTTCTTCTCCAAATGAACTTTCTCAAGAATCTGATTAACTAATTGCTTTTGCTCCGGGTTTGTTAGGTCTGAAATGGATAGCGGAAGAAATATATTTTCTTCAACAGTTAAGTAGGGGATTAATTGAAATGATTGGAAAACAAATCCGATATATTCTCTTCTGTAATCGGCAATGCTTTTAGAAGGCAATTCATAAATATTTATTCCATCAACAACAATATTACCTGATGTAGGTTCTGCCAAACCGCCGAGCATTGTAAGCAAAGTGCTTTTACCGGAACCTGATTGCCCTAACAGGGTAACAAATTCATTTTGTCCTATTGAGAGAGAAATATCATTTACAGCAAGAACTGATTCATTTGCAGATTTATATTTCTTTGTAAGATTATTTATTTCTATTAAACTCATTTTATTTGCCTCAACTTCTATAATGATCTGAATGCAGTTGTTGGATCAAGTCTTGTCGCTTTTACTGCAGGATAAATGCTTGCAATAAATCCAACAGCAAGAGAAAATCCTACAGAAAAAATCATCAAACTATAATCGTAAACTATCCTGGTACTTTCATCCATAGTTAATACAGGAATAATAAACCTTGATGCTAGAAAGCCAATTACATAACCGATCAATGCTGCTAATAAGCTGGCTGTTATAACTTCAAAAAGAATTATCTGCATTACGTGTGATTTTCTAAATCCTACCGCAAGAAAAATCCCGATCTCCTTTGTTCTTTCCGTAACTGATGCATTAACATTTGTGAAGACTATAAGCATGCTGATGATCAGTATAACTGCAGATATTCCGAATGAGAAATGTTCAAAGCGATGCATTGCGGTCATTTTTGATTCAATTGTCTGTTTAATTGGGGTAACATTCGCTCCCGGCAATACAGATGAAGTTTGTTGTACTATCTCTTCAATAGGGCAATCGTAGCATAAAGCAGCAACTTCTATAAGACTAACTTTATCTTTCTTATCAAGGAGTTTTTGAGATTCATTTAAATCCATAAAGATCATCACATCTTCCTGGGAACCTGTTGCATCAAGAATACCGGAAACAATAAAATCATTATCCCTGATTTTCAGCCACTCATTCAGTTTTAATCCCAATTTCTTTTTTACTTCGGAGCCAATCAGAACCTCATTACCTTTAGAAGGAATTTTTCCGGTTACATTCCACCACTTTTTCAATCTAATTTCATCGTTAAATCGTACCCCTGTAATAAGAACATTCTTATCACCTGTCCCGTTTGCGGGATTAATTATTTCAACAGAAAGAAGCTTTGGAGCCACAATGCTGATATTATCCTTGTTCTTAATTGTTCTAATCTTTTCAACATCATTTGTATGCAGTTCATTATTATTGTAAGAAACATTGTTGATTGACATCCCTGCGTAATTGATAGAAATGTCATCAGTTTTGGGAGTAATTATTATATTCGCTCCGAATTCATCAAGATTTGCAGCGATACTTTGATTAACATTTTTGCTAACTGTAAGCAGAGTAACGACAGAAGCAACAGACAGGATAAGTCCTATTATAAGGAAAAACGTTTTAGCTTTTCTTCTTCTTAAGCTTTGCAAAGATATGTTGTATAGTTTCATTGGTTATTTCTTTATTGATCATTGGTAAAATTTGTTATTGCCATCCAATTGTTATTCAATAGTTCTTTGTAGTCATTCGATAATTATTCGTTGTATTCATAGTCATTCAGTTGCTGAAGTCAAAAATCAAAATTCAAAAGTAAAAAACCACTGTCAGAATTTTTTCTTCTAAACAATCTTGCAATTTTGTAATCTTTCAATTTTTAAATTCATACATCATCCCTGCCTTGCCGGCAGGCAGGCATTTTCCATCTTCCATTTACTGTTTTCCATTTTCCATTCATACTCTTCTTGTCCAGCCGGTTACTAAATACTCATCAATCTGGATTTCATTCCCAACGACTCTGCTTTGGATAGGGTCAGGCGGATATTTACCACACGATCCGCTGATTGCATCGAGATTATTCAAATCCCAGGTTGTGCCGCATGAATTACAAATCAGGTTACTCCCCTGAATATGAAAATCTTTTGAATCGCAAGGCTCACAAATACTAATTGCAGTTACAACTTTTCCATCCTCTGTTAGGTAAGCTAATAATGGAATAGTTGAATATGCACCTATGTAATCAAACTTTACGAATTTCTTTTCTTTAACTACATCAAGAGGGATGATCACTTTTCCATTCTTTGCATAAGCTATTGAGTAGGAATGATCGAAACGAACTGAAGGATAATTTACATTTCCACTGACTTTTGGCTGTTCTTTAATTATAGCTCCTTCTTTTGATGGTTTTGCATTGACATAAAAGATTATTGCAGCGGTAAAAAGAACAACGGCTAAACTAGCATACAGTCCCTTTCTGCTTGATTTATGATTCTTTTTCTTAAGCACTTTTTCTCTCTTATTATTTCCTTTTATAACGGAATTGGTTCTTGCTTGAAATGCAATCTGCGGATTAAGTTTGTTTCCACATTCCGGGCAGAATTTAACTTCGTTGTTTATTTTGCTGCCGCAATTCGGGCAGTAATTAATCGTTGTCATATTATCACCATTATTCTTTCACTTTAAAATCATGTTTAATAAGATTTTCTTTTGCCTGATCATGAGAAACCTCTTTCAGCTTCATATCGCATAAAGGACATTTCCCCGGTTCGTCGGAAATAACATTCCAGTCCATCGTATCCTGGTAAACTTTGCCATCTTTGTTTTTATCAATTTCCTGAAGATCAATTACACCTTCTCTTACAATTGAGGTATCTTGTTTCATTGATGTATCAGATTTGTCTTTCTTCATTTCCATATTGTGATTATGAGAATGTTTTTGCTGCCTTGAATCCTGAGCAAACGCAAAGCCGGCAGAAAAAAGAAAGACGATTAAAAGAAACGAAAAGCATTTAATTGATTTCATAACAGATTCCTTTCAGTGTGTTAAATAAATTGAATTAATTTTTTGAATTATGATTCCAAAAGCCTTCCTTCCGCTTTTGCTTGCTTTTTCATTTCCCACGATCTCCACAGATAGTAGATAACCGGGTACACAGCTAATTCCATCATTACAGAAGTAATAACACCGCCGACCATTGGAGCGGCAATACGTTTCATTACATCTGCGCCTGTACCTGTACTCCACATTATGGGGAGAAGTCCTGCAATGATTACAGATGCAGTCATAATTTTTGGGCGAACACGTTTTACAGCGCCATGATGTATTGCATCTTTTAAATCTCTAAGACCACGCATCAATCCTTTGTCTTTCCATTCTTTCAATGCAACATCGAGATAAAGAAGCATTACAACTCCGGTTTCAGCATCGAGACCTGCGAGAGCAATGATACCAACCCAAACTGCAATGCTTGTGTTGTATCCGAGAATGTAAAGAAACCAGAAAGCGCCAACGAGTGAGAAAGGCACCGCAAGAAATACAATTGCTACTTTTATAAGTGAGCGGGTATTAAGAAATATTATAACAAAGATGATGAACAACGTCATCGGAATTACATACATCAATCTTTCTTGTGCACGCTGCATATATTCATACTGACCGCTCCAAACTATATTGTAACCGGCAGGCAGCTTTATTTTTTCAGCAACTATACTTTGAGCATTCTTTACATAAGTTCCTACATCTATATCTTTGATATCTATATAAACCCAGGCATTAGGTCTTGTATCTTCGCTGCGGATAACCATCGGACCTTTTTTCGTTTCGAACTTAGCTATTTGTCCAATTGGTATTTGCTCACCAGTCGGCGTTGAGATCAAAACACGCTTTAAAGCTTCAATATTATCCCGCAGCTCACGGCTGTATCTAAGATTTACTGAATAACGTTCAAGACCTTCAACTGTGTTGGTTACACTCATTCCTCCCATCGCAGTTTGAATGACTTTTTGAACATCATCAATCAACAAACCGTAGCGGGCGGCTTCCAGCCTGTCAATTTCAATATCAAAATAGTTTCCACCGACTGCTCTTTCGGCAAATGCACTTAAGGTTCCCGGCACTGTTCGCATAACTGATTCAACTTCTCTTCCAATATTTTCCAACACTTGCAAGTCGGGACCAGATATTTTTATTCCCACAGGAGTTTTTATCCCTGTGCTTAGCATATCAGTTCTGGTTTTAATTGGCATGGTCCAGGCATTTGTTAATCCAGGAAATTGAATAGCACGATCCATTTCATCAATTAGTTTTTCTACAGTCATTCCGGGACGCCACTCTTCTTCAGGTTTTAACATTATTGTAGTTTCAATCATATCAAGACCAGCGGGATCGGTAGCAGTTTCTGCTCTTCCGATTTTTCCAAGGACATGATGAACTTCGGGAAACTTGCGGATTATTTTATCTGTTTGCTGTAGTAGCTCACGTGCTTTTGTAATTGACATACCCGGCATTGTTGTAGGCATATAAAGAAGGTCACCTTCATACAATGGAGGCATAAACTCCGAGCCAATCTTGCTGTAAGGAATGAGGGTTAAGCCTAAGATAATCAGTACACCCAATAAAACTGTTTTTTTATACTTTAGAACAAAATCAACTACAGGATGATATATTTTAATCAGGAATTTGTTTATAGGGTTTTTTTCTTCCGGGAGTATTCTTCCGCGAATCCAATATCCCATTAAGATTGGAACTATTGTAATTGATAAAATTGCAGCCGCCGCCATTGAATAAGTTTTTGTAAATGCCAATGGTTTGAACAATCTTCCTTCCTGTGCTTCAAGTGTAAATACAGGTATGAATGAAACTGTAATGACCAAAAGTGAATAAAAGAGAGAGGGTCCAACTTCTTTTGCTGCTTCCGTTATGAGTTTCCATCTGTCTTTTCGCTCTTCCGGAGGTTTCAAATTGTCATGCTCTATATGTTTATGAGCATTTTCAATCATGATGATTGCGGCATCAACCATAGCCCCAATTGCAATTGCAATTCCACCAAGAGACATTATGTTTGCGTTTATTCCTTGCCACTTCATTACGATGAACGACATGAGAATAGCTGTTGGCAGCGTGAATATAGCAACCATAGCACTGCGTGCATGAAGCAGGAATAAAATACATATTAATGCAACAATTATAATTTCTTCTATCAGCTTTTCTTTTAGAGTATCAATTGCTCTTTCAATCAAAGATGATCTGTCATAGGCGGTTGTGATCTTTACATCTTCCGGTAATCCCTGCTTAAGTACTTCTAATTTCTCTTTTACA
>MGZZ01000193.1 GCA_001802795.1 Ignavibacteria bacterium GWC2_36_12 | reverse complement strand
CGCAATCAGCTTTTTGTTTATTAGTGAATCGAGTCCTATTGTTTGTGTAAGCGGGATGTAATCAACTTTGTCTACCAGGGCAATTGCTTTTTTAACGCCGAGATGTTTTGCCATAAGGCAGGTTATAATATTGGTTTCAGCATCCTCAGTCAAAGCAATGAAGGCATCCATATCAACGATACCTTCCTGTGCAAGCAAATCTATATCTCTTCCGTCGCCCCTTATTACTAAGGTATCCTGCAGCATATCGGCGAGCTCAAAACTTTTTTCTTCATCGGATTCAATGAGCTTTACTTTCATAGATTTCTCGAGAAGTTTTGCGACTCTTCTTCCAATCTTTCCTCCGCCGAGCACCATGATGTTTTCGAATTTAATATTCTCTTTACCGGCAAGTTTCAGAACGGTTTCAATTCCGCTTTGAGTAGTAATAACAAAAACCTGGTCATTAGGTAAAAACCTGTCATTACCTGAAGGAATTATGGTTCTGAAGTTTCTGTAAATAGCTACAATACGAAAATCAACCGATTGATATTCTTGTGCAACTTCAAATATTTTCTTGTGCATAATAGGCGCAATTTTATCGAGACGCAGACCCATCACGGTAAGTTTTCCTTTTTCAAATTCAAGAATGTCGGTTGCAGCTGTTCTTTGGATCAGGTTGACTGTTTCTATTGCAGCAAGTTCCTCAGGGTAAATCATGAAGTCTATCCCTATTTCAGAAAAATTCACTCCAACCTTGGGGTCCTGGTATTCTGCATTACCGATTCTCGCTATTGTTTTTTTTGCGCCGAGTTTTTTGCCAAGTATTGCAGTTGCTATATTAACTTCTTCCGATGAAGTGACTGCAACCAATAAGTCGGCTTTATCAACCTTTGCATCGAGGAGTACTTTTATTGAAGTCGAAGAACCGTTGACTGTCATTACATCAGTCATCGAATCTGTGTACGACAATCTTTGCTGGCTGGTATCAATAGCAATTATGTCGTGGGATTCCTGGGAAAGTTGTTTGGCAAGATGATAGCCGACATCGCCCATCCCTGCAATTATAATTCGCATAGATTTTAAACCTTGTTCAAATAAACCTGTTAAATTTGGGGTTAATTTTTGTTTAATTCAAATTTTGATCGGAAAGAGTTGAATTTTTGATAAAATATATTGTTGTAGCACATTCCCTGTCTGCCGACAAGTCAGGTTAGTAATCCGTGCTACGGGAGTTTTGTATCAAGCGAGTACTTTTTCGGCAGCATAAAGCTTCTGGAATTCTTTGGGCTTCCTGTTATTCCAGCTTCCCTTATGATAAGCATAACCGGCAATTAAAGGTAAACAAATAGTTGCTTCACCATAAACCATTTGTTCGTAAGTCATTGCAACCTTACCCCATGAGCTTGCTTCTTTTAATGTTGAACCGGATAGTGCACCATCTCTTTCATCTGCAACAGTAATTTGTACAGCGTACTTGTGCATCGATGCATCTTCCTCAAGAATGTCTGCTGCAACTACAATATCCTGTGTAAAGTTTTTAGGAACGCCGCCGCCGATCATGAATATTCCTGTTTCTTTACACTGCAATTTTATCTTTGTCAGTTCAAGGAAATCTTTTGCAGAATCAATTGAAACATGTTTTGTCGGATTTTGTGTTTGGTGCATAATGAAGCCAAAACCGGCAGAACAATCCGAAAAAGCCGGGACAAAAATAGGAACATTCTTTTTGTAGCAAGCCCAGATTACAGAATCATCTGCTTTAGGTCCACCGTTATTTTCAAGATATTTGCCGAATTCCCAAAGTAATTCTCTTGAAGAGTAAAGTCGTGGTTCAAGACTGTTAAAAATCTTTGCGCAGGTTTCATCGCATACTCTTAACTCATCTTCATCAATGTAGGTATCGTAAATCCTGTCGATATGTAATTCTCTTAAAAGATTATCGTCACTGAAAGGAGTTCCTTTGTAATGCTTGAAGCCGAGTGCTTCAAAAAAATCCTGGTCAACCATAATTGCACCAGTGGAAACAATTGCATCTACCATATTATTCGTTACAAGATCATAAACTACTTTTTTCAATCCCGCACTAAAAAGGCTCCCGGCAAGGGTAAGAATTATTCCGCATTCTTTGTCGTTTATCATTTTATCATAAATATTTGCTGCTCGGTTAAGACTTCTGGCAGAAAAAGCCATACTTCCCATAGCATCGATCATCGGAACAACGTTATACTTTTTAATATCAATGTGCTGAACCGTATCTTTTAGGAAATCTTTTTTGTTTTTCATCCTTGACTCCTTGTCAAATCTTAATTTTTGTGAACAAAATTACATTTTTTAAATAGATTTACAAATTCCCATAACACGAATTTTTATATAAAAATCTGCCGAAGCCCCTTTCTTAGGTTTTGTTGAATTCTTTTACAATCTTAGTAATAGCCCAAAATTTTTTAGTGCTTTTGAAAAAAATTTTTGTTAAGATTCAGGGACAAATGATGGAGGGATTTATGAAAAAGATAATAGTTCTGTTGTCATTATTCGTTTCTTATTCCTATTCACAAATACAACCTACTGTCTCTGACTTTTTAATTAGTGGAATCGATAATTCTCCATCTACATCTATTCAGTCGGGTCCGAGATTATATGTTACCAACAGCGACAACTTTGTTGCAGTCTGGACTGATTACAAAGAAGGTGAACCATCAGTTTATGCACAAAAATTTGATAGGTATGGAAATAAGACCGGGGTAAATTTTAAAACCAGCTCATACGCAAGTGTTCATCTTAATAAAGAAGGATATCTTTTATCTTTACATGAAGATTACGTGTCTTTCTTAGAAGATTCCTATTTCTACCTAACTGCCAAATTAATTAATAATTCAAATCAGGAAGTTGTTGAGCAGGAAATATATTCAGCACGTGTTCCATGGTGCGGAACCGGGTTTATTTCAGGAGAAGATCTTATTACGGCATCTGATAACAGTTTTTACTTTTTAACTAACTTCGGAGGAAATGTTTCATTGGTTAAAATTGAAAATGCCGGAAATATAAAACCAATTGACATGCCCTTTGTTAACTTGAATCATGTAACTCAAATTGCTTCTTCGGCAACCTCTGGTGGTAATTACTTTTTTGCCTGGATCAACGGAGTTGAAGAAGATTCCCTGGAAACGGGTTTATACGCAACATTTATAAACTCTGAAGATTCTGTAATAATTTCCCGTCTTCCCATAACACAACTGGCGGACAGCGTTGGTATATGGGAGTATGTAGGAAATTACAATTTAAAATCAATAGCCTTAAATGATTCAACATATAAACTTTTCTGGTTAAATAATGCATCCCCAATGCTTTATTCTGTTAAATTGAATATTAAAGGAGAGATTGTTTCAGACATCGATAGTTTATTATTGCCAGGTTACGGAAGTGAATATGGGGCAACACCCACTGTTATTTTAACCAACAAAAATGAAGAAGGTTTTTATTTATACGTTTCGGAGGCGAATTATAATTTAGACCCTTACGTTTATACAAATTCATTTATTAAATATGATGTAGATGGTCAACGGCAAGGAGATATTCTAACTGAAGCAGAATATTCTTCTGCAAATAACCTGTTTAATATCGGCGGAGATAAATTTTTTAGAGTTTCTTCAGATGAAGGAGATATATTTCTTGACAAACTTGAGTATTTCACTCTTCTTGAAAGTCAGAAAATAAATGATGATGGATCGGGGAATAACCAGCGTAATCAAAAATTAACTAAATATGATGATAATAATGTCTTTTCAATTTGGAGTGATGAGGAAAAAATTTACGGAATCAGGCTGGATAAGAATGGAAATATCATCAGTGAAAAGATAGAGTTAATCAGTACCGACATTTTATTTTTCCCCGACAAAGAATTTATTGCCACATGGATTAAGAGTGCCAACAACTCGTCTTATGCTGCCGGATATACAATGTTTAACCAGGAATTTAATGAAAAGTTCAGCAAGACACTTTTCACTACCAATAGCTCTTATAATTTAAGAATGAAGATTCAGATTTTTTCTGATACAACATTTGTTTTGTTATTAAATAGTCAATCCGAACTGAAATTAATTGAAGAGACTAAAAGTGGAAATACTTTAAAAGAAAAAGTAATTGTTTCGGGTCAAACTATTTATGGAGAAAAAATCTTTCCCGATGAGTTAATTCTTCCGGTGAATTCATTTTGGATGACGTGGGATTCTCAACTTCAGAAATTCTCTGTTGATCTTGAACCATTGAGTGAGGTAAAATATGTTCCATATACCGTTAATAGTTACATAGGAGATGATAGATTTTTAACCATTCAAAGTGAGTACGATTTGTTTTACGTCAACGGTACAGCTTATGGTACAATCATTGACTCAAATTTAGATACTGTAAAGAGTAAAATACCACTGAGTTATTTTAAAAGCGGCAGTTATAATTTGCTTGTTGATAGATTAGACAACAACGAATTTCTGGCAATAAATAAATTTTCAAATAAGTATTATGGTCGTGCATTCTCGAATGAGGGAATTGCCACAAAAGATTCGTTTGTAATTAATAAGTATTCAAGTTCTTATGCTGCGAATTTGAATTATATCGCTAATAACGATAAAGTTTTCTTTACATGGTCAGATGCAAGAACGCCCGAAAAGGGTTATGATGTTTATGGAAGCATATTTAATTTAAATTCAATAACATCAGTAAAAGAAATAACTTCTGAAATTCCAAGGAGTTTTTATTTATTCCAGAATTATCCGAACCCATTTAATCCATCAACTAAAATCAGATTTTCAATTCCTGAATTTTCCCATGTGCTGATTAAGATATACGATGTACTTGGAAATGAAATAGCTACATTGGTTGATGAAGATCGTCCTTCAGGGGGATATGAAGTTTCATTTAATGGAAGCAATTTGGCTTCGGGATTTTATTTTTACAGGATAACGGCTGGGAATTATTCTGAAACAAGAAAGATGATTCTGCTTAAATAATATCCTGTAGAGATGCATTGCTGTAGTATCTCTACCTAGATTAAAAGAATATCTTTGCAAATCTTAAAATTCCTTATATACATGGAACTCGGTGTGAAATTCCGCTTGTGTTCTTAAATTCGATCTTTTTTGTATAATATAAAATTATATTTTTTTAATAGATTTACAAATCTTACAGTTCAGTTAATTATATTTAAACCAATAAGACAATAATTTCAAGACGATGGCAGAAAAATCAAAATTATGGTATTTAGAAAACTTCAACCTGTTTAAGGGGTTGGATGAAAACAGTATGATGGAATTAAACAAAATTTCATCAATGCGTGAAATAAAAAAAGAAGAGCCGATTTATTTTGCCAACGAACCTTCAAAGTCAATCTATTTTCTTAAAACCGGAAGAGTAAAAATTGCCAAATATTTTTCTGACGGCAACGAAAAAATTCTTACTATAATAAACCCCGGTGAGATATTTGGTGAAATGGCTTACCTGGATGAAGGACAAAGAACCGATTATGCGATTACTGTAGAACCTTCCCTGATTTGTGCAATTAATAAAAACGACTTAGAATCATTCATTGAGAAAAATCCCGAATTAAACCTGAAGCTGACAAGAATTTTAGGGCTTAAGCTCAGAAGCTTCTCGGAAAGAATTGAAGATCTCATTTTCAGAGATGCAGATCAGCGGGTTACATCTTTTATTCTAAGGTATGCAGAAAAGAACGGTAAAAAAGTGGGTGATCAAATATTTGTTAAGCCATTCTTAAAACATCAGAATATCGGCGAGCTTACAGCTTGTTCACGCCAGACAGTCAATTATATTTTAACCGGCTTAAGAGATAAAGGCATAATTGATTTTGACCGGGGCAAACTTATTATCAACAAAGTTGAGGAACTAAAAAAATTAGTTTCTTAACCAGTGTCGCTTTTTTGACAATACTTCCTTTCAAACAATAGTAAATTGACAATAAAAAATAGAAATGACTTTAACTTTAATTATATCAGATAACTGCGCAGCTTGTGAGAGAGCTAAAAAAACGCTCCGTAAAATTCAATTAGATAATCCTCATTTATTAACTGAAATAGTTCATATAAATTCTTTCAGTGACAGAAAAATTTCAATTACTCCTGCACTCCTCATAAACAATCAATTGTTTTCTTACGGCGATATTGAGGAAGAAAAATTATCAGCATATCTTAAAAAACATTCCGAAGAAGAAACCAGAAACCATCCCATTTATATAAAATAATTAATGAAGTTGAAGTCAAAGGTTATAAAAATTGAACTACAGCATTTTACCGGATGTCCAAACGCTCCGGTTTTGATTGAAAGAGTTAAGGCTGCAATGAAAGATTTTGATAACATAGATTATAAAGAAGTCCTGGTTGATTCCAATCAAAAAGCAGAAGGAGTAAAATTCAGAGGTTCACCGACTTTACTGATCAACGGCGAGGATTTTGAGAATCAACTGGAACCCGAAAGTCCTGCACTATCCTGCAGGTATTACATAAATGGATTGCCGGGGGTTGAAGAAATAAAAAATAAAATAATTCAAGCTGAACGCCTGTTGAAATAAACCGTTGAAACGGTTAAGAGCCTATATTTTTTGTTATTAACCCACGGATTAATCCGTGGGTTAATGCAACGATAAGCATTTTTTTGTAACTGTTTCAACAGTTTTTTTACTAATTGATGAAGGCGGTTAAATTGAGTTATAGGGAAAAAGAAGTTAAGTGTAAAGATTTATCTTCCTCTCAGACAATATCTCAAACTCTCTATCCTCAAACGGTTCCCTGAAATTTTTATTTACATATTCTATAATCCACTTATCCCGATCATAATATAGCTGAAATATTTCCTCACTATATGCTTTGAAAATATCATTAACAAATTCAACTACTTTCTGATCAGTGAATAATGAAGGGTTAACATAAAAATCTTTCGTTAATTTTTTCAGAACATCTGCTTTAACATATTTATCTCCCGTTACCCAACGGTTTACAGTTGCCAGTACAATAGGTTTTCCTTGTTCATCCATTGAGATTAAAACCAGGTGAACCAATTCACCATTCTCATCCAAAGCAAATGTGTGGAAGTGTCCGTATTCATTTGGTCTGTGTATATGAAAGAATAATTGATAACCTGTCTTTTCGTCCTTTATACCGCCGTCATAAGGATAATGTGTGTAAGGATCGTATTCATATTTCTTTCCGTTCATTACTTTCTTAACAAGATTTGATCCCTCTCTTTTTAATTCTCTGATTATTGTTTTGATCCGTTCTCTGAATTCATTACCGAATTCAACGGCTTTAGAGATGACGGCAGAGGCTTTTAGTTTAGAAGTGGTAAGTAATCCTAAAATCAGGATGCTTCCGGCTTTTATAAATTGTCTTCTTTCCATTTTCATATTTTTTCTTTTAAAATGTGCGGAAGCGAAGATACCACTTCCGCATTAGTTGTTAATTATTTTTTCTTTGGAGAACAGGGATTGCAAGGATTTTCCTTCTTCTCATCATTTTTCATTGCACACGGATTACAAGTGTTGTTCTTAGTTTCAGTTTTCTTTATTGAGCAGGGGTTACATTTATTTTCATCCTTCTTTGGACCACAAGTTCCGCAAGGATTACCACTACCGTTTGCATCGCTGGAAACAAAATTTGTAGTGATCTTTACATCTTCATTTACTTTCCCGACAACCATATCTGGAATCTTAACTCCATAGTCTGACAATTTAATGTTAAAATCAGCGTTTGCAACTAAAAGATTACCTGGAGCTTTCGCTTTTGTTTTTTCACTCTCTTTGAAATAAATAAGTGTCGCCGGAACTTCAATATTTTTTGTAACACCGTGCACGCTGAACTTGCCAACTAATGTTGCATTTACTCTTTGTCCGTCATTCAGTTTTTGTGAAGAAGGATTTTTGATCCCGGTGAGTTGAAATTCAGCATAAGGATATTTCCCGGCATTTAACCAGTTCTCGCTTCTCAGATGTTCATCCCTGAGATCTATTCCGGTCTTAATGCTTTTTATAGGTACTAGCACTTTGCCCATTGGTTTTTGTGTTATGTCATTTACATTTAACATAACCGTTGCATCCAGTCCGCTTGCAAGACCAACTATCTTTTCAAACGGTGCATCCGAAATAAATGATGCCTGGTTTCTTCCGTCTTTTGTATCGACGGAGAATGTTTGCGCAGATAAATTTATTCCTAACAACAAAGTTAAGAATGCAATTATCACTAGTTTTGTTTTCATATGAACTCCTTTTAATTATTTATTGATATTTATTTAAGCAGCTAATTCATTATTTAAAGGGTGCGCAACCGGAAAATCTATTTCAGGCTTTGCCAGCCGCCCGATATAATTTGTAAACGTCTTGTCAATCACCAATGCTACAAGATCGACTAAAGCAGTTTCATCATAACCGGCAGCATAAAACGCATTGACAAGATTCTCATTTGCTCTGCCCCTATTTGCCACGATTGACTTAGCAAGGTTTGTCAAAACGTTCAGCTTTTCATCCGTGTGAATACCTGTCCTGAGCAGAAATGTTTCTTCTTGGCTGAACCCATTCATCTTAGCAATTGCAGTATGTGCGGATGTACAGTAATTGCACCCGTTTTCTTCAGAGACTGCCAGAGCTACCGCTTCGATTTCTTTTGAATTGAATGAACCGCTTCTCTGGCTTTCAGAAAAAATAAGATAGGAGGAAAGAGCATTTGCAGAATTCCCCATAACAGCATAAATATTGGGCAGCCTTCCAACTGTTTTTTCTATCCCTTTGAATATTTGTTTGCTCTTTTCAGATGCGGTTTCTTTTGTTAATGCATGTAACTTATTCATAATAACTCCTTTGTTTGTAATTAAATATTGTTTTTGATTTCTACAGTAAAGTTATTTGGTGGGATGGCGAAGTTCTGTCAGGATTTTGACAAAACCTGATTTAGTAGAGAAGTACTTCTTCCTGAATGGAAAGAGGAAAAATGTAATTTCCATTAAAAAATGAATCAGGTATATCAATGCCGATTCGTTTATACACTGATCCAGCTATACCTATGTCTCCTAAATAAAGTTCACCGGTTAAATCAGGAAGCAACCCGGCTTTAGGTAAAGCTAATGTGAGGGTTAAATCTGGTTTTATAAAATGTTTGGATTTACTGCCGCTCGTAGCATCAATTCCTGAAGGAACGTCAAGTGAAATTTTAATGCAAAGCTGTTTCTCAGTCCATTTAATTAATTCCAATGCTTTTCCTTCCGGTTCGCCGGATAAGTTGTACCCGATAAGTGCATCGATAATCAAATCCGGTTTCTCGTAGCGTAGTTCTTTGGGAGAAATTATTTTTGCGTTTGTCGATTTTAATATGTGCAATTGGTAAGCAGGTACTTCTTTTAATTTATTTTGTTCAGTTATACAAACCTTAACATTGCGCCCGTGATTTGCCAGGTGGCGTGCAGCACAAATACCGCCTCCGCCGTTTCCACCTGTGCCGGCAATAACAATTATATTCTGCTCTCTCCAATTGTTACCTAATACCTTCATGGTAATCCCAGCTAAATTTCTACCGGCATTTTCCATCATCTGATATAAATTAGGTCCGGTTTCTTCAACAGCAATTCTATCAATTTCTTTCATTTGAGCTGTTGTTACTGCCGGAATTATAATTCCTTTTTCCGTAAAAAATTCTTTAATCATTTAGCAGTTCAATTGATTGAAAAATTTACTAGCTCAGACTCCTTAGCTTGCTCAATATTCCACTCACCTTGTAGCATTCTATGGATATAACAATTATCTCTTGTTTCAATAATTCTACTTTTTGATCCTCCGTGATTTCGCCATCAATATCTATATGAACTTTAACACTTGTTCTTAAGCCGTTTGGTTCACGGTTTACTTCTTGTGAAAGTGTCGCTTCCACATTACCAATCCGCCATCTGTTTTTTCTTGCTATATAACGTATGGTTGCTGCCTTACACAAAGCTAAACCAGATAATACAAGCTCAGTTGGGCTTAATCCTAAATCGGTTCCTTTTGATGCAATCGGTTCATCACCAATTATGGAATGTTTGCCGTTTGTAATTATACTTTGATAACCTTCAGGCAGATTTTTGATTCTTATGTTTGCGGCCATTTTTTACTCCTTGTTTAATAAAATAACCTATTGTGTGAGTTAAATTGTAAACCGTTGAAACGGTTATGATTTAGTTTGCTTTTCATATTAACCCACGGATTAATCCGTGGGTTAATAAAAACAAGCAAGCTCTTTTAAAACTGTTTCAACAGTTTTTCCTAACCAATTTTAATTCACACAACGAGTTAAAATAATTTTAGTGTAAAAATATGGTTTGCTATGAAAGTCTGTTGTCAAATCTTTGACAAATAATGCTTTTATTATTAATACTGCAATGTTTCATCCCCGAAATGTTACAATGGCAACACTCCAACATTATAAGTACACCGATTGCGAAATTCTAATATTTGTCAATTATCTGACACTTTAATTCTTGACCCGCACAATATTTTAACTACCTAACTTCTGTACCTTTTAATCATTAGGTGCTCAAGTAAAAAACAAATATTTAATATTAACTAATAGAAGGAGATTCAAATGAAACTCTCAATTAGAATGATCTATCTTTCTCTGGTTCTTGTTTTCGCTATCTGTTTTGCATTCACCGTTAATGCACAAACTGAAAAGAAACAAAAAGAAGAAGTTGCGAGCATCTGTTTAAAATCGCAGTCAAATATTTTTCCATCATAAGAAACAAGCCTGTTGAGGTATTTACTAACAATCATCATTTACCCTTTTCTATTTAAGTAAGCCAACTTGTTACAGGGTATTGAGTTTTTCGTAATATTGCATTAATATTTGTTTTGTCAGAAGCACTTATGAATAAAAGTCTATTTTCTATCTTTTAACTTAAATATTATTATGAATATTACCACGCTCAGTATAAATATAAAACCCAATGCATAATCCAATCCCAGAACAAATTGATCCTTCCACTCTTTGTAAGTAGTTCCCAATAACTCATCCTTCTTTTCAATGAGCACTTGAGTTTTGGTAAATATTTCAGCTCCAAATCCAATCCAAACTAAAAAGGCTGCTGCGATGAGCAGCAACCCGATTAGAAAAGTTTTTTTTTGATTACGATTTAATTTCATTTTAATCCTCTTTATACAGAAGCAGTAGCAGTAACTAATTGTGGTTTATAGATAACACCGAGTGTTGAGCCGTAAATTAAATGACCTACCAAACTTGCCAAAGCAATAATTATTGAGCCGGAAAAAAATCCCACAAAGTAACTACTGCCTCCTAAAATACTCATCATCGGCATTACCATTACTTGTGCAATAAACCATGGTATAAGCCCGAATAAAGCTCCGCTTTTAAGTGTCGATGTTCTGTTTGTTCTTTTAAGAAATATTAATGCAAAATTTATTGCAAGAATTTCTCCAATCATAAAATGAGCTATCCACCCAACAATTATTGGTGCACCCATTGTACCTGCCAACATTTGAGGTATATTCATCTCAAATCCCATCAATGGTGCCATGAAAGTAAAAGCAGTCATTGCTGCTGTTGCAATCAACCCGGCTATTAAAGCAGATTGAATTGAGAAACGTGTTTGCATTTTTAGTACTCCTTTTTTGTTTGTTGATAATAATTTCATAGGTAAACTTAGATCACGAGTGCAATGTTTACTGTCAATATTTTGACACAAAGCAATCTTTATCGGAGAAAAAAAGAGTAATTATTGAACATCAATATGGAAAATTAGAGTGGTAATAGAAGGCTTTACAAGTGTGACTCTTGCAAAAGATAGAAATATTATTGTC
>MGZZ01000192.1 GCA_001802795.1 Ignavibacteria bacterium GWC2_36_12 | reverse complement strand
ATTGCTATAGCAGTTTTACCTGTTTGTCTGTCACCGATAATCAACTCTCTCTGTCCACGTCCTATTGGAATCATTGCATCAATAGCAGCTATTCCTGTTTGGAGAGGCTCATTAACAGGCTGTCTTTGAATAACACCGAGAGCTTTTCTTTCTATTGGATAAAACTTATTTGTACTTATAGAACCTTTCCCGTCAATCGGAATCCCGAGTGGATTAACAACTCTTCCCAGCATCTCTTCTCCAACCGGTACAGACGCAACTCTTTTAGTTCTCTTAACCGTATCTCCTTCTTTAACGAGGGTTGAATCACCAAACAAAACACAGCCAACACTATCTTCTTCCAGGTTAAGAACCATTCCAAAAACATCGTTTGGAAATTCTACCAGCTCACTTGCCATTACTTTCGTTAAGCCATAAACACGGGCGATACCGTCGCCAACCTGTAAAACAGTACCAACATCATAAACATCCATTTCGCTCTCAAAGCCAGATAGTTGTTTTCTAAGTATAGCAGATATCTCATCTGGTCTTACTTCAGCCATTTTATTTCCCTTTTAAAATTCTTTCTAATTTAATTGAATGCTGCCCTTGAAGAATTCTTTTTTTAACAGTTCCAGCTGGTGTTTTATCGAAGCATTATACACAGTATCATTAATCCTTGCTACAAATCCACCAATAATTTCCTTATCAATATTAAAATTTAACCGGGCTTTTTTATCGAACATCCTCTCCAGCTTATCTTTTAATTTTTCCCTTTGATCTTCACTGAATTCAAATGCAGTTTTTACATCAACATTTATTATACCCAGTTGTTCATCTCTGAGTTCAAGAAACTTTAAAATAATACTCTCGAGAAACTCCTCACGTTTTTTTTCAACAATAAACAATATAAAGTTCATCGAATCATCAGAAACTTTCTTTTTAAATATTTCTTCGAGAATAGACTTTTTCTTTTCAAACTTAATTATTGGATTCTCCAGTAATCTCCTTAATCCCATACTTGAATGAAGAGCCGACCGGATCAATCCCATATCTTTTGATAATTGCTCAATGCTCTTCTTCTCCAAAGCGATATCCATAAGAGAATTAGCATACCTTATTGAAACTTTAGTCTCAGTCATTTTCAGTTTCTTGGAATTTCATCTATATATTTATTAACAAGCTTTTTATTCGAATCTTTGTTTAGATTTTCGCTCAGAATCTTTTCAGCTGCCTGGATAGCAATTTCTGCAACTCTCGTTTTTAATTCATTAAAAGTTTCTTCTTTCTTTCTCTCAATTTCAGATGATGCATCTTCAATGATTCTCTGAGCTTGCACTTTACTATCCCGGATTATCTGCTCTTTTAGCTTATCTGCATAAACACGGCTTTGCTCAATTATTTTCCTCGATTCCTCTTCAACCTTTACTATTGAAGCCTGATTTTCCTGAAGAATTTTTTGTGCCTCCTCTTTGGCTTTTTCAGCTTTTTCAAGGGAGTCTTTTATTGCATCTTCCCTTTGACCCAAGGCGGTAAGTATAGGTTTCCAGGCTACTTTTTTAAGTACAAGAAGAAGAATTAAGAAAGTAACAACCGTCCAAAATATTAATCCCGGATTAACATCAACAAGGCTTCCTCCTTCTGAAGCTAATACGAGAACTACTAAAGAATTAAGCAAAAGCATAATTTTTTATCCTGATTTTTAGTAGCTAACCTTGTTTACTATGATTTAACAGCAAGCAAGATACAAATAACAAGTGCAAAGAATGCGATGCCTTCAATCAACGCAGCAGCTATAATCATGTTTGTTCTGATCGGACCTGCCGCTTCAGGCTGCCTGCCCATAGCTTCAAGTGCAGAAGCAGCGAGTTTACCGATACCCAGACCAGCACCTATTACTGCAATGCCTGCGCCTAAACCAGCGCTTAACCATCCTAAATCCATGAAATTATCTCCTTAATTTTTTGTTAATGTTCCTGATGAGCTGCCATACCTATAAATAGTGAAGACAGCATAGTAAAAATATATGCCTGAATTAATGCAACTAACAATTCAAGCATATAAATAAATAAAGCAAAAACAATCGAAACGGGTGCTACAAATATAGAACCCATAATGAATATTAAACCAATAAGTGATAAAATAACCACGTGCCCGGCAATCATATTCGCAAAAAGACGAATGCACAAGGCAAAGGGTTTAGTAAAAAGTCCTAAAATCTCCACAACAATTATTAAGGGTAAAATTACAGTTGGCATCCCGTGAGGAACCATAGCTTTAAAGTAACCGAAGAATCCGTAATTTCTAATTCCTCCTAACTGAGTCATTATAAAACTTAAACCCGCCAAAGCCGCTGTAACAGCAATATTACTTGTTATTGTAGCCGAATAAGGCAATAACCCAAAAAGGTTACTAAACAGGATAAAAAAGAAAATTGTTAAAAGGTAAGAAAGGTATTTTTGATAATCTTTTCCAATTGTTGGTCGTACAATTTCATCTCTTACAAAGATTATCATCATCTCAACAATATTCACGAATCCCCTCGGAATCAAGGACTTTTTATACGCTTTTGAAGCTGATGCTAATATTAAGATCAGAAGTACAGCTACTACCCACATAAATACAACGTAACGTGTGATGGATAGGTCTATACCGAAGAGTTCTAAATGTGGCAACGGGATAGTTCCAAATGGCTCGAAATCGAGATAGTTATTGTCCAATATATGATGCAGAATCCAATCTCCACCTTCTCCAGCAGATGAATGCTGAACCATATTATTAGTTGCTAACGTATCTTTTATCCCTTCAATAAGCATTAAAATTGTTATGTTTTTGGAAAATTCAGGTAATAGACTTCAATGAATAAAAACAAAATGTAAAAAATGAAGATTGAAAATATAAAACTATTCTGATTTATATCCAAAAAAATCAACGATAACAAAACTATCAGAAGTAATGAAAAAAGCCTAATTATCATCGAGCCAAAAACGATTTTTATAAAGGTTTCATCATCTTTTTTCAGGCTGGCTTTTGCAGACAAAAATCCGGTAATAAAGTTAATAGTTGTGATCCCTAAAGCAAGAAGAATGGAAACGAATTGAGCAAATGAGAAGATATTTGCAAAAAACAAAGCGCAGGTAGAAATCAAAATCAGGGAAAAAATTAAAACAAACAGAAAGAATCTCTTTGTTCTAATCATTTGCCCGATTTAATAACCTGTTTAATAAAATTATATAAAGCGGCGAAAACACCTAAAAAGGAGAAAACAATTGTTAGCCATGGAGAAGAATTAAACTTACCATCAAGCCAAATTCCCAGAAAAGCCATCGCTGCAACTGTAACAGCCAACTGAAGTCCTAAGCCAAGATAAGGCGCATAATCCTTAAGATAAACCCCCCAGTCGTTTTTCTTATCAGGATTTTCTTTCATTGCTATTTTGTTAATGGCGGAGGCAGATTAGGCTTAGGTACAGAAGATCCGCTTTCGCCCATTTTACTGTTACCGTCAAATTTGGCACCTGCCTCAACGACTAATATCTTAGTAATTAAATCTCCTCTTAAAACTGCTTTAGCTTCAAGTACAACTTTCTCTTTTGCATTGAGCTTACCGACTATCTTTCCGCCAACAGTTATAATATCAGCCTCAATTTCTCCGTTAATATCGCCACTTTCACCTACCGTGACACTTCCGTTTACGTTCACATCACCTTTTACCGTACCATCAACTCTAACATTTCCTTTACTGGAAAGTTTCCCTTCAATAACTACCCCGGAGCTGATAATCGTTACCTCATCGGTACCATCTTCAAAGTTTTTTGGCTTAATCAATTTTACATCTCCTTTTATTTATTAGAAAATACATTCTTGGGATTAATTGGTTGTCCCTGTTTCCATATTTCAAAATGCAGATGCGGTCCGGTCGTAATTTCACCGGAATTACCGCTTAAAGAAATTAATTCTCCCTGAAAAACCCTGTCTCTGATCTTCTTTAACAATATTGAACAATGCTTATACACAGTAATATAATCATTAGTATGATTAATTATCATCATATAGCCATCTCTGGATGTATAATCAGCAAAAACAACATACCCGTTTGCCGCAGCATAAACCGGGGAGCCAACTTTTACTACAAAATCTATTCCTATATGACCTTTGTCAGTATTAAAACCTCTGCTGATAAATCCATTAACCGGCTTAATAAAATAATCAATTTTTTCTTCACTGCCTTCTTCGGGGAAAAAAAGATACTTAATTACGGATAAGATATTTCCACCAGCTTTTTTCTTAAGAGATCCCGTATCCTTTACATTTAAAGATTCAATAACTGATGAGTCTCCAAGAATTATAGCGTTCCTTAATTTTTCATTTGTTGATTTAAGATTCTCAAGTTCCTTAGACAAAAATAGCATCCGGCTGTTAAGTTCATTAATCTTTGCAATTTCCTGTTCAGAAAAAGTTTTGGTCTTTGGAAAAAACAAGTTGCCTATGGGTGTAACTGAAAAAAATACGTATCCTAAAAAAGATATTAACAACGTATATCCCAGAAGAATTCCGATAATCTTACTTAAAGAAAGTTTACGTGACCTGGTTTCCGATGACGATTGATCAGGAATTATAAGCACAAAATAATTTTTAACTTTTTTAAGTTTATTAATAAATTTCACTCAGCAACCCTAACTGAACTTCTTTAATAACTCTGCAAATTTAATTTTGCCTTCCCGGATTAATAATAGTTTACTATCGCTCAAATCAATAATTGTAGAAGATTCAAAAAATAGTTTTTTATCAGAATAAAAGATTGTATCTACATCGGAACCAAATTCATCTCTAATCATTATCGGATCAATAAAAGGCTCACCATCTTTCCTATTTACACTTGTTGATATCATCGGCATTTTAATAGCATTCAACAGTTTTAAACTAAACCTGTGATTTGGAATTCTGAACGCAGCCGTTTCACTTTTTAATATCTCTGAAGTCTTTTTATTCAATTTAAGAATAACTGAAACAGGATTTGGCCAGATTGAGATTAAAAAATCGAGATGTTTTTCCGATTGAATATCAGTATATGTTAAAAGGTTATCAACATTATTAATAAGTAAAATATATTTTTTACCTATATCGCGTTGTTTTATCTCGTTTATTTTTTGCACGGTCTCGTCATTAAAGGGATTAGCAGCAAAACCATATATTGTATCGGTAGGATGAACAAAAATTGTACCTTCCAAATATAATTTCTTGGCTTTTTGTACCGATTCTTCCATTTCATTATCTATATTTACTAACGCGGCAAATTTTGTATTAATCATTCAGCATCTTTTCTATTTTCGAGATTACTATTTGTGGATTAAGTTTCTTACCGCAGTCAAATGTCCCGATAGGACATTCTTCATAACCGTGTATACCACAAGGCTTGCAAGATAAATCATCAACACTTAAATAGCTACTTCTTTCGTTATAAGGATAAAAGCCGAAAGCAGGAGAAGTAGAACAGAATAATGTTAAAACCGGAATATTTGCGCAAACTCCCATATGTGTCGGGGCGCTGTCATTTGAAATTAAAAGTTTAGCTTTTTTCAAGATTTGCACTGTTTCGATGATTGAAAACCTACCTGCTGTAGATATTACATTTTGCCTGAACCTTGATAATAAATCGTTACACAAAACTTCATCCTTTACACTTCCTATTAAAACTATTTTATAAAATTTTGATGTAAAATAATCAATTATTTTTTCAAAGTATTCAACAGGATATTTTTTTGTATTCCATACGCTTCCGGGTGCTATTGCAATTATGTTATTCAGGTCGTGTTGTGTTAAAAAATCATTAACTCTTTTCTGTTGTTCAGAAACAACTGATAGCTCAGGCAATATTTTCAAATTATCATCATTATGATTAAAACCTACCAAGTCGAGATTTCTCATTACTTCGTGTTCTTTATAATTGTATTTGATAATATGCTTATAAACATGTTTTAAGCTGCTGTTGTCAAAACCGTACGTTTCTTTTATTCCTGAGAAAAAAACAATCAGCGCTGTTCTAAAAGAACGGTGTGGTGAAAAAAGTTTAGTATAATTCCGCTCTTTAAGCTTCTTGGCAAATCCTATTACAGAGAATATTGATTTGTGCTCTCTCTTTTTATCCAGAATGAAAACATTATTTACTGCAGGAGATGAAGAGAAGATTTCAGACGTCTCCGGATTCGATATAACATCCACCTCAGATTCAGAATACATTTCTTTAAGTTTTTGCAACATCGGTAGTGTCAATATTGCATCCCCCAAAAAAGCAGTTTGAATTACTAATATTTTTTCTTTGTTAATCATTTTTTAATATTTCCATATTTTATGCATCCACAACCATTGTTCCGGATACTCACGAACATATTTTTCCAAAAAAGAAGTATGACGCTGGCTTATTTCTTTAACTTTTTCTTCTTCATCATCAGGGAGATTCTCCAAATTAATTTCATCAATAATCACTTTATAGCTGAAATCAGGTTGTCTTATTGTTAAGCCGTAAATTAATGGAGCTCCTGTTTTTAATGCCAGGATTGCAGGACCGGAATATATTGACGTTTCTATACCAAAAAATTTTACTCTTAATCCTTCAGCCGGACCCCTTTGATCAGCTACCATTGCAACAAGATTTTTATTCTTAAGCTCTTTATATATGTTCCTGAAAGAAATTCCCAGTGAAACAATTTTATTTCCCCATTTTGTCCTCATAGAATTTATCTTTCTATCTACATAGGGATTTCTTTGATGCTTTACCACAACATGGAAAGGAATATTTATCCTGGCACTAACCGATGCAGCTATTAATTCCCAGTTTCCGAAATGTGCAGAAAGGAGTATAACTCCCTTATTATGCTGATATTTTTTTACGATGAGATCTGCATTGCCCGCATCTAATATATTTATTATATCACTACGTTTCATTCTCGGCATATACAAAATTTCGAGGAAGCTGGTAATAAAACTCCTGTAACACTCAAACCCAATTTTTTTTATTTCCTTTTCTTCAAGTTCAGGAAATGCTTTTCTGAGATTATCAAATACTACCGGTTTCCTAACCGGGATGATATAGAAAAAGAGAAATGTAAAGATAGTTGAAAGCTTTCTTGATAAACTTAGTCCGCATAATCCAACAATACCACTAAGAAATAAATAAAGAATATATTCTAAAATATTTTTCACAGATAATACCAAGGTAGGTTTAAATTAAGCAAAAGGCTGGAAAAAGTTAAATATAGAAGAAAATTAAAAGAGTTGTTCACAGGAATAACTTCTTCGGATTAAAGAGAGTTTATTCTCCTTTCCCAGTTATCGTCACGCAATTCACCTCTCGCAGTTGAATGGATAACCTGATAATCTGAAAAGTTTGTAAGATCGGCAAAAATAAATATTACTCCTCCCTGAATCTCATTATAATACCAAATTTCATAAGGCTTGGTATCCAGTTGATTCGGGAATCTTTCTATTTCACTGGGCTCTCCATATTTAAGATATACTCTTCCCCTGTCGGTTTTCCAACCTTGTTTGCCAAGAGTAGAATATACCTGGTTACAGCGCTGAATCCTGTCCAGATAATCTAAATAGAATTCATTCCTTGGAGTAGAAGGATCAGAATCTCTTGCTATCCAGAACTGATTACTAAATGATCTTTTCCCCTCTGCTCCTGTTAGATTATCATATTGGTCAATTTCTGATGATGTAGCAATATACTTTGATTTTTCGAATAAATCGTCTAGCTCCTCTTCAGACATTACACCAAACTGGGTAGCAAGTACATTTGTAGCTGATTCATTATAGAGCGAATCGGTTACCTCGACAGAAGGATTGTATATATAAAATCTTTTTGAAGAAGAAATTCCATAATTGTTCACACTATCAATAAGGGTAATTATTAATGTGTATTTGTCAGTAGGAAATTTATTAATATTTATACTTCCAACCTCCGCTCTTGAATCGACGTTTGTGGAAATTTTCTTAAACTTGTTTGAGATTAATTCTCCTTTACTATTAAATATTAAAGAGCTAAGCTTCAATGGATATCCGCTATCTTGCCCTTTGAGATTATATAACTCATAATAAAAAAATACAACAGGTTGATTCTCTCCGAATATCGAAGTGGGAACGGGAATGACTTCATAACTATTCTTATAGAACTTCGATAGTTTATTATCGCTGTCTGGAATTATTCTGGAAGCAAGTTGGAGATTACTGATTGAGATCTTCTCACTTACAAACGGATCAACTTTGATATACTCTGTATAATACTTTTTATTTTCGCTGTCGATTGAATCCATTCCTCCAATTGTGCATTTATATGTGCCTCTCGAAAGTAAGAAATCATTAATCCCTACCAGACCTTCAATAGAATTACTAAGCTTATGAGATAATTTCCAGAGTTTTTTCATGACTTCATTATCAGTGCTTGAATCTTTAATAGAAATATCAAGTATTCCTTCAACATATACTGTTGAATCAGAAATTTTCTGTAAAAGATTGTTCGGATTAAAGGAATAATAAAATTCAATTCGATTTGAAGAGGAATCGTAACCAAACTGGGCATAGTCAAATTCAAAATCAAAATCGGGCTTTTTCTCCTGAGCATTTACAAATGCCGTAAGAAAAAGCAACACGGCAAACATTAGAAATTTTTTCACACCAACAATATATTAATAAACAAAGAAAATAAAAAAGGCGTCCTTGTGGACGCCTCCTTGAGCAAAAAAATAAGAATATTTACTCAATAGCTAATTTAACTGTAAACACATGATTGGGAGTGGGGAATTCTTTTACTTCCATATAGGCGTAATCAAATACTACCCCTATTCCGTCTGAAAAGCTGTAATCCAGACCAGCACCCAAAGCAAGTCCAAAAACATTATCGTCTACATTTTCAAGCAGCATATCGTATCCTCCGCGAATGAAAAAGATATTCTGAAAGCCATACTCCAAACCAAATTTTAATTGATCCTCAAGTGCATTATTATTCCTGAAGGTAGTGCCAAGCAAAATATTGTTTTGCTCATTGAAGATAAAATTATATGAAGTACTTAATTCAAAATAACTTGGTATCTCGAAAGATTCTGCATCAGCCTGGTAAATGCCGTTGCCACTG
The DNA here is from genome assembly GCA_001802795.1 of Ignavibacteria bacterium GWC2_36_12. Taxonomy (GTDB): domain Bacteria; phylum Bacteroidota; class Ignavibacteria; order Ignavibacteriales; family Ignavibacteriaceae; genus RBG-16-34-14. The sequence goes on along the minus strand of MGZZ01000192.1, from coordinate 413 downwards.
CCATAACCGCTTCCAGGTACTTCCGTTCTTATTTTCAAGTCCTCGCCTGTATATTCCATATTCGTACCTATATTTTTAACAGCCGCGGCGATTGAAAAACTGTTATCAAATTTATACTGGACTCCAAAGTCAATAGCAATTCCGGAAGCGCTTGTGTTCATTATCGATTCATTAATTATCTTAAAGTTAAAACCGGCTGCTACTTTATTAGTGACAGACTTAGCGTAAGTTAATCCAACTACAAAGAAGCCGGGGGAATAAGTTTGACCGGTACCATCAGGATTATCAAAGGTCGTAACTGGTATATTACCGAAATCGAGTGTTTTATATGTAAGCGCTATTGAACCAAGATCAGCAATGTTTGTTCCTACTGCAAAATAAGAAACACCAATATCTGCTATATAAGACATATG
>MGZZ01000191.1 GCA_001802795.1 Ignavibacteria bacterium GWC2_36_12 | reverse complement strand
CCGCTTGTATGCCCGCGCAGGTTTTCAATTATGTTTAAGCCGGTTTCAATTGAAGTGCGGAAATGATTTGCACCTTTGGTCTCATCTGCCATATACATATAGTAAGGACGAACTCTTATTCTTAATAATTTCTGCATCAGCTCTTTTACAACTGCAGGATCATCGTTGACTCCCTTCATTAATACCATCTGGTTGCCGACCGGAATACCGGCATTTGCAAGCATTTCACATGCTTTGCTGCTTTCGGGAGTTATTTCCCATGGATGGTTAAAATGAGTATTTACATAAACAGGGTGATATTTCTTTATCATCTCACAAAGATTTTCCGTAATTCTATGTGGAAGTACACAAGGCATCTTAGTTCCAAGTCTTATAATCTCGATGTGAGGAATTTCCCTTATTCTTTTAAGGATTTTCTCGAGCATTGTATCTGTAAGCATAAGAGGATCACCACCTGAAAGAATAACATCTCTTATCTCTGTGTGCTGTTCAAGATATTCGAAAGCACTTTCGAGACCTTTCATGGAGATTTTTTCATAATCGCCGACTTTTCTTTTTCTTGTACAGAAACGGCAATAAAGTCCACACTGACTCGTAACAAGAAAGAGAGCTCTGTCAGGATAGCGGTGAGTAATATTAGGGACAGGACTCATTGCATCTTCCATTAAAGGATCTTCGTCAGCATCAAAGTCCTCGAGTTCAGCTTTATTGGGTACACATTGCAGCCAAATTGGATCTCCCGGGTAACGAATAAGACTGAAATAATACGGGTTGATCCTTGCCTGGAAAAATTCATCAAGATCTTCTGCAACTTTTCTGTCTATATTGAATTTTTCCACAAGCTGATCGACAGTATGAATACTGTCTCTTATCATCTGCTGCCACAGTTCCATGACTAACCTTTTGTTTGTTTTACTAAGCTCAAGCTTCTCGTTTCAACTATTATTTATTTAAACCGTTGAAACGGCTAATCTCTGTTTTGGTTTTATTAATCCAGGACCTAAGTCGTGGGTTAACCTGAGAAAATCTAAATTTGTGAAACCGTTTTAACGGTTTACTAAAAAACAAACAGTTATTTAAAATATTTCCCGAAAACAATCAGGTTGTCGCCAGCCGAGTAAAAATCATTTATCTCGGCAACGATTGAAAAATTATTTCTTAAATAAAAATTTCTTGTCCTTGTGTAGCTTTCTCTTGAAGAAGTTTCGGCTAAAAGCCACCTTGCGCCTTTTTCAGTTACAAACAGTTCTGCATGCTCCACTAATTTTGTGCCAACACCTTTAATTTGTGACTCCGGATCGGCAACAATCCAGTACATATCGTACACAGCATCCGTAAGAGGACGTTTGCCTGTGCAATGATAACCCAGAACGTTTTCATATTGTTCAAACACAAATACGTTGTAATCTGTTTGTGTTTTATTATTAACAGCTATATTTACAAGTTCCATCGCAATCTCAATTTCAATTACCGTGAATTGCGGAATCTTTTTTAAAATCTTTTCTATCTTTTCAACATCAGACTGCCTGACTCTTCGAATCATTCTTTTTTCTGTTTATTGCGAAATTTGCAATTGTATTGAGCAGATCAGGATAACTAATTCCTTTTGCGGCTGCTGCTCTTGCAAAACCGGAATCTTCCGATATATCCGGGTTCGGGTTTACTTCTATTACATAAGGTCTGCCGGATTTATCGAGCCTTATATCGACACGGGCATAATCACGGCAGCTTAACGCGTAAAAAGCTTCAAGAGCTATAGTAGTAATTTTCTTTTTTAATTTCTTATCGAGGTCAGCCGGACACTTTGGTTTTGTAAACGTGTAATAGGTACTTTCAGCAATCCATTTGCCGTCATACGTAACTATCTTCGGTAAGTTTTCCGGCAAACCTGTAAAATCAATTTCAGATACGGGTAAAACTGTTGTTCCGAGAATTGCTACATTGAGTTCTCTTCCATCTATATATTCTTCCGCTATAATGTCCTGCTTGTATGTACCGGAAAGAAAATCTAAGTGTTTTTTAAAATCATCAGGATTATTTACAACTGAATACTCCGATATTCCAATGCTTGCATCTTCATTTAACAGTTTCAGGATTACTGGAAACTTTAAATCAAATTTCTTTAGGTTGATCCCGGTGTTTCTGTGGAACGTAAAAGACTTTGGGGTTCTTATTTTAAATGAACGAAGTATGTTCTTTGTTCTTTCCTTATTAAGACAATTCCCAAGACAAAAAGGTGTATTACCCGTATATTCAAAACCGAGTAGTTCAAAAAGTCCGGCAGTGCAGTATTCGTAAGAAGAAACTCCCTCAACGGATTCGACGAAGTTAAATATTGCATCGGGGGAAAACCTGTTTATTTTGTTAACAATCTTCTGAACATTCCTATCGACAGCAAGAGTTTCTACAACATTAAAATACTTATGCAGAGTCTTTCTGATTTTCCCTATGTTTTGTAAGAATCCTGTTTCAGAAAGATCGTTTAATAAAATGTTACTCTCCAGGGGTTTACCATTGTAAACCGGGAAAATACTTGCAGGCGAGTTATAACAAATCAGGATTTTTTTATCAGTCTTCATATTAATTTATGTCTCTTAGCTGCTGCAAAGAGCACCTTATTAATCATCTTGTTATAATTCATCCCGGCAGCCCTTGCAGCTTTCGGAAAACAGGAATTCTCTTCCGGGTTCGGGAGAATTCCCGGCAGAGGATTAACTTCAATGATGTTTGGCTCTCCATTCTTGTCTAATCTAATATCGATACGGCTCCAGTCTTTGCAGCGAAGAATATTGTATGTTTGAAGCACAGTACTTTTTATTTTGTCTTCGAGTTTTTTATCAATTTTTGCGGGACAGCTAAAAACCTCCAGTGGATCTTCCTTTGTGTCTAAAATCCATTTAGCTTCATAGGAATAAATCGGGATGAAGTCTTCAGGGAAATCATTGTATTGAATTTCTACAACCGGAAGAACTTCAGCTTCATTACCGTTCCCTATTATTGCCACAGTAAATTCTCTCCCCGGTAAAAATTCTTCGATAAGTGCCGGCTGGTTGTATTCGGCAACTATTCTGCCGATTTCACTTTTAAGTTCCGATAAATTTTTTGCGAATGATGAAGAGAAGATGCCCTTGCTCGAACCTTCCGATACCGGCTTAACAATAAGCGGATAATCAAAATCAAGATTGTCAGCCTCTTCCTGGCTGTTAACAAGAAGAAATTTCGGATTGGGGATTTTATTGTATGATAAAACTTCTTTAGTTCTCGATTTATCGAGACAGGTTGCAAGCGTAAGCGGGTCGGAACCCGTGTATGGAATCTGCAGCATATCAAGTATAGCAGGGATTTGTGCTTCCCGGCTCATTCCGTTAAAGCCTTCTGCAATGTTGAACACAATGTCCGGCTTTAGTTGTCTCAATGTTTCGAAAGCATTTTCATCAGCCTCTACTAAAGTAACTTCATGAAAAAATTCAATCGCTGCTTTAACTGCATTGATTGTTTCCCATGTATCCCACTCAGCGTAAGCGTCAATAGATTTTTGTGTCTGGACCTGAGTCTGGTTAAGAATTGGAGATAGGTCTTCGGTGAAAGTTTGTTTACCGTTGTTACCGGTTTCACTTTCCCGTCTTGGCTCTGCCAAGTCGAGACAGGCAGGTTTGACATTGAACGTTAATGCGACATTCAATCTAACGTCGGGCAAGTCTGATAAAATAATTTTCCTTTTATTTTTTTAGCAAATATAATTATTAATAAACAGAAGTCAATAAGTTTTTTAGCATCACTCAAATTATTTTTCATGAAAAATTTTATCGAACGTCTTCAAAAAAGTTTTTAAAATTTTTTCACAACAAACTTCAACAAAAAAAAATTCTAAGTCAACAATTTTTTTTATTAGAGAGAAAAAATTTTAAATCTCATGGTTGAGAAGAAACTCATGGAAAAAAAATCATGCGATGCCGGAGTACCTGAGATTGTCGGAATAATTTTTTGTAAGAATTTTTTTTATGGATTGGTTGTCGGGAAGTTTAAGTTCGGGATCTTCATCTATTATTTTAAAAGCTTCCTGCTTAGCCTGAAGAATTAATTTTGAATCTGTTATAATGTCGGCGTATTTAAATTCGGGAAAACCGCTTTGTCTTAATCCAAAAATATCTCCGGGTCCTCTCAGCTTTAAATCTATCTCGGCGATTTTAAAGCCGTCATTATATTTCACCATAGATTGCAATCTTATTGCGGCTTTTTGTTTTTCAATTTCGGAAGAAGACATGAACTCGAGCTCTTTGTTCTCTTTTTCACTTCTTTTTGCTATTTCTTCTTTTGTTACGAGAATACAAAAAGCCTGTTTGTTTCCTCTTCCTACTCTTCCTCTAAGTTGATGAAGCTGGGAAAGCCCGAACCGGTTGGCATCATTAATAAGAATAATATTTGCATCGGGAATATCTATTCCCACTTCTATAACTGTTGTGGCAATGAGAACGTCAAATTGTTTTTTACGGAATAAAAGCATTGCTTCTTCTTTTTCCTGCCAGCTCATTCTTCCATGAACAAGACCAACTCTCAGATTTTTCAGGTAAGTGCTTCTTAACATTTCATAATATGATAACGCATCCTTCAGTTCGAGTAGCTCAGATTCTTCGACTAAAGGATAGACTATAAAGCTTTGGTAACCTTCTTTTGATTTGTCCTTAATGAACTTTAAAATGTCGGGAAGTTTATCTTCACCTCTTAAGATTGTCTTAACGGGTTTCCTGTTAGAAGGCATTTCATCAATTATAGAAAGATCGAGGTCTCCGTAAACAGTCATTGTTAAAGTCCTCGGGATCGGAGTTGCGCTCATGACAATTACATCAGGAGTAATGCCTTTTGCCTGTAGCTTTCCTCTTTGAGCAACTCCGAAGCGATGCTGCTCATCAATAACAATTAAACCGAGGTTGCTGAATCTGACTTTCTCTTCAAACAAAGCGTGAGTTCCAACAATTATGTCTGCTTCCTTTAATTCGATATCTTCCAGGTTTTTATTACGCAAAGATTTTTTTTGACCGCCGATTAAAAGGCTCACTTTTATTTCTCTGTGGGTAAGTTCTTTCAGTTTTTTCATATAATTGGAAATATTTTTTGCATGCTGATCGGCAAGAACCTCAGTCGGTGCCATTATGGCTGCCTGGAAACCATTATCAACGGCGATAAGCATAGCAATAAGGGCGACAATTGTTTTACCGCTTCCAACGTCTCCCTGCAGAAGCCTGTTCATCGGCACATCAGACATCATATCATTTTTAATTTCCGATAGAACCTTCAACTGGGCTTTTGTTAATTCAAATGGGAGAGTTTTTAGAAAATCTTTTACCAGGTGCGTTTTTATGCTGAGTGAATGCCCGGTGAGTTTTGATTTATATTGTTTCTTTCTTAAAGCGACTAAAATCTCTAAGTAAAAAAGTTCCTCGAATTTAAATCTTCTTTTTGCTTCTGCCAGCTTCTCTTTACTTAATGGGAAGTGATAGTTTATTACAGATTCTTTTATGTCGGGGAGATTATTATCTGAAGCAATGTAATCAGGAAGATTTTCTTCTAATTGCTCAGCATAATTTTCAACGGCATTATTAATTATCTTTCTTAGTGAAAAATCGCCAATATTTTTGCTTCGCAATTCTTTAGGAATTCTATAGATCGGAATAATTTTTCCTGTGTTAAGAAAACTTTTTGATTCGTCTTCGGTTATCCTGTCAAAGTCCGGATGAGCAAACTGAAGATTTCCATATTTTGAAGTCGTGGGTTTTCCCGAAACAGCAAAAATGTTTCCTTCGTTAAAGACATTAATAAAATATTTTGCACTTTGAAACCAGACACACTCAAAAAATCCCGACTCATCTCTAAAGTGTACTTTTAATATTTCTCTTTTGCCGAATCTCCTATGGTCTTTTTTTATAACCTTTCCGATAATTGTAAGCTCGCCGTCATATCCGTTTAGAACATAATCGTAAGCTTTGGAAGCAGAAAGAATGTTTGTTCTGTCAATATGCCTAACTGGAAAGTAGAAGAGAAGATCTTTTATTGTTTTAATGCCGACTTTGTTAAAAGCTTCGGCGCGTTTGGGTCCAACAGCTTTAATATACTGGACCGAGCCATTTAGAATATCTTCTTTACTCACAACGGAAAAATAAATTAAGAAGGAGGGATTTACAACTTTGCCTTATAAAAGGGATAATGTGTAATGAGATAATGAGTGATGAGATTCAAATCCTAAATCCGAATTCACAAATCCTAAATCGAACTATTCCTTTTTCATATCTCTTGTCATAAGGTCGGTTGTAGCTTTAACAGGGTCTTTGTTCTCGAAAAGGATTTTATAAACTTCGTCAGCAATTGGTGTTTCAACATTATGTTTTTTTGAAAGCTGTGTTACGGAGCGGGAAGTCTCGACGCCTTCTGCAATCATCTGCATAGATTTTAAAACTTCTTTTAATTTTTTGCCTGAGCCTACCTGCTCACCCACGTAACGATTACGACTGTGGCGGCTCATGCAGGTTACAATTAAATCTCCCATACCGGAAAGCCCGGCAAAAGTATCGGGCTGAGCACCCATTGCTTCTCCTAATCTTGAAATCTCTGCAATGCCTCTTGTCATAATAGCAGCTTTGGTGTTATCGCCGAATTTTACTCCATCTACAATACCCGCACCAATTGCAATTACATTTTTAAACGCTCCACCGAGTTCGACACCAACTATATCTAAAGATGAATAAACTCTGAAATAAGCTGTCATACAGGCAACCTGTACAGATTTAGATGTTTCTATGTTGCTCGATGCAGCTACTACAGCAGTCGGAATTTTTTTACTTACTTCCTCAGCGTGACTTGGACCAGAAATGACACCGATCTGTCCATTATCAATTGATGGAAAAACATCTTTCAACATCTGGGACATAGTCAGCATACTATTATTTTCTATTCCTTTGGCAACACTTACTAAAATAGAATTTTTTATAGTTGAATAGCTAATTTTTTTTACAACGCTTCTTAAGAATTGTGAAGGTACAGCAAGCACAATCATTTTTTTGTCTGCTGCAGCCTCTTCAAGATCGTGAGTAATTTTAATCTCTTTTGGTATTTTTATTCCCGGCAGGTATGCATCATTTTTTCTTGTCTTGTCAAGAATCTTAGCATAATCCTTTTTGTATTCCCTTAGTGTTACATCGTGTCCGTTATAATGAAGGAGAATAGCGAGAGTAGTTCCCCATCCCCCTGCGCCTAACACAGAAATTTTCATTTAAATCTAAGAGAGTTGTTTCTTTTTAAAGCTCAATTTATTTTCAGAACCGTTTAATATTCTTATAACATTCTTACGATGTGTGTAAATAATAAGAAGCGAAACAGCAATTATAAAAGGAAGAATCGTATTATAACCGGGTATATCTACATTAAAAATATTTTCTCTTACTACTAATGAAAAGGGTACCGATATGGTACCGATAAGTGAACCCAGAGAAACATATCTTGATATACTAACTACGATTATAAAAACACCGATGGCGATCAGCATATCAACAGTTATAATCATTAATAACATACCGAGAGCAGTAGCGATTCCTTTTCCTCCTTTGAATCCGGCAAAGATTGTCCAGACATGCCCGATAACAGCAGAAATACCGGCAATTATCTGAACTAAAGTAAAATCATCGAAAGGGGTAATATTTTGAAAAGGCATTGAACCGTAATGAAGTCTTGCAACGACTACAACAGCAAGTACGCCCTTAAATGCATCTAAAAGAATAACAAATACGCCATGTTTCCACCCAAGAACACGCATAACGTTTGTTCCGCCAGCATTTCCGCTTCCATGTTTCCGTATATCAATTCCTCTTGACGCCTTACTAACTATAATAGATGTCGGGATCGAACCAATCAGGTAAGAAAGTACAATTATCGTCGCTAATAGAAACATTAAAACCTTAGAAATTTGTTGCTAAACTACTGATATTAACCTAATAAAGCAATGATTAAACAATAATCATTCCCGCAATATTGTTACAAGAATTCAATTTATTTATATTTGCAGCCACAAAATTACAGGAGATAAATAATGGCTAAACAACAGAGTTTTGCAGATAAAGCAAGAGCGAAGAAAAAAGAGAGTGGAGTTACGGTAAAACTTATTAAGACAGTTAAAACTGAAAAAGGTACTTATAAGTTTAATGAAAGATTTGTAAGATTAGACGATATAAGTAAAGTTGGCGATATTAAATAAAAGGCTGTTTTCAAAACTGCTTTTTTCCGCAATTTACCCACAAAATCTAATCTTTTGTTGATTCTTTAAATAAAAATTTTATATTGCAATAACCGGTGCATATTCCCGCACCAGAAACAAAACCCTTTTAGGGTTTCTTGATAAATCTGGGCTACTTTTCTTAAAATAGTCTTTTTAGTAATAAAACGAGGATGTTATGATTGAACCAAAAAAAATGAGGTTTTTTGGCCTCAACGATATAGATAACATTCCTCAGTTGAAAACACTGAGTGAAGAAGAACGCTTCTCATTAAAGGTAGTATCGAATGTCCTTCCTTTCAGAACCAACAATTATATAGTTGAAGAATTAATTGATTGGGCAAATATCCCCGATGATCCGATGTACCAGTTAACTTTTATGCAAAAAGACATGTTAACGGATAATCAATTTGAAAGGATGGCAAATATATTATTGTATGATTCCCCGGTCAAAGAAATAAAGAGAACGGCTGAGGAAATAAGACTTGAATTGAACCCGCATCCTGCTGCACAAATGACTCTTAATGTTCCATCTATGGATGAGGGACCTGTTCCGGGAGTTCAGCATAAGTACAAAGAAACGGCTCTTATATTTCCTTCCAGCGGACAAACCTGCCATGCTTACTGTACTTTTTGTTTCAGGTGGGCACAGTTTGTTGGAATGACCGATCTTAAATTTGCAACTGATGAATCTGCAAGATTCCAGGATTATCTCAGAGATCATAAAGAGATTACAGATGTTCTTTTTACCGGCGGTGACCCGATGATAATGAATCTGAAAAGTCTTAAGGTTTATATCGATCCTCTTCTTGAAAAGGAATTTGATCACATTCAGAATATAAGAATTGGAACAAAGTCGGTTGCATACTGGCCATACAAATATGTTACAGATAATGAAGCTGATGATCTTTTAAGATTCCTTGAAAAAATTATAAAATCCGGGAAGCATCTTGCGATAATGGGACACTATAATCACTGGGTTGAACTATCAACAGATGTTGCAAAAAAGGCAATAAGAAGAATTCGTGGAACGGGTGCCCAGATAAGGACGCAGTCACCAGTAATAAGGCATATTAATGATAATTCAGAAGTTTGGGCAAAGATGTGGAAAGAGCAGGTTAAGCTTGGCTGCATTCCTTATTATATGTTTATAGAAAGGAATACCGGTGCAAAAAAATATTTTGAAGTTCCAATAGCTTCGGCACTAAATATTTTCAGTGATGCTTATAAACAAGTATCGGGATTAGGAAGAACAGTCAGAGGTCCGTCAATGTCTTCTCTCCCGGGTAAAATAGTAATTGAAGGAGTTGCTGAAATTTATGGTCAAAAAGTCTTTGTTCTGAATTTGCTACAGGGAAGAAATCCTGACTGGTGCAAGAAACCGTTCTTTGCAAGGTATGATACGAAAGCTACTTGGCTTACAGATCTTCATCCTGCTTTTGGCGAAGATAAATTCTTTTACCAGGATGAATTGAATGAGCTGATAAGAAGTAATTACGGACAAATGTACTTTTATGGAGAATCGGATGGCGAAGTTGAAATCGATGAAGAGTTTGCTTTAGATTAATTTTCGTGTCACACTGAGCGAAGTCGAAGCCTGCCTGTCGGCAGACAGGTGTGACATCAATACCATTGTCAGTCTTCGACCTGCCTTGCCGTCAGGCAGGCAGGCTCAGACAGACATCATTTTTCATTCAAACAATTCCATACTCATACTTCCCTCAAGCTCGAGAAGCCTTTCTTTTACCAAAAGCCCCGCAGAATATCCCCCAAGATTTCCATTAGCATTAATA
>MGZZ01000190.1:6217-9895 GCA_001802795.1 Ignavibacteria bacterium GWC2_36_12 | reverse complement strand
ATGTACATTAAGCCTGAAAGATTGAGATACATCATAAAAAAATATAATTAAAGACAATTTGCATGTTCATTAGTTTTGAAGGAATTGATTTTTGCGGTAAGTCCACACAGGTAGAACTTCTGAAGAAATACCTGCTTGAAAAAAATAAACAGGTCGAGATAATCAGGGAGCCGGGCGGAACGGAAATTTCCGAAAAGGTCCGGGAGATTCTACTTGACAAAAAACATTACCACATGTTTATGGAAGCAGAGATTTTTCTTTTTTCTGCCAGCAGGGCACAATTAGTAAGGGAAAAAATCAGACCCTGTTTGGAAAGAGGAATCTATGTAATTTCGGACAGGTTTCATGATTCGACAACAGCTTACCAGGGTTTTGGCAGAGGAATTGACCTTGAAACAGTTAAGCACATTAATAACCTTGCTATCGGAGCTACAATACCGGATTTAACATTTATTATAGATATCCCTGTTGAAGTTGCTGATAAAAGGAAAAATCTAAAACAAAATATGGATTTGGACAGGATTGAAGTCTCGGATTCATCTTTTTATAAGCGCGTACGGGAAGGTTATTTAAAACTTGCAGAGAGTGAGAAAAGATTTAAAATAATAGATGGAACATTAAGCGCGCTGGAAGTACATAATAAGGTTGTAAGCGAAATAGTATTATTGGAAAAAAAGGAGTATGTATGAAATCACGAAGATATTTCAAATATCTTTTTTCTATAATTCTGTTGTTTTTGTTTTCGGGTTTCTTCCCGGGAAAGGGGGATTTATATTTCGAAATTTCGAAAAATATTGATCTCTTTGGATCAGTTTATAAAGAAATATCTCTGAACTACGTTGATGATATTGACCCTGAAAAATTTATGCGGGAAGGTATCAAAGGAATGTTGAACTCCCTTGATCCCTACACAATTTTTGTAGACGAGAATAAAAAAGAAGATATAGAACTTATTACAAACGGTAAGTATGGCGGTGTTGGAATATCTATCGGTATCAGGGGAGATAATGTTACTGTAGTTGAAGTTCTTGACGGTTATTCTGCCCAAAGGCAGGGAATAAGAATCGGCGATATTTTATTGGAAGCCGGAAGCATTAAGATTACTCCGGCAAATATGGAGGATATTTCTTCGCTGGTTAAAGGAAAACCGGGAACAGAAGTTGAACTTAAAGTATTAAGAAATGGTGATAAAGACACTCTTATTTTTAATCTTATAAGAGAAGAAGTGATAGTAAAGAATCTCATATATTATGGATTCTACCCGGAGAGAAGTAATAACGTTTATATGAAATTAACGAGCTTTAGCCGGTCGGCAAGTGATGAAGTAAAAAAAGCCCTGAAAGAGCTTAAAGCGGAGAAAGAAATTAAATCGTTAATCCTTGATTTGAGGGGAAACCCGGGTGGTCTGCTTGATGTTGCCGTTGATATAATTGATAAATTCCTTGAAAAAGGTGAACTGATTGTAACCACGAAGGGAAGAGATGAGATATCTATAAAAGAATATCATGCTGTTCAGGAACCGATGATCGGGAATGCGAAGCTGGTTGTTCTAATAAACGGCGGTTCTGCATCTGCTTCTGAAATTGTTGCAGGTGCTATACAGGATCACGACAGGGGTGTAATTCTTGGAACCAAATCTTACGGAAAGGGTCTTGTGCAAACTATAACGCCTTTGAATTATAACACCTCGATTAAAATTACAACAGCAAAATATTACACGCCGAGCGGAAGATGTATTCAGAAAATAGATTATTCGAAGGAAAGTGATATAATAATTAATGTTGATTCCATGATAGCCACGTCTTATTCGACGGATAATGATCGTATTGTTTATGGTGCAGGTGGTATAACTCCTGATACTACAGTCGAATTTGAAATTGAAGGCGATTTAACAGCCGGGCTTCTGGCAAAAGGTCTGTTCTTTAAGTTTGCAGACTATTACTATTACCGTAACATCGACGAAAAATTTTCTTCTATCAATAATGAAAAACTAACCAACGAGTTTACAAAGTATCTTAAAGAAAATAATTTCGTTTATAAATCTGAATCTGAAAAACAACTTGATGAATTGATAGCGGATGCAAATAAGAAAAAGCTGAACGAAAAAGTTATTGCCGATTTGCAAAATGTTAAAAAGTATTTTGAAGAAATCGATAATAGTGAGCTTACGCTTTATAAAGATGAAATTCTAACCGAGATAAAGGGTGAGCTGGCTTCCCGGTATTTTGGTGCGGAAGGGAGAGTTGAAGAACTTCTTAAATATGATACCCAGTTCCGGACTGCTTACAATTTAGTATCGGATCAAACCGTTTATAATAAACTTCTGAATATCAAATAGTATCCCTGAAATTTTGTTCCTGGAGGATGATGAAATGAACTGTCATCATCTTCCTTTTTGTTTACCTTCGCTTACTGATTATATTTAAGTATTGTAGTTTGAAAATTTGAAATCTTCCATGGATCCTGTTCTAAAAGAGAAAATCAGAAATGTTGTCGGAACGAATAACTATTTCGATTCACAAGAAGATAAGCTTTGTTATTCTTTTGACGGAACTCCCATCTTTCAACACCTTCCCGAAGCAGTAGTCTTTCCTGAGAACGAAGAACAAATCTCTCAAATAGTAAAATTAGCTAACGAGGAAAGGTTTAATATAGTTCCGAGAGGTGCGGGAACCGGATTAAGTGGCGGCGCTGTTCCGGTTGAGAACAGTATTGTACTTGTTATGACAAAGTGGAATAATATTCTTGAGATTGACACTCAAAACTTAACTGCAACGGTCCAGCCGGGAGTTGTGACCGGAGTTCTTCAAAAAGAGGTTGAGAAGTTTGGATTGTTTTATCCTCCTGACCCGGGAAGTTTGAATGTTTGTACAATCGGTGGAAATGTTGCAAACAACGCCGGCGGCTTACGTGGATTGAAATACGGCGTTACAAAAAATTATGTACTCGGAACAGAAATGATTTTACCGAACGGGGAGTTGTTAAAAACCGGTGGTAAAAACATGAAAGACGTTGCCGGATATAATCTCAGGGATTTTATTGTGGGAAGTGAGGGAACTCTCGGCATAATTACAAAAATTTTATTAAAGCTGATTCCAAAGCCGCAGCAATCAATAACAATACTTGCATACTTTGATAAGCTTATAGATTCTGCAAAATCCGTTTCAAAAATTATTTCTTCTCATATCGTTCCGAGTATGATGGAATTCCTTGACAACACAACAATAAATTGTGTTGAAGATTATACCAAAATAGGGCTTCCGAGAAACAGCGAAGCAATCTTGTTAATTGAAGTTGACGGGCGGGGAAGTGAAGTCAGGGAAGATGCAAATACTATTATGGATATTTTGAAAAAGAATAATGCTTCGTTTGTGAAAGAAGCCGTAAACGAAGAAGAATCTTTAACTTTAAAAGCAGCAAGAAGAAGTGCATTCAGTGCATTAGCCAGGAAAAGACCCACTACAATCCTGGAAGATGCTACAGTTCCAAGGAGTGAATTGCCTGTTATGATCGAGAAAGTAACCGAGGCAGCAAAAAGATTTGATGTTGTATTTGGAAATTTTGGTCATGCAGGAGACGGTAATCTTCATCCAACCTGCTTAACGGACGAGAGAGACCAGAGTGAGATTACCCGCGCTCATAATGCTTTCGATTTTATTTTTAATGAGGCGATAAAAC
>MGZZ01000190.1:0-6174 GCA_001802795.1 Ignavibacteria bacterium GWC2_36_12 | reverse complement strand
AAAACATTTTCTTGAACAGGCAACCGGAATTCCGGCTGTTGAAATGATGAAAAAAATAAAGTGTGCTATTGATCCGAATAATGTTATAAACCCGGGGAAAATCTTTTCGATATCACCTAGATGCGAAGAGTATTCGTTAGTAGGAAGTAAATAAAGTCATTTATTGTCATTCGGTAGTCAGTCAATAGTCATTCAGTTGTTGTTAATCATAATATTACAATAAATGACGGCGAAGCCTAATGACAGCGAAGCAAATGACCACTGAATGACAAGTTAAGTTATAGTTTAACTAGTAGATGGCAAAAATAAACGACAATCTTCTCGGTGTTTTACCTGACGATGACATTCTTTCTCAATGCATCCACTGCGGAATGTGTCTTGCGGTTTGTCCCACTTACGAATTAACAAAGCTTGAGCGATCCTCACCGAGGGGGAGAATTAAACTGATAAAGTCCGTTGCTGAAGGTGTGATGCCTTTAAGTAATATTTTTGCAGATGAAATGATTTTTTGTCTCGATTGCCAGGCTTGTGAAACGGCTTGTCCTGCAGGAGTCAAATATGGTGTAATGGTAGAAGCTGCAAGAGCAGAGATTGATAACTCATCTTACAACCCTTTTTTTGCAAGACTGATAAAGAAAATTATACTTAAATATTTTGTAGCAATCCCCCAAAATCTGAAAATCGCCTCGAGACTTTTATATTATTATCAGCAATCTTTTCTTCCGCTGTTTCTTAAAAAGCTTGTGAATCTAAAAATTTTGTCGGGCAAACTTGCGGAACTCGATTCTCTTTCTCCGAAGGTTTCTAAAAAATTTAGCGACTCAGTAATCAATGAAATTACGGAGCCAGTTGGAGAGAAAAAAATAGATACGGCATTTCTTTACGGATGTCTTATGAATGTTATGTTTGCAGATATCAATAAAGACACCGTGGATCTTCTTTCAAAAAACGGCTGCAAGGTATTTACTCCCAAAGACCAGGTTTGCTGCGGCTCTTTGCACGCACATAACGGTGATCCTGAAACTGCAAAAAAACTGGCTAAAAAGAATTTGAGAGCTTTTGGTAAACATAATTACGAGTATCTCGTTTCAAACTCAGCCGGTTGCGGCGCTTTTATGAAAGAGTATAAACATATATTCAAAGACGATGAAGAGCTAAAAGATATCGCAGAAAGTTTTAGTGATAGGGTAAAAGACTTGAGTGAGTTTTTCTCAGATATTATTCCGTTAAAGCTTACAAACAAAAATGAAAAAGTAACTTATCACGATGCCTGCCATCTTGTTCATTCCCAAAAAGTATTTTCTCAGCCGAGAAAAATAATTAACTCAATACTGGGAATTGGTTATACTGAGTTGAACGAAGCAACCTGGTGCTGTGGTAGTGCGGGAATTTATAATGTTACAAGGTTTGATGACTCGATGAAAATTCTTGATAGAAAAATTAAGAACATAAAGGAAACAGGGGCAGATAAAGTCATCACTTCAAACCCCGGCTGCATAGCACAATTAGAATATGGCTTGAGAAAAAATAACCTGCATGTTAAGGTTGAGCATTTGGCAAGTTTCCTTAATGGGCTTTTTTGACACAAATACTGAATTTGATTTTCTTCGGACACTTTATATCCATAATTAATTCTTTAACAAACTTTACCAAGTTTAACTCAAGACAGTTGGGAGGAAGCATTTTATTACTTATTTGGAGCACTATTCAAACCACTTTTAATAATTTCTAATATTTGAGGTGAACCGGAAGATTCCTGTTCACCAGTAACAAAACCACTTTGACCCCCATTAAAAATTGCTTCCGTAGCACGTAATAACACAGCATTTCTAGTTGCAGGATCATCTGTCGCCTTTACGAATGCTTGGAACGTACTGAGGCTATTTTGCCGATGTTTATTTGAGATATAATTATGTAAATGTGCTCTATAATTTTTCCCGCACCAAATTGTGGCATAATAAAGAACTGAAAAAATCAGAATTTTAGTTAATGCTAATTGAATTGTCTGTGGTACCGTTAGATCCTTAAGCTGAGTGAAATAAAATATAATACTCACTATACCAAAAAGAATTGCTAAGCCAGCAGAAATGTAAGTAGCTTTTAACCACTTACCTGCATTAGTATTATGCTGGTCAGCTTCCTCCTTAAAATAAAAAGCATGCTGTGAGACTCCAGCTTCAATTGCTGCTTTCCTCATTGATTCAAGAATCGAGTCTGAATCTTTTTTTGCTTTTTCTTGCTCAGTAATTATATCATTCTTAGTCTTAATTAGTTCTGTAAGAGTTCCCCTAGCTTGTAATTCAAGAGCCTCAAAATCAGTTCCTTTTCGTATCGAATAAGCTATATGTGGTGTCAATACCTTGTAGTGAGTATCATATCTATCTCTAACTGAACCAATGAATTGATCTCTTGTTTGTTTTGCATTCTGAGGATATTTATCAATCGAAAATTCTTTGATATTTTTGAAATCAGTTAAAGCCGTTGTAACTTCGCTGTTAATTTGATTAAGTGCTTCATAAGAAATTCCATCTAAATTAGAGTTTTTAATATCACGAAAGAGTTTATATGTTCTAACTAGAAAAGGAAGAGCCTCCTCAAAATTTAATCCTATTCCTAATTCTTCTCTTCTAATCAATGATTCCGGCGTATATAATAAGAATTGATCGAGATAGCTATTAACTTTTTCTCTTAATTGTTTCTCTTGTTCTAGAGTTGCCATTTTATTCTCCTATAATTTCTTTAGATGAAAGATAATTAAAATGTTATCTCAACTTCCGGCATTTCATCATAAATTTTGCCATTAAGCAGTCTGCCTGTTTTCTTTTTGTTTGTACCGCCCCACTGCTTGAAGAAGAATTTCACGTTTGCTTTCTCACACTTTTCAAATATTTCAAAGACCCATTCTTCCTTCATCGGTCGCGGTCTTCTTCCGCTTTCACCCCCAACGATTACCCAGTCAATTTTGTTAAGCTTTAAATTCGCTAAAGGTCCAAGCAAAGGTTCACACGAGAGGAATTTTGTTTTCGCATTAGTTCTTCTAAGTAGGTCAACTCTCCACAGTTCCTTTTCATTTTCAATTGAAACACCCATCCAGATATTATGTGTCCAGTTTAAATATTTATGATATTCCAGGAGAATGTCGGCTCGTTTAGTTAATATTTGAAAAACATGCTGGGGATTATCATTCATTATGTTAAAAACTCTTTGTATGAATGCTATAGGAATATCTTTATGGAATAAATCGCTCATTGAATTGACAAAAACAATTTTTGGAGATTTCCATGAGTATGGAATTTTCAAAGCGTCTTCGTGGAGTGTTAACTTAAATCCATTTTTATATTTCTCTGACCCCATAGCTTTTAATCGTCTTGCCATAACTTCCGCATAACAAAACTTACAGCCCTGGGAAACCTTATTACACCCGGTAGTTGGGTTCCATGTTAATTCAGTCCATTCAATTTTTGTTTGTGCCATGCTTAAATTCCAAATCCTAATTGGTTTGTTGCGTAGTCATTAACTTTCTTAAAAAAATCTATTCCACGCTCATGTTTCGAATAGAAAGTAAGATAATAGAGCGGAACATTCTTGTCTGGATACCTGATTTGATGTCTGACTGCAGTAAGATAACCTAATTCTTTCATTTTAGCATCATATTGATTTGCTAAAAACTTTACAAATTCTTTCGGTAATAATTTAGATTTTTCCCATTCATCTCTCCAGTTTGTACTTCCTAAATAATTACTAATCGTTTCATTGTTTTCATTGAGGTAGAGTTTAAAGTTTCTATTAGCATCCATATGTAGAGCCTGAAGTACAAGAAAATCAACTAATTCATTAGCAAGTGTTTGAACTGTTGTAAAAT
This sequence comes from Ignavibacteria bacterium GWC2_36_12, assembly GCA_001802795.1. Lineage (GTDB taxonomy): Bacteria > Bacteroidota > Ignavibacteria > Ignavibacteriales > Ignavibacteriaceae > RBG-16-34-14. Next base: position 2,312 of record MGZZ01000190.1, on the reverse strand, counting down.
TCAAGTTTAAATTAAATGGATCTATAAAGCAGAAAGTTAAAACAGTATTCTCTTTTGAATATGCAGGGCTTGATTTTTTTATATCATCTATTCTCGTGTTACAATCACCTTCAAAAATCTCAACGTCTATATTTTTAAATTCTCTAGCCACTCGCTCACTAAGAGCAAGAAATAAATCATTATTTTCCTCGCAAAAAATATATTTATCAAATTTAGTCGGTATAGAAAGCGAAATTAAAGCGGAAGATTTTATAATATCTTTGTTCTCTCTAATCTTAGCAAAGCCAGCACCAGCAAATAAATCAAGATATACTAGATTATTCCATTTACTCCTCATTCCTTTTGTAAAAATATCACAATATCCACCCACCAATTGATATTTTTCTATTGACCAAATGCCAACCTCAGGTATTTCTAATCCATCATCTTCAACAGGAATTACAGGATTAAAATTTTTCTTCATTGTTCCCTCCCATTTTAAGCTGCGAAAAGGTTTTAATAAACGTATACAATCTCCCGGATTTTAGCAAGAAGGGAAATGAATTAATGTAGGATGGATAACATAAGATGGATGGTCTCAGACTAAGTGGTTCGTGGCAACCTCGAGAATGTTTATTTCAATTATTACCTTTTTAATATTCTCAATGCAATTCTTCCTTATGTATTTCATCGTGCTTATATGATGACTCGAGATGAGTTACAATATTTACATCTTTATTAAATGTATTCTTAATTAAATGTTCTATTTCAGTTGCCGTCAGATGTGCGTCATCAAGGAGCGTTCCTTTCGGAAACAGCAAATGAAATTCTATCCATAATGAATTTCCGCTTTCACGGTACCGTAATTGATGATAACCTAAACCGCGTTTTTCTGTTTCTGCATCTAAAACCTTCCGGAGCGTATTTCCAACATCGGAACTGGCTTCATCCATTAAACCGGCAGCAGATTGTCTTATCAGTTTTCCCCCTGTCCATAAAATATTTGCTGCAGCAATAATCGCAACTATCGGATCGAAAGGAAGCCAGCCTGTAAGCAATGTTAAGCACAAACCTGCAACCACGCCAAAGCTTGTCCAGGAATCGGTAAGAACATGTTTTCCATTTGCTATAAGGATTAATGAATTTGATCTTTTCCCTTTCCAGACAAGATACGAGCCTAAAAACAAATTGATTACAGCCGCACCGATTGTAAAATATGTTCCCTGGTCGAGGTTTGTCAGTTCTATTCCAAATATTAATCTTTTTACAGATACAAAGATTATATAAGCACCAGCCAGAACAATAAGTCCTCCCTCAACACCTGCTGAAAAATAGCTGATCTTTTCATGTCCGTAAAGATGGCTTACATCGGCAGGTTTAAGACTCAACCATAAACTGTAGACTGCAAACGCAACTCCTACTATATGTACAACTGATTCGATTGCATCTGAAAGAATTGCCGAGGAGCCTGTAATACTGTAGGCATACCATTTAATTAAAAGCATTACAATGCCGGCTGCAAATGAAAGACGTATTGCGAAAACTTTCCCCGTGTGGTCAATCATTTTAACTGAGTCTCCTTTATGAGAGACTTGCATTCGTTTCCCCTTTTAATTTGTTCAGGAATAAATGACTTAAAAATCTCTTCTTAAAAATATTAAAATTTGAGGAGATTAATCAATGTAAATGGAAAATGGAAGATGTTAGATGGAAAATGGATGATGGTAGATGGAAGAGGGGAGAGTGAGACTATGAGACTTTGGGATTATGGGATGATGAGAGAAGGCAGAGGGCAAAGAGCAAGGGGGAAATGGGAGATGAAAAGTTGTTCAATAATTGTTTAAATATTAAACAAAAATTTTTCCAGGTGAATTTGTCTTTTATCCACAATATTTTGTAATTTTTGCCGTCATTATTTAAGTACCTTGCGGGTGTAGAACCGCATAAGAAATTCAATAAAGTTAATCATCTCTGTTAGCAACATTTTGATTTCGAAGTGTTCAGAAATTCTATATATTGTTAAAAGGATGGCACAGTTATAAGCTATATGAATAAGTCTTTACTGGATCATATACTCAGAATCCGTCTACCCGTTACTCTCTTTGTAGCTATTGCCTCCTTTGCGGTAACTTATTTTGCTTCGAGAGCAGAAAGGGATGGTGTTGGCTATTCCCCTGCACAGCCGATTAATTTTTCACACAAACTTCATGCTGGCGACATGCAGATAGATTGCCAGTATTGTCATTCGGCTGTTGAGAAATCGCGTCACGCAACTATTCCGCCGGTTGCAACCTGTATGAATTGCCATACAATCGCACGTAAAGACCGACCTG
>MGZZ01000189.1:1014-16255 GCA_001802795.1 Ignavibacteria bacterium GWC2_36_12 | reverse complement strand
TCTTCATAAATCGATTAAGAAAGAATATTCATCCGGCGGAGTATTTCCGGATCCTATTCTTAATTTAAGCTGGGATTATGGAAGCGGTGAAGAAATCGATCTTCATAAAGAACCTGATGTTCATATTGTTGCAAAAGAAATTAACGGATATTTTCTTGAAGATAAAGTTGTAAACGATAAGCAATTCAAGAAAGGTCAGCAAGTACCTTCATTTGCATTTTTGCAGAATGATGGTTCAACCTGTTCAGGTAATTGGCTGTATTGCAATTCTTATCCTGGTCCTGAAAAAGAGAACAACAATATGGCTCGAAGAAAAAAGGCTGATGCAATTAATAATATCGGTCTCTATCCCGAATGGGCATGGTGCTGGCCTGTTAACAGGAGAATAATTTATAACCGTGCATCTGTTGATCTTAAAGGAAATCCGTTAGATCCCAGACGATGGGTTATCAGGTGGAATGAATCAGCAAAGAAATGGGAAGGCGATGTTCCCGATGGGCCATGGCCACCGAATGAAAAACATCCCTTCATAATGAAACCTGATGGTCATGCCTGGTTGTTTGCTGCTAATCTTAATGACGGACCTTTCCCCGAACATTATGAACCTTTAGAAAGTCCTGTAAATAATTTCATGTCGAGTCAGGAGATTAATCCTGCAATAAAATTATGGCATAAAATTAATCCTGAAGGAAATGCAGTAGGTGATCCTGCGAAGTTTCCGATAATCGGGACAACTTATAGAGTGAGTGAACATTGGCAGGCAGGGGCAATGACTCGCAATATTCCGTGGCTTGCTGAGTTAGTACCTAATGTCTTCGTTGAACTTGGTTTAGAACTGGCAAAGGAAAAGGAAATAAATAATGGTGATAAAGTTGTTATTGAAACTGCTCGCGGCTCAATGAATGCTTACGCACTTGTAACCCGCCGTTTCCAGCCGTTCAAACTGAATGGAAAAACTGTTCACGAGTTAGGAGTGATCTGGCATTTCGGGTATAATGGATTAGCGAAAGGCGACAGTGCAAATGTCCTTACTCCTCACATTGGAGATGCTAATACAATGATACCGGAATATAAAGCTTTTCTTTGTGATGTTGTAAAGGAGGTGATATAAAATGGTAGAAAAAGCGATCCTTTTAGATATGGAAAAATGTATAGCCTGCCGGGCGTGCCAGGTTGCCTGTAAGCAGTGGAATGAACTACCTGCTGAAGAAACAACCTTTTTTGCAGCTGCTGGAGGCTATCAGAATCCGGCTGAACTTTCTCCAAGCACATTTACCTTGATCAAATTCAATGAGATGGAGAAAGAAGGAAAACTCTGGTGGCTTTTTAGGGTACATAGCTGTATGCAGTGTGTTGATCCAGCCTGCGTCAAAGCTTGTCCGGTAGAACCGGTTAAAGCCATGACCTACGTAAAGGAAACCGGAGCAACGTATGTTAACCGGGAACTTTGCATTGGATGCGGGTCATGCCGGGAATATTGCCCCTTTACTATTCCTGTAATAGACACCGAAGCCGAAAAGTCTACCAAGTGCAACTTCTGCTTCGATCGATTGGAGAATGGTATGGAGCCAGCCTGTGCCAAAGCATGTCCCACCGATTGTCTGGTTTTTGGAGATCGGGAGCAAATTTTGGAAATGGCTCACAAGGCTGTTGAGAGGTTAAGTGCAAAGGGAAGACATCCAGTAATTTATGGTGAGAAAGAACTGGGATCCGGAACCAAGAAAATCTATGTTCTTCCAGAGCCTTTAGAATATTATCCTGATCTCCCCAAAAATCCAAAAGTTTCAGAGGACATAGGATTACTCCACGAACTTTTGAATCCACCCTCTTCGATTCTAACAGGTTTAGGACTTGTGTTTGGCGGCGTATCCTGGGTAGCAAACCGTAAAAAGATAATTATTGAGGAATCAAAATCGGAAAAGGAAGGTTAAAGAAATTCAGTCATTATAAAAAAAGGAGAATTAGTAAGAACATTAAAAGTTAATAAATAGTCATTAGTAGTCATTTATTGTTTTTAAAACAATTTAATGACTATTAAATGACGCGAAGCAAATGACCACAAATGACTTTAAAAAGAGGGGAAGAAACTGGTGTTTCAGCCGGTCTTCAAAACCGGTAGCTGGCGTATAAAACCGTTAGTGGCAGGTTCGATTCCTGCCCTCTCTGCAATGTAAACTTATTTTTCTCGTCTTGGCGAAGGCGCCAAGCCGTAGCCAGATCGGAGATTCGATATGCTGCAGGATGAATTAAGAAAAATACCGGGTGTTGATAAATTATTATCTGAGCCTCCTATCGTCACTTTGAAAAAAGAATTTGGGAATGAGCTCGTTACATATGCAGTAAGAGTAATTCTTGATAAAGCCAGACGGGAAATTTTTAGTGGTGCTTCTGCTAAAGATATTACTACACTTTCCAGTGAAGTAAAAATCCTTGTTCATCAGGTTTTAGGAGAGAGCTTAAAACCTGTAATAAATGCTACAGGCGTTATTCTTCATACTAATTTAGGACGTGCGCCGCTCGGTAAAGAAGTAATCCGCAAAATAGAACCAATTCTTAGCGGCTATTCAAATCTTGAATTCAATCTGCATACCGGTAAAAGAGGTGAAAGGACAGATCATATAAATGGGCTTATAAAATTTATTACGGGTGCTGAAGATGTTCTTGTAGTTAACAACAATGCAGCAGCAATTTTTCTCATACTTAAAACATTTGCTGAAAAGAAAGAAGTAATTATATCAAGAGGCGAGCTTATCGAGATTGGCGGATCATTCCGTATTCCAGAAATAATGAAAGCAAGCGGCGCTCGAATGGTAGAAGTTGGTACGACTAACCGAACCAGGTTATCTGATTATGAAAATGCGATAACAAAAAACACACGCTTATTATTTAAAGCTCATAAATCAAATTATTACATTGGAGGATTTACAGAAGAGGTTGAGTTAAATGAACTCTCCCAACTTGCGAAAAAACATAATTTAATTTTTGTTTATGATTTAGGCTCGGGATTACTGAAGAAGCCTGTTTCCCTAAAACATCTTGAAGAACCCGATGTTCGAAGCAGCATCAATGAAGGTGCTGATCTAGTAACTTTTAGCTGCGATAAATTGATTGGTGCTACACAAGCAGGAATTATTGCTGGCAAAAAAGATTTAATTAAAGGTCTTGCTAAAGCACCTCTGATGCGTATACTTCGCGTCGATAAATTTACAATTGTAACGTTAAGTACAATATTGAAATTTTATCTTCATGAAGAAGAACTGATTGAAAGATCCCCTGTTTTTATGATGCTTAACAGAAAGAAAGAGGAGCTGTTAAATCTTGCAGAACAATTATGTAAGGGATTACAGAGCAGTGAAACGAAAGCTGAGATAATTAAGAGCAAAGCACAATGCGGAGGAGGTGCATTACCTCAGCTCGAACTTGAAAGTTATGCTGTGAAAATTTCTCCGGAACAACCTGATAAAAATTTTGCAGATAAAATCTTTAAAAAATTACTTTTAGCTGAAAAACCGGTTCTCGGAATTCTAAGAGAAGGAGAATTGCTTCTTGATGTTTTTGCAATTCAACCTGATGAGGTTGATGTAATTGTGGAGATTGTGTCGTCAAGCCGTGGGTTAATAAGAAAAACAAAGAATAGCAACCGTTTTAACGGTTTACAAAAACTTGAATAAAGTAATTAAATAAACTAACTCAGAAACTAAAAACGAATAAACAGAAAAGGGACTATGTGTCACAATCAATTCGTTCAAATCGTATACTATTTCTAATACTCACATCTATATTAATAATTGCCGGATGTGCTAAAGAAGATAATAATCCTGTAACTCCGGAGGATTCTGATAAGTATATGTGGGTTCACTATAATGGCGACTCTACAAAAATATTATTTGAAAATCTTACCAGGTTTACTGCAGATGGTGAAGAAGCAATTCAACTCAGTTCTTTTATAGATACCAATTTAATTCATCCTTTTTATGATAAGAACTATGTCTCTTACGATTCAAGACTTCTATACTGCTATCAAATTGTTGGCGATGATGGATTTTGTGCTTCACAAAAAGGATATCCAAATAATATTTGGGACGATCTTCAGCTTGGACATATCCTGACATCGGGTAGACGAGTGATTTTTCCTGATGATAAAATAGACCTTGCTGGTGCTTATAATGTAAAATCTGCAAGTCATATTTATATCTACAGAAAGTTTGACCTTGCTTTTACAGATAGTACTCTCTGTGTTGAACTCAGAAATATTACTCCGGTACAGGTGACTAATTCTGATGGCAATTTAGAAGAAGCAATTCCTCTTAAAGATGTAGTTGCATATATGATAACCGCACCAACCAGTTTTCAATATGATATCCTTTCGCTTGATAATTTTGGACCTTCAGAAGATATGACATGGGATCAGTTTCAAACAGGATACTGGCTCCTATCAAGCGAGAAAACAATGTTTGCCGATACTTCTTTAAGCGGCGGCAAATATAAGGTTAAAGTGCTGGAGAAAATTCTGCTTAAATGATCGGACTATGGAGTAATGGAATGATAGATATAGGGAATAAAGGTATAAGGTATTGGGGTATAAGGATTCTCCTTTATACATTTTTATCTATATACCTTTATACCTTTAATTACATGTTCGGACAGGTAAAAAAAATTGTTGTTTCAGATTCAGCGGTATATGCTTATGAGCTTGAAGAAATAGTTTTGTATGGAAATAAAGGTCTTAACAGTCCTTCCAGATTGACTGAATTCAAATCTGAAGATATTGAAAATCGGAATGTGGTTACAACCGCCGACCTACTGAAGTTTGATCCTGGATTAACAATAACCTCCGGTACTAAAGCGGAGACCCAAACAAAAATAAGAGGTTTTCCTGCAAGGGATGTTCTGGTGCTTGTAGATGGATGTCCTATAAATCCCGGTTATTACGGCAAAGTCGATTTATCAATGCTTCCAGTGGATAACATAGCTAAGATTAATATTGTTAAAGGTCCATCTTCAGTTGCTTATGGAATGAACAATATGGGAGGAGTGATAGACATAATTACTAAAAATGGATTCGAAACTTCCAAAACTGTTTTTGATATTAGCATTGGCGATTATCAATTCCGGAAGATGAGTCTTAATCATAGCAGACAAATAGACAATTTAAATTACTGGATTTCAGGTTATGAAAATTATTCACGGGGTTATAAGCTCAGCGATAATTTTGTTTCCACTTCACTTGAAGATGGAGGACTGAGGGACAATAGTCTTTATCACAAAGCAGGGGGGAATGTAAAAATAGGTTACCAGACAGAGAGAAAGGATTTGTATTCTTTTTCTTTCGGGTATCATTGGGCTAAGAAAGATGTTCCCTCTACTATTTATAGCTGGGATTCTCCATACTACAGAAAATTTCCTGATTGGCAAAGATATAGTGCTGCATTCAGCGGGCAATGGAAACTAAGTCCTTTATTTGAGCTTAAAACAATTCTTTATGTTGATGAATACAATGACCGCCTGATAGATTATTTGAACAAGGAAATGCGTAGCGATCAAATCTTATGGGATTCTTATCTCGAAAGCTGGACAGCAGGAAGTTCAATTGAAGGAAAGTTGACTCTTTTTGATTCTCATCAAATCCATTCGGGTATAAATTTTAAAAGAGACCTGATGAATAAACAACCTGATATTGACGAAGCCTGGGAGACTAACTTTACGTATAGCGGGAATTTATTTGTACAGGATTACTTCAAGCTTTTCGAGAAAACGGAAATTACTGCGGGACTAAGTTTAATATTGTTTAAAGGAGAAAACAGCCAGTTAAAAAATAAAGTCTCTCCTATGATTAGTGTAAGTCATACTCTCCTGGCGAACCTTCGGGCGTATTTGAGTTATGCAAACTCTGTACGTGTGCCAGCGCTTCATCATCTTTACAGTCAAACATCGGGCAATCCTGATTTAAAACCTGAGGAAGCTGATAAAATTGAAGTGGGTTTTGAATGGTTCCACCTGTTTGATAATGAGCATCCTAATCTCTCATTTCAATTTGCTTATTTCTATAATGATTTGAAAAACCTTATTTACAGGACATCGAGCTCTTACCGTTATAAAAATATTTCCGATGCAAACCTACAGGGAATAGAAGTACGTTCTGTCTTTAACTTTAATCAATATCTGTACACCGAAATAAGTTTATGTCATCTGGGTTCTCCCGGTTCAATAAGAGAAATTATAGAAGAAGTTCCTGCGAATAAGCTGCGTTTCGCATTATCAATTAAAACTAATTTTAATACGAGCTTTAATTATGAGTTCAATTATCTTGATAAAAGAATTACATATATGCTGGCTAAAGATCTTGGCAGTTATGCTGTTCACAATATAAATATCTCTCAGCAGGTTTTTGAGTTTTTAAAATTACGTTTTGAAGCAAGCAATATCACAGATAAATATTTTGAAGAAGAATTAGGTTATCCGGGAATGGGCCGTGTGTTTGTTGTAGGATTAAACGTAACATTTTAACTATGAGATCGTTAAATAAAATATCACTTATTGCTCCTTGCGGGATGAGCTGCGGCATTTGCATGGCTTATTTAAGAGACAAAAATAAATGCCCGGGCTGCAGGGCAACAGATACCAATAAAGCCATTAGCGTTATTAGATGCAGAATCAAAAACTGCGAAGCTATTCAAAAGGGTGAAGTAAAGTTTTGTTTTGGATGTAACAATTTTCCCTGTAAAAATTTAAAACATTTGGATAAAAGATATCGAGCTAAATACAACATGAGCATGATCGAAAATCTTGAAAACATTAAAAAAAATGGTATAAGAAAATTTATTAGAAATGAAAAAATAAGATGGTCTTGTTCTGAATGTGGCGGTACTATTTGTGTTCATAGGGGATATTGCTATAGTTGTGGAAAAAGGAAATAACGATATAACCTGAAGCTCAATGAAAGATGAAAAAATAAAAACCCATTTTATACTGGGAACGGCTGGACACGTTGACCATGGAAAAACTGCTTTAATAAAAGCTTTATCCGGAATAGACTGTGATACTCATCCTGAAGAAAAAATCAGGGGAATTACTATAAATCTTGGCTTCGCACATATTGATTTTCCCAGTGGCATTAGTATAGGGATAGTTGATGTTCCCGGGCATAAAGATTTTATAAACACAATGATTTCCGGTGCCTGCGGTATAGATTTCGTAATGCTTGTTATTGCTGCCGACAGCGGTGTTATGCCTCAAACCCTAGAACATCTTCATATAATGCAAATGTTCGGAATTAAATCAGGAATTGTTGTTGTAACCAAAGCAGATCTTGCCGATGAAGAAATGTTGATGATTGTTGAAGAGGATATTAATGAACTTCTTAAAAATACTTTTCTCCAGGATTGTCCGGTCTTCAAAGTATCGTCAAAAACCGGTGAAGGCATAGGTGAATTAAGAGATTATCTTTCACAATTAAATCTTGCAGGTACAGGCGGAAGTGAAGATGGAGCCTTCCGAATGTTTATAGACAGAATATTTAGCGTATCGGGCTTTGGGACAGTAGTAACCGGTTCGGTGTTAAGCGGCAGCTTAAAAGTTGAAGATAAAATTTATCTGCAGCCGGGTGAAAAGGAGTTACGAGTCAAACGACTGGAAAAACATGGTAAGGAAGTGCAGGAGGTTTCCGCCGGCAACAGGGCTGCGATAAATCTATCAGGACTTAAGAAAGAAGAATTCAGAAGAGGAATGGTTCTTTGCGACAGGATAATTAATCCTACACAAATGATAGATGCCAGGATAAAAATTATAAGCAATAGTAAAAAGATTAATCTATGGTCAAATGTAATATTTTTATCAGGAACATATGAATCTCAGGCAAGGGTTCATCTCATTGATGCCGACAACCTGAAGTGCGGTGAATCTGCTCTGGCACAAATACACTTAGATCAACTTTTTATTGCACGAGCCGGAGATAAATTTATTATTAGAAACTCGTCTGGTGATATGACTTTAGGAGGGGGGGAAATAATTGATCCGCATCCGCTGCATCACCGGAGAAGAACAGAAAAACTCGTTTCCCAGTTAAAGAGTATTTCCGGAGGCAGGCTTACTGAGGTAATTGCTGCTGAGGTAAGAAAAAACCGCTTACCTGTAACGCTCGAATGTATTGTACTTAATCTGAATATACCTTTAAGTGAAATTACAGACTTTTTTGCGGGCACATTGCCGGATGATATAACATATTATAATTCTCAGGAAGACGATACTGTTTACCTGATGAGTTCCGATTTAGTGAACCGTGTAAAACAAAGAATAATTAAGAGCATTGAAAATTATCATAAGAGAAATCCATTAGATGAAGAAGGAAAAACTTTTGAAGAATTGATGGGTGTTTTTGGGGTAAACAGAAATCCTTCTGTTGAAGGTTTTATGAAATGTTTGCTTGATAATATGATTAAAGATGACATGCTGAAAAAGTCAGCCGACACCTGGATAGTGAAAACGCACACTGTTAAGCTGACAGATGAAGACAAAAAGCATATAAAATTTGTTGAGGTTTTTCATAAGAACTATGCGATGAATACTCCTTTAATGTCCGAACTAATTCCTAAAGCATATAAGTTCGGTATCACCGAAGAAAAGCTTAACCAGATAATTTTATATTTAGTCAGGCAGGGAAGGCTCTACAATATTGATAATAATTATCTATGTAAGGATATAGTAGATAACTGCAGAAAAATTCTTCTTGAATTTCTTATAGATGATAATGGTATTACGGTTGCTCAATTCAGAGACCTGGTTAAAGGAAACAGGAAGATATGCCTCTTGCTTCTTGCTCAATACGACAGGGAAGGAATTATTTTCCGTGATGGTGATCTGAGATTTTTAACAGATAAGGGAAGAAATTGGTATAAACAGAGATATGAAGAATTTGTTACGAAATCGGTCTTTTAAATGATAAAAACTTATATAAATAGTAATGATTCTATCAGAACCGTGGCTTTATAAATACTCTTTTTGAAATTTTTTTTATGTGAGGTAAAAATGTGAAGGAAGTAAAATCCCACAATGTAGGGAAATCAATAGACGCAAGAGGACTATTGTGTCCCAAACCTTTAATATTAACGAAGAAGAGTTTATCTAAACTTCATGTTGGTGAACAAATGGAAGTTTTAATTGATAATGTAACAGCTAAAAATAATATTGAAAGATTCTTAGCTGATAATTATGCTAAAGCAGAATGCACTGAGGAAAGCGGGACTTATAAGTTGACTATTACAAAACTTAGTTCCGAACAAATAAAAGAAATTGAAGAACCCGTCTACCAGGTTCCGCTAACAAAAGGGAAACATGTTTACGTCTTTAAGAATGAACGAATTGCTGATGACGAACTCGGGAATATGCTTACTCAAGGTTTTTTTGAAACGATAAAAGAAATTAATCCCTTGCCCGAGAAGATTATATTTTATCATAAAGGTGTAAACCTTGTGCTTGAAGGCTCGCCTGTGCTGGAAAATATAAAACATCTCGAATCTCTTGGAATAGAAATTTTAATTTGCGGTAACTGCGTTGAATACTACGATGTTAAAGAAAAAATCAGAGTAGGGACAGTTTCAAATGCTTATGATATTTTAACAGCTCTCTCCAAGGCGCATCATATCGTTTCACCTTAATTAATTTGCAATCGTTTATGGGAAAAGAGAAAAAATATGACCTGCTTGAATCAGTAGAAAACGGGGGTTGTTCTGCAAAGCTTCCTGCTCAAAAGCTTGCTGAAATTTTATTGACCCTTCCAAAGGTTGAACACCCGGCATTGCTTGTAGGTATAGACACTCACGATGATGCCGGAGTATATAAAATTTCTGATTCCATAGCATTAATACAAACAGTTGATTTTTTCCCTCCAATTTGTTCCGACGCTTATTGTTTCGGAAAGATAGCAGCAGCAAATGCATTAAGCGATGTTTATGCTATGGGCGGAATTCCGCTTACAGCATTAAACCTGATGATGTTTCCCGATGAAAAAATTCCACTTAATGTATTTTCAGATATACTTGCAGGAGGATTTGATAAAGTTAAAGAAGCAGGAGCTTTAATTGTTGGAGGTCATACAATAAATGATTCCACTTTGAAATATGGACTGGCGGTAACCGGGATTGTCCACCCGGATAGGGTAATTACAAATTCAAATGCACAACAAGGGGATATTTTAATACTTACCAAACCATTAGGTACAGGTATTTTAACTGCCGGTAAAAAGATCGGTGAAGTCTCCGAAGATGATTATTCCGAAGCACTTTTTACGATGATGCAGTTAAATAATCACGCTTGCGAAATGATGCAAAAATTCGGGATCAAATGTGCCACGGATATTACCGGTTTTAGTTTATTAGGACATGCTTTAAAAATGTCTTTGGCAAGCAAAGCTACACTTAGTTTTAACAGCCAATCCGTGCCCTTATTAAAAGGGGCTTATGATTTAGTAGATATGGGCTGCATACCGGGTGCTGCATTTAGGAATATGGACTTTGTTAAGGAGTTTTGTCTTTTTGAAAAAATAGATTACAATTATAAAATGATAATGCTTGATGCTCAGACTTCAGGCGGAATCTTAATGACAGTTCCACCCAAATATGCGAATGATATTATTAAAGAATTACACAACAACGGTTTAAAATCTGCTGCCTGCATTGGTGAAGTGATCGCACCTTCAGAAAAAAATATTATTGTGAAATAAATTAGTGATATGGTAAAACCAGTATAGATTTATCGTAAAAGTGAATTATAATTAAAAAAAACTCTGTTAATGATTAGTTATTAAAAATGTTAATAATTGGGAATTGTCAAATATTCTTGTGACTGATAAATAGTTTCTCTAAGTTTCGGACAGTTACGCAGGGGAGTTGTAGTGAAAACGAAATTATGGAACCGGCTTAGTTTTCGATTAATTATATCCATCTCGGTAATTCTGATTTGTATCCTTTCAGTTTATACCTACATTTTAATTAACAATCTTGATGAATATATAACAAACAACAGCTTTAAGCATGCTTATAATATTAGTGAGGTGATTAAAAAATCAACACGTTACAGCATGCTTTTAAACAGGAGAGAAGATGTTCATCAGATTATTAATACTATTGGTACTGAAGAAGGCGTAAGGGGAATAAGGATTTACAATAAACAAGGCACAATAATTTTTTCCACTGACTCTACAGAAGTTAACAAGCAGGTAGACCTGACTGCTGAAGCCTGCATAGTTTGCCATAATGCAAGTGTTCCTCTTAACATTATAAGCACACAGGATAAGATGAGAATTTTTTCTACACAAAATAATAAGAGGATATTAGGTTTAATTAATCCCATTTATAATGAAGAAGACTGCTCATCGGCAAATTGTCATGCACATCCACCGAAAATACAGTTCCTCGGCGTACTTGATGTAATGGTTTCATTAAATGAGCTTGATTTAATGAAAGCGGAAACGACCAGAACAACTATAATTAATTCCGCAATCATTACAATTGTAACTGCTGTAGCCTGCGGAGTCTTTATTGTTTTTCTGGTAAATATGCCAATGAGAAAACTATCAAAAGGGATTGAGGAACTTGGTAAAGGTAATCTCGATTACAGAATTCCCGTAGATTCAAATGATGAGCTTGGCAAAATGGCAAAGCGTTTTAATGAAATGTCATCCAAGCTTAATGCAGCGTATAACGAAATAAAAGACTGGTCTGGAACTTTAAATGAAAAAGTAAATGAAAAGACTGAAGAATTAAAGAATATTTACAGTCAGGTAAACCAGATTGAAAAGCTTGCATCGCTCGGTAAACTTTCTGCAACAGTTGCTCATGAGTTGAATAATCCTCTCGAAGGAATTCTTACCTACAGCAAATTGATTTCCAAAAAACTTAAGTTGTCAAATGGAAATGGAGATGTCACTTCGGTTATTAAATATCTCGATTTAATTTCAGAAGAAACGGCGCGCTGCGGCAGAATCGTTAAAGACCTTCTTTTATTTTCCCATAAAGGCGAAGAAAAACTCGTTAAGGAAAATCTTATTTCAGTTATTGATAAAAGCATAACAATAATCGACCATCACCTCGAAATGTACGGGCATTCTCTCGTTAAAGAATATGAAAACGATGAGTATATAATTTTATGTGATCCACAGAAAATCCACCAGGCTTTTATTGCCCTGTTTATGAATGCAATTGAGGCAATGCATAACCCGGGTAAAATAACAATCAAAGTAAATAAAGAAAATAATTTTCTTGCTGTTCGAATTAAAGATGAAGGTACGGGAATTTCTCATAAGGATCTTCCCCAGATTTTCGAACCATTCTTTTCTACAAAAGAAAGCGCACAAGGCACAGGTTTAGGACTGGCGGTTACCTATGGAATAATAACAGGTCACGGCGGGAAAATTTTTGTTGAAGAAACATCCGATAAGGGGACAACATTTAAAATTGAATTACCATTAAACTTGTGAGTTAATTATGAACGGTAAAGCAAAAATTCTTATAGTTGATGATGAAAGAATAGTAAGGGAATCTCTCTTCCACTGGTTTGAAGAAGAAGGATACGTGGTAGACACAGCCGAATGTGGAGAAGCTGCATTAAAGAAATTCGATAAGGGAAAGTTTGATCTCTTTCTTCTTGATATGAAAATGCCCGGGATGAGCGGACTTGAACTACTGAAAAAAATTAAAGAAAGCGACCCCGGCGCAATTGTTATTCTTATAACTGCATTTGCTTCCGTTCCAACTGCAATTACTGCTCTTAAAGATGGTGCTTATGATTATATAACCAAACCTGTTGATCCCGATGAACTGGCGCATCTTGTAAAAAAAGCAGTAGAACAGCGTGAATTGAAAATTGAAAATGAACAACTGAAAGAAAAGCTTGAAGAAATAATAAAACCCGATAACCTGATTGGTGAAAGCCAGCAGATGGAAAGAATTTTTGATCTTATTTATACCGTTGCTCCAACAGATACAACAGTTATGATTCGCGGTGAGAGCGGAACGGGAAAAGAGCTTGTTGCAAAAGCAATTCACGTTAACAGTAAAAGAAAATATTTTCCGATTGTTACTGTTAACTGCGGTGCGCTTGCAGAATCACTTCTTGAAAGTGAATTATTCGGTCACGAGAAAGGAGCTTTTACGGGTGCTCATTTTAAAAGAAAAGGAAAATTTGAAATGGCTGACGGCGGAACAATCTTCCTGGATGAAGTTGGTTCGGTTTCTCCGAAGATGCAGGTTGAACTGCTGAGAGTAATTGAAACAAAACAATTCAGCCGTGTGGGAGGTAATCAATTAATAAAAAGTGATTTCAGAGTTATTACTGCTACTAATGAACCGCTTGAAGACCTTGTGAAAGCCGGCAAGTTTCGTGAAGATCTTTACTACAGGCTTAATGTTTTTTCAATTATTGTTCCTCCTTTAAGAGAAAGAAGACAGGATGTTCCTCTTCTGGCTCATTACTTTTTAAATAAGTTCTCTACTTCAATGAATAAACCGATAAATAGTATATCGAAAGATGCAATGGACTTTCTGATAAAGTATGATTGGCCGGGAAATGTGAGAGAACTTGAAAATGCAATTGAAAGGGCAGTAGTTGTAGGTAAAGAAAATTCTATTAAGGTAGAAAACCTGCCTTTCCATGTTTCTTCAAATAACGTTGAAGACGATGCGAGCGGTAAAAGTCTTTCAGCAATTGAAAGGAAACATATTCTGAAAGTTCTGTGCGAAAATAACTGGAACATTTCAAGGTCAGCTCATATACTTGAGATCGACAGGGTCACACTATATAACAAAATTAATAAATATGGCTTGCGACAGATCAACCAGTAATGAGCATATATTTAACGCCCGTAAAATTTTCAAACACAACATTGTTATCTTCAGTTGTAGAAGAGCTCTCTCATAAATTTAAGGATGGGGTAAAAACGATTAATGTTGATCTTAATATTGATGAAGCATTTTCCAAGGAAAGGGAACAATATTTTTCTACTCAGATAATATCGGAAGCAATAAAAAAGACTAATAATCTGGATGGAAAAGTTTTAATTTTAACGGATGTCGATCTTTATATTCCCGTTCTTACTTTTGTTTTTGGCGAAGCACAGTTGAATGGAAAACATTCCATAGTTTCCGTCTGCAGGCTGCATGAAGAATTTTATTATGAAAGAACAGATGAAAATCTTTTAAGAGAACGAACAATGAAAGAAATTTTTCACGAGCTTGGACATAACTTCGGTCTAAAACATTGTGCTGACTGGGATTGTGTAATGCACTCTTCAACCAGCATTGAGGAAGTAGATATAAAAGGAAATAATTATTGTAAAAATTGTGAAAGAGAAGTGCTTCATTAGTTCTTTGGTTTTATTTCTGATTAAAAATTTGAATAGCCACGACTTTTAGACTCTGTTGCAAAACTCTGTTGATTAAATTTATAAATCCTCTACGAGGATTAATTTTTTTTGATTTATTCTTTTTTACAATAATTTGACCTCTACGAGGTCAAAACTAAAAAAGAACATTGTAGATGTTCAATTTTTGTAATAAAAGTATGAACAAAGTAAAACGGATCCTCGTAGAGGATCGACAAAATAGTTATGCAACAGACTCTTTAAGTTGTGGAAAAGTTGCTGAGAAATAGTATTGGGCTTTAGCCCAAATTTCTACAGGAATTGTGGCTAAAGCCAATAGTTGTTATTTAATTTGTCCACGAGCTAAAGCTCGCGGCTATTTTTTCTTAAAAAAATATTTTACTTTTAAGGAGGTTACAAATGAGCAACGAAAAAACAAAAGTAAAAGTCGATGTAATGGGTCCCATCTGGGCAATTGGCTGGCTGTTTACATTAGGCTTTCTGCAGCTAAGCTTCTGGAAGGGTGTGCTGGCTATTCTTGTATGGCCATATTATTTAGGAGATTATTTCAGCAAGTTTATTAGTTAGAAAGTTGTAGAGCGACCAGTCCGGTCGCTCTACTTTTTAACATTTACATTATTATTAATTTACTTTAATAGAACCAGCTTTTTTACGGAAACAAAACCGGATCCGGTTTCAATTCTGCAAATATAAAAGCCGCTTGCAAGTCCTGAAGCATTCCAGACAATTTCATATCTTCCTGCCAGCTGAACAGAATTAACCAGCGTCTCCACATCCTGTCCCAAAATATTATACACTTTTAATATAACTGATGCTTCTTTCGGCAATTCATATTTTATTGTTGTAGACGGGTTGAATGGATTAGGA
>MGZZ01000189.1:0-1003 GCA_001802795.1 Ignavibacteria bacterium GWC2_36_12 | reverse complement strand
TAGTGCAAATTCTTTTGGTAACCCTTCCTCATCATCAACATCAGTAATTATCTTTACAGAATTCCAGAAACCCGGTTGAATTATATTTGAAGCCGAATGTATTACTTGGGTAAATTGTTCTCCCAGCGTTCCCCGTAGTTTGAAGTTAGAATTGGTACTGCTTATCCCGGCGCTGCTGAAAACACTTCTCTTAATTTCATACTGAGGCAAAGCAGAAGGAACGAAGATTACCAGGATTAAAGAAAACAATATTAAACTTTTTATTCTCATTTTTATTCCTTTCATTTTTAATTTCTTATATCCGGCAGTTTATTTTCTTTCAAGTTCTTCGATTCGCTTTGTTAATTCATTAATCATACTTTGCTGTTCTTTAACTGCCTGAATAAGAATAGGAATTAGCTCCATATACTTTACCCCCTTATAGTGGATTTCCTCTCCACCCCTTTCACCACGGGTTTCTTCGACGGATGGATGAACAGCATCAACCACTAATTCGGGAAAAATCTTTTCTAGTTCCTGTGCAACTAGACCATAATGAATACCCGAAGGGAGGTTCATTCTGGTATATCTATCGTCGGAGGTATAGGTAAAAGCCTTGGGGTCTAATTGCATAATTTTATTAAGAACTGAAAAATGTGTGATATTTTGTTTGAACTTTATATCAGAGGCGTTAATTAAACTTCCTGTATAAGCAAGATCACCCGAAGCATATACACCATAATTTGTTGTACCGCCGCTGGCAAATCCAAATACTCCATATCTTGTTCCTGCAGTCCCGATAGCATACCCATAAGCACCTATACCGCTACCGGTATATGCACCTGAGTTACAAAAGCCATATACACCCCTGTATCCTCCGACAAAATATCCGCCATATCCAAATCCATCGGCGGGAATTGAAGAAGTGGTAATTCCTGCTGCATCAAAAGTTCCGGTTCCCGTAAATACCGAATTTATAACAGCAGTACTTGATGATAAACTATCGGACTCAAAATAACCTGCA
>MGZZ01000188.1:11955-15892 GCA_001802795.1 Ignavibacteria bacterium GWC2_36_12 | reverse complement strand
GATGGAATGTTAAAAGACAGGAACACTTATGAAATTATGTCTCCGCAAACTGTTGGTTTCCCCAAAACAAAAATTGTACTTGGAAAACATTCCGGTAAGCATGGTTTAAAAGCAAGATTATTTGAAATAGGTTATAAGCTCAGCGAAGCCGAGCTGAATGAAGTTTATGAAAAATTTATTGCTCTGGCAGATAAAAAGAAAGAAATATTCGATGATGATCTCCGGTTTATTATGGGAGGAAGCTTTGCAGGTATCAGCAGCAATCATTATGAACTGGACTATATTCATGTTAGCATGGGTACAAATCACCTTCCTACCTCTACAGTAAGAATTAAAAAAAGTGATAAGCTTTTCCAGGAATCTGCAACCGGTGACGGTGCTGTTGATGCATGCTTCAAGGCAATCGAAAGAGCTTTGGATACAAAACTTAATCTCGAGTCTTACCAGGTAAGATCGATTACTTCCGGAAGGCAGGCTCTGGGAGAAGTTATTGTCCGTATAAGAGAAGACAAAAAATATTTTTCAGGCAGAGGAATCTCTACAGACATTATTGAAGCCAGTGCAAAGGCTTACATAAATGTTATTAACATATATGGAAATTATTTAAAACAAAAAGAAGATGATCTGATGAACCAGTCTTCTCTTTCAGATATTTCACAAGCTATATAAGGAATTAGAATGGGAATGACCATAACTGAAAAAATATTTGCAAAAGGTGCCGGCAAAAAAAGTGTTGTACCGGGGGATAACGTCTGGCTTAATGTAGATGTTTTGATGACGCACGATGTTTGCGGACCACCGACAATAGGAATCTGGAAAAAAGAATTTGGAGATAAAGCAAAAATCTGGGATAAGCAAAAACTCGTAATCTTTCCCGATCATTATATCTTTACAAAAAATCCTCACGCAAACAGGAATGTTGAAATACTAAGAGCTTTTGCAAAAGAGTATGATATTCCTAACTATTATGATGTTGGAACAGAAAGATATAAGGGTGTTTGCCATATTGCTCTTGCTGAAGAAGGCTATAACATTCCCGGCACAGTTTTATTCGGAACAGATTCACATACATGCACTTCCGGTGCTTTCGGTATGTTTTCGACAGGGGTTGGAAATACAGATGCAGCATTTATTCTCGGTACAGGAAAAATCTGGGAAAAAGTTCCTGAATCTCTCCTCTTTACTTTCGATGGCGGGTTGCCGAAATACATTACAGCTAAAGATCTTATTCTTAGAGTTCTTGGTGACATTACTACAAACGGCGGAACTTACAGGGCTTTGGAATTTAACGGAGATGCGATTTTCTCTTTATCTATGGATGAGAGAATGACCTTAACAAATATGGCGATTGAAGCCGGTGCGATGAACGGGATTATTGAAGCTGATGAAGTTGTTGAAAATTATGTTAAGGAAAGATCGAGCAAAGAATATGAACTTATTAAAAGTGATGAGGAAGCAAACTACAAAGCAAAATACAGGTACAATGCAAACGATTTTGTTCCTCTGGTTGCCAAGCCGCACAGCCCGGATAATATTGACACTGTTTTCAATGTTAAAGGAAGAAAACTCACAAAGTGTTATATCGGTTCCTGTACAGGAGGAAAGCTGAGCGATTTTGTTTCGGTTGCAAAGTTTTTGTTTAGCAACGAGGTGAGAGTTCCTACTTTCATTGTTCCCGCAAGCACTTATGTTGCAGAGCAGCTTGAAGTAGAAACGATCTCTGGTGTTACTCTGAAAAATATTTTTGAAAAAGCAGGCTGCGTAATTACACAATCTTCATGTGCTGCCTGTCTCGGCGGACCAATGGATACTATTGGCAGAGCACAAGATGGAGAAGTTATAATTTCTACAACAAACAGAAACTTCCCGGGAAGAATGGGAAGCAAAAAAGCAGAAGTTTATCTTGCTTCGCCTTTAACTGTTGCAGCTTCTGCTTTAACGGGAGAAATAACCGATCCAAGAGATTACATGTAAAATAAATTAATAGTGATATGGAAAAATCAATAAAAGGAAAAGCGTTTGTTCTCGGGAATAATATAGATACTGATCAGATCATCCCTGCAGAGCATCTTGTTTATAGTTTGAACGATCCGAAAGAATCTCAACTATACGGAAGGTATGCTTTATCCGGTGTTCCTCTAAGTGAAGCAGGATTACCGGGGGGAAATATTCCATTTATTAAAGGAGAAGAAACCGTCTCGGAATATTCAATTGTAATTGGCGGCTCAAATTTCGGTTGTGGTTCTTCACGCGAACATGCACCATTTGCTTTAATGAAAGCTGGAGTTAAAGCTGTTATTGCAGAATCTTATGCAAGAATTTATTACAGGAATAGCGTGGACGGTGGTTTTCTTATTCCTTATGAAGCAAAAGAAAAATTAAACAATGTTATTTCAACAAATGATGAAGTTGAAATAATTATTGATGAAAACATGCTAATCAATCACACAACAAAAAAAGAATATTCATTAAATCCGCTCGGAGATATTCTGCCGATTATCGAAGCAGGAAATCTTTTTGAGTATGCAAGAAAATCGGGAATGATCGTTTAATGGAAGATGATAGATGTAAAATGCCTGCCTGCCGGCAAGGCAGGGAAAATGTATAAAACGGACTTTTTAACAAATCGCCAATAAAAAACTAATAATTAATATGAACAGCAAAATTGAATTATTCGACACAACTTTAAGAGACGGAACACAGGGAGAGGCTATAAATCTTTCTGTGCAGGATAAACTTCTCATTGCTTCCAAATTAGATGAATTTGGAATCGATGTTATTGAGGGAGGATGGCCTGGAAGTAATCCACGTGATGAAGAATTCTTTCAGAAAGCAAAATCTATAAGTTTTAAAAATGCACAGTTGTGTGCCTTCGGATCTACTGCCCGCTCTCTTGATAACATAGAAACCGATCTTAATCTTCAGGCTTTGCTTAAGGCTGAAACTCCGTCTATATCAATTTTTGGAAAAACATGGAGACTCCATTCTGAATTAGGATTAGGTTTGAATGATAATGAAAATGAAGAACTTATTTTTAAATCGGTTAGTTTTCTTAAATCTTATGCAAGAATTATTTATGATGCCGAACATTTTTTTGATGGCTATAAAGACGATCCCGAATTTGCTGTAAGAATGTTAAGAGCTGCCGAAAAAGGCGGAGCTGATGTGCTGGTCCTTTGCGATACAAACGGAGGTTCCCTTCCTGATGAAGTATTCAAAATAGTAACTGAACTGAAAAAAACATTTAACAAAAAGTTGGGAATTCATACTCATAACGACAGCGAACTGGCAGTTGCAAATTCTTTAGCAGCCATAAATGCCGGCGCTGTTCATGTTCAGGGAACTATAAATGGTGTTGGTGAAAGATGCGGTAATGCTAATCTTTGCAGTATAATCCCGAATCTTATTCTTAAGTTAAGAAAAGGATTTGTCCAGGATATTAATCTCGATCATCTCACTTCCCTTTCAAACTACGTTTATGAATTGATGAATCTTGTGCCGAACACAAGAGCTGCGTTTGTAGGCAGATCGGCTTTTGCTCATAAAGGCGGCATACACGTTAGCGCTGTGCTCAAAAACAGTAAAATGTATGAACATATTAAACCGGAAAAAGTCGGGAACAAACAGAGAGTTTTGGTATCCGATCTTTCCGGACAAAGTAATATTAAATATAAAGCAAAAGAATTAGGCATCGATCTTTCCGACAATAAAGAGATAAGCAAAAAATTAGTCGATCATATTAAATATCTTGAACACAGCGGATTTCAATACGACGGCGCAGAAGCTTCATTTGAATTACTGCTTCGTTCTGAAATCGGCGAGTTTACACCTTTCTTTGAAGTTCAGGATTCAAAAGTAAATGTAGTTTATGATAACCATGGCAGATCGTATTCCGAGGCTGTTCTAAAATTAACAGTTGACGGGGAACTTGAACATA
>MGZZ01000188.1:0-11903 GCA_001802795.1 Ignavibacteria bacterium GWC2_36_12 | reverse complement strand
AGCTTTGATGAGATTCTACCCGGAAATATCATTAATAAAACTCGTTGATTACAAAGTCCGTGTGCTTGATGGAAACGATGGAACCGTTGCAAAAGTAAGAGTTATGATCGAATCGAGTGATGGCACCGAAACCTGGACAACAGTTGGTGTTTCCGAAAACATAATTGAAGCAAGCTTCCAGGCTCTCAGCGATAGCCTGAATTTCAAATTATTTAAATATCATAAATCAGACAGCCCTAAACGGGTAGCACAGAATATTGCATAAATATCGATTCGAATGCAATAATATTCAAATTTTTCATTTTTTCTTGAAAATATATTCATTTATCTGTTGACATAAAGAATTTTAGAATATAGATTAGGGGTAAATTTTAGTAATCAAAAGTAATGAATTATCTAAAAATAAATATAGTATCTGCTGTTATATCTTCATTTCGTCCAGTCATCCGCTTACCCCTGTGAGGGGTATAAATATTTTCAATTCGTTTTTTCTAAAAATAAGTTAATAAAATAAAGGAGTACAATGATTTCCGTAGGCATTATCGGCGGGACTGGATATACAGGCAAAAAATTAATTCAATATTGCAGCAGCCACCCTTTCGTGGATGATTACAAAATATATTCCGGCAAAAGTGCAGGAGAAAATCTTTACGATTACTTCCCCGGTTTAGTCGGCTTAATTAATAATACTAAAATAAACTCTGTAAACGATCTTTCTTATGAACATGATCTTTATTTCATAGCACTGCCACATGGTGAGTCGCTTAATTACGTTCCAAGTTTAATAGCAAATGGAAAATATGTCATAGATCTTGGTGGCGACTATCGTCTTGATGTTGATAAACTCTATGAACAATCGTATAAATATTCTCATACCTCGCCCGATTTATTAAAAACAAAGATATACGGACTCGCAGATTACCCGGAAATAAATTACGAAGACTTTAAGCTGGTTGCTAATCCCGGTTGTTACCCAACAGCAGTTCTCCTTTCTCTGCTTCCTTTAGTAGAAAATTTATCTGAAAAGATTTTGACTGTAAGTTGTATAGCTTACTCCGGGACAAGCGGCGCTGGTAAAAAAGCAACAACCGAATTAATGCTCTCCGAAATGGATGGAAATGTAAAAGCCTACAAAGTGAACGGACATCAGCATGAACCTGAAATTCTTCAGCAGCTTGCTAAAAAAGGATTTAACTCTTCATTCTCATTTACAACTCATCTTTTACCTGTTGCTACAGGAATTTATTTAACCACTTCAGTTCACTTAACTGAAGCTATTCATTCTGAAGAAGTGAACGAGATTTACAATGATGTTTATAAAAATTCTTCTTTCATCAGGTTAAGAAATACGCCACCCGAATTAAAGTGGGTTGTTGATACGAATTTCTGCGATATAAATGTAACTGTAAAAGATAAAGTAATCATTATAACTACAGCCATAGATAATCTTATTAAAGGTGCATCCGGTCAGGCTGTTCAGAATATGAACAAAATATTTGGCTGGGATGAAACACTTGGAATTTTAAACAAGGAGATTAAAGATGCTGCAGTTTATTGAAAATGGTTCAATCTCATCCGTGCAGGGAATTAAGGCTGCCGGAATTAACTGCGGAATTAAAAAGCAGAAAAAAGATCTTTCTTTAATATACTCCGACGTTCCGTGTAATGCAGCCGGTACATTTACTCTCAACAAAGTTATTGCTGCACCATTGGTAATATCAAAAGAAATTATTACTAAAAAGAAAAAGGTTAGAGCAATTTTGGTTAACTCCGGTAATGCTAATGCCTGCACCGGGGAAACAGGTTTAGCCAATGCAGTTAAGATGCAGCAATATTGTGCTGAAAAACTTGGATTGCAACATGATGAAGTAATTATTAGTTCAACAGGAGTTATAGGTCAGCAGTTGCCGATGCAAAATCTTTTAGCAGGAATTGATACTATCTCAGGTGCTGTAGATTATTGCAAAGGAAATGATGCTGCCGAAGCAATTATGACAACGGACAAAAAGAAAAAATCTTTTGCGGTAAAAGTCAGATTACTGAAAGGTGAAGTTGTTATAGGCGGGATTTGTAAAGGAAGCGGTATGATTATGCCGAACATGGCAACAATGCTTGCTTTCCTTGCTACCGATGCATCAATCGAGCAAGCTCTGCTTCAGGAATTACTGAGCGAGGCTGTAAATGAATCTTTCAATAAAATCTCTGTTGACGGCGAAACAAGCACAAACGATATGGTAGTTCTTATTGAGAATGGTAAATCAGGATTAAAGATCAATAAGAACAGTAAAGACTATGAAATATTTAAATCCGCATTAACAACGATTTGCCGGGAAATGGCAAAATCGATTGCATCCGATGGTGAAGGAGCTACCAAGTTGATTACCATTTCAATTAATAAAGCAAAAACGAGAAAAGATGCTGATGTGATTGCGCGTGCTATTGCTAACTCTCCCCTCTTCAAAACAGCAATGAACGGAAACGATGCTAACTGGGGTAGAATACTTTCGGCAGCAGGAAACAGCGGCGCTGATTTTGTCCCTGAAAAAGTTACAATAAAGTTTGACGAGCTTTCAATACTCAAACCAAATTATACTAACGGGTTTAATGAGGAAGAAGCAAAAAAAATCTTATCCAAGGATAATGTTACTGTATCTCTCGATCTTAACGAAGGGGAGGAATCTTCCACATGGTGGACGTGCGACTTTTCCGAAGAGTATATTAAAATAAACGCAAACTATAGGACTTAAAATGAAAACTGTAATTATCAAACTGAGTGGAAAAACTCTCGACACATTTTGTTCCGATCCAAAATGGATGAATAATCTTTCCGAGATCAGGAAAAATTATGATGCAATTGTAATTGTACACGGCGGCGGAAATAAAATTACGAGCTGGTCGTCAGCACTGGATCTTAAATCTGAGTTTGTGAACGGGCAACGAGTAACAGACGAGAAAACAATGGAAGTCGTTGCCGCTGTTCAATCCGGTTTGCTGAACACAAAGATTGTTGCAACACTGCATTCAAATGGTATTGATGCAATCGGGCTAACAGGAATAGATAAAGGATTATTCATCGCAGATTATCTTGATAAAGATTTAGGTTTTGTAGGAAACCCGAAATTTACAGGGAAGACAGATTGGTTGGTTTCTTTGCTAAAAGAAAATATCGTCCCTGTTTTTTCAAGTATTTGCAGGGATAATAGCGGTAACCTGATGAATGTTAACGCCGATCTTTTTACAAAAGAACTGGCACTGGCTTTAAATGCCGAAACAGTCTTTTTTCTCTCTGATGTAGAAGGAGTTATACTAAACGGAGAAAAGAAAAATCCACTTACTTATGATGAAGTTATCACCGGCATAGAAAAAAATGAAATATACGGAGGAATGATACCGAAACTTCAGAGCTGTCTCGAGCTTATCGAAAGAGGTGTTAACAAAGTCTGGATCGGAAACGATTTATCCGACTTTAATTTCACAGATATTTCGGGAAGCGATACAAAAGGAAGCTGGATCGTTAACAGGTTACCGGCTGCAGTTAATTATTGAAATAAGAAATAAATATTTTCAGAACATTTGTTTTAACCTTAAAAGAAAATTATAGCTGATGTCCGTTAAGCTAAGAAGACAAATCAGAATAAAAGAGATCCTGAATGATACTGTAATCTCAAACCAGGAAGAGCTTGGCAAAAAGCTGAAGGAAGAAGGGTATGTTGTTACCCAGGCTACTTTAAGCCGGGATTTTGCAGAACTGGGAGTTATAAGAACAATGTTCAATGGTTCTGCGAGGTATATATTAAATCCCAGCGAATCGGGAAAACAAATTGCAAAATTAATAGGCTTTGAAATACTCAACATTGAACATAATGAATCATTAGTAATTGTCAGAACATTGGCAGGAAGAGCGCAGGGCGTTGCTTACTATATAGACCGATTAAACAAGGAAGAAATACTTGGTACTGTCGGCGGCGACGATACTGTGCTTATTATCCCTAATACTCATAAAAGTATTCCGGCTATAATTTCTTTAGTTAAAAATATTATGACGGAACTTCCATCAAAATAAAAAGGAATATAAAATGAACAGGAAAAAAATTGCGGTTGCATATTCCGGTGGTCTTGATACTTCGGTTATGGTTAAATGGTTAAGCGAGAAATACGATGCAGATATAATTACAGTTACTGGAATTCTTGGTAAAACAAAAGAATTGGATGGACTTGAAGAAAAAGCATATAAAACCGGGGCATCTAAAGTTGTTATTGTAGATTTACAGGAAAAATTTGTAAATGATTATGCATTCAAAGCTCTTAAAGCAGGAGCTTTATATGAGGGTGTTTATCCTCTTGCTACAGCAATAGGCAGACCTCTGCTTGTAAAACTTCTCGTGGAAACTGCTTTAGCCGAAGGTGCTGACACTGTCGCTCACGGCTGTACAGGCAAAGGAAATGACCAGGTCAGGTTTGAAGTAGGTGTTCAATCAATAGCTCCGGAACTAAATATATTGGCACCACTAAGAACGTGGGAATTCAACAGCAGAGATGAGGAAATTGATTATGCACTTAAGTATCAAATACCCGTTAAGGTAACAAAATCATCTCCCTATTCTATAGATGAGAACCTGTGGGGCATTGCAATTGAATGCGGAGTACTGGAAGATCCCACCGTCCCGCCTCCTGATGATGCTTACCAGATTACAGTCGATCCAAAGTTAGCCCAGGATGAACCGGAAGTAATTTCAATCGGGTTTGAGCACGGTGTACCAAAAAAATTAAACGGACAAAGTTATTCTTCTGCAGAACTCGTGAGCGTTTTAAACTTTACGGGAGGCAGACATGGTATTGGAAGAATCGACCTCATAGAAAACAGGATTGTTGGAATTAAATCGAGAGAAATATACGAGGCTCCTGCTGCTGTTATTTTACATAAAGCTCATTACGAACTTGAAAAACTTGTTTTAGACAGAGAAACCTTCAGATTTAAGCAGGTTGTATCGGATAAAGTAGCAAATCTTATTTATGACGGCTTATGGTACACTCCCCTCTTCGAGGGGCTAATGGCATTTGTCGATGCAATACAAAAGGATGTAACTGGTGAAGTAACTCTTGAGTTTTATAAAGGAAATGTTAATGTTCTATCAAGAACATCACCATTTAGTTCATACGATAAATATTTAGCAACGTATACGCCTGAAGATACCTTCGACCGGACTGCGGCTGAGGGATTTCTAAAAATTTACGGGCTTCCATATAAAACTTTGAACTTAGTCAGTAACAAAACTTTAGAAGAGGTTTAATATATGTTATGGGGCAGCAGGTTTAAAACAAAATTAAACGGTTCTGCAATGGAATTTTCTTCCTCGCTGCCTGTTGATATTAATCTTATAGAAGAAGATCTACTTGTAAATAAAGCACATACGGAAATGCTGGAACAAATCGGAATAATTTCTCACGATGAAATGAAAAGTATAATTAACGGTTTGAAAACAATTCATAAGGAATTTGAGGATGGAAGCTGGAAACCCAATGCTGAAAAGTATGAGGACATTCACTCGGCTATTGAAGGCAGGTTGTTTGAATTAATCGGAGATACAGCCGGCAAGCTCCATACGGGAAAAAGCAGAAACGATCAGGTTGCAACTGATTTAAGATTATGGCTTAAAAAAGCTATAGGAGATATTATTTCTTCGCTCAATAATTTTCAAAATACTTTAATAGATCTATCGGAGAATAATATTAAGACAATAATGCCGGGTTATACGCACCTTCAGAGAGCTCAGCCTGTATCTCTTACTTTTCATCTTCTGGCTTATGTTGAAATGCTTGAAAGGGATAAGAAGAGATTCGATTTTGCTTTTAAGCAGGCAGACGTTTCGCCTCTTGGCGCAGGTTCAATAGCAGGGTCGACTTTACCTATTGATCCCGAATTTACTTCCTGGAAACTCGGTTTCGAAAAATATTTCTCCAATGCTATGGATGCAATTTCCGACAGGGATTTTGTAATTGATTTTATAAACTCCTGCGTTGTTGGACAAGTTCATTTAAGCAGGTTATCGGAAGAATTAATTCTATGGTCAACAGCCGAATGGAAATTCGTAAAAATAAGTGATGAGTATTCAACAGGTTCATCTCTTATGCCTCAGAAGAAAAATCCGGATATGGCTGAACTTATAAGAGGAAGATCGGGAAAAGTTTTAGGAAATTATGTTAATATAGTTTCGGTGCTGAAAGCACTTCCCTTAAGTTATAATCGTGATCTCCAGGAAGATAAAGAGCCTGTTTTCAGTTCGTTCACAACTTATATAAATAGCTTAAATATTCTGAATAAGATAATTGCAACAATAGAAATCAATAAAGAAAGATTCACAAACGAACTAAAGGGTGATTACTTTCTTTCTACAGATCTTGTCGACTGGCTTGTTTTACAAGGAATAAGTTTCCGGGAATCACACAGGATTGTTGGAGAACTCGTGAAATACCTCGAAAGTTCGGAAAAAGATTTCAGCAAATTAACTCTTGATGAGATGAAAAAGATAAACCCGATATTTAATGAAGAAGCTTTGGAATATCTCAATTTGGAGAAATCTCTCGGCAGGAAACAATCTCAGGGTTCCCCGAATCCCGAAATGATAAAAGACCAACTAAAAAAGTGGAAATCAAAGCTTATCGAGGTTGTTAAAAGTTAAAGTAATTTTATGAATACCGGTATGACCCTTGTTTTTTTCAATAAAAATTATATTTTTCTGAAAACTTTTCTCCTTATTACTAAGCTACCCTTAGTAAATTAGGGCGAAGCCTCCATATTGATGATAAAATTCGACAAAATCTTTTTTATCATACAAAAAATTAATTCAGAATTCTATTTACGTTCGGAGATATCATGTCTGTCAGCAGAACAGTAATGAATGACTTAGATAATAACAAAATATGCTTTCCTCCAAAAGCCCAGGGAATGTACGATCCTTCGTTCGAGAAGGACTCGTGTGGGATGGGTTTTGTAGTAGATATAAAAAACAGGAAATCCCGCAAAATAATAGACATCGGCTTGAAGATGATGAGAAACCTAAGGCACCGTGGAGCCGTAGGCGCCGATCCTTTAACCGGGGATGGCGCAGGCATTCTTATCCAGATGCCCGATGAATTTATGAGGAAAGTTACATCTCCATTAAATATTATTTTGCCGAGGGAAGGAAGATACGGAGTTGGAGTAATGTTCCTTCCGCAGAATCCTATTTTGCGTAAAGCCGTAGAAGCAATAGTAGAAAAAATAATTATAGATGAGAATCAATACTTCCTGGGATGGAGAGATGTTCCCGTTGATCCTGCCGTTCCGGGTCAGGGTGCAAAGCTTACACAACCGTTTATCAAACATTGTTTTATTAGCGCAAACAAAAGAACAAAAACACAGGATGAATTTGAAAGAAAGCTTTATTTAATCAGGAGAATAATTGATAAAAGGATCAGGGCGGAATTAAAATGCGATAGAAGCAAATACTACGTTCCTTCTTTTTCAAGCAAAGTAATAGTCTATAAAGGAATGCTTCTTGCAGACCAAGTAACGAGATATTATAAGGACCTTGAAGATCCTGATTTGAAATCTGCACTTGCTATGGTTCATATGCGTTTTTCAACAAACACCTTTCCTACATGGGATTTAGCGCATCCTTTCAGGATGATTGCACATAACGGCGAGATTAATACTTTAAGAGGAAACAAAAACTGGATGGCTGCCCGCCAGGCAGTAATGAATTCTCCTTATTACGGTAAAGATTTAAAAAGAATGCTTCCTATAATAATGGAAGGGCAAAGTGATTCGGCAACTTTCGATTCTGTACTCGAACTGCTCGTTATGTCGGGAAGATCATTACCGCATGCAATGATGATGATGATTCCTGAAGCCTGGTCTAAACATGATTTAATGGATGCAGACAGGAAAGCATTTTATGAATACCATGCTACGATGATGGAACCATGGGATGGTCCTGCAGCAGTGTCATTTACTGACGGAACAATTATAGGTGCTACACTCGACAGGAACGGTTTGCGTCCTGCCCGCTATGCCGTAACAAAAGATGACCTGGTAGTGCTAACTTCCGAAGCAGGTACTGTATCGGTAGATCAATCGACTATTCTTTACAAAGGCAGATTACAGCCGGGAAAAATGTTTATTATTGATCTGGGTAAAAAGAGAATAATCGATGATGAAGAAGTTAAAAAGGAAATAGTAAGCAGGAAGCCGTATAAAAAGTGGGTCGAAGAAAATATGCTCAAGTTTGATTCTTTACCCGATCCTGAATTTACATATAAAGCTGATCCTATAACAATTACAAAGAGACAAAGAATATTCGGCTATACTAAAGAAGATCTCTTAACGGTAATGAAACCGATGGCGGTAAGCAGTCAGGAAGCCGTTGGCTCGATGGGTTCCGATGCTGCATTAGCCTGTTTATCTGAAAAACCGCAATTGCTTTCCAGGTATTTCAAACAACTTTTTGCACAGGTAACTAATCCTCCTATTGATGCAATCAGGGAAGAATTAGTTATGGAATTGACCACATACATTGGTCCCGAACAAAACCTGCTTGACGAGACTCCACAGCATGCAAAAAGAATTGAACTTAGTCATCCTTTGCTTTCAAATTCCAAGCTGGAAAAGATTAGAAGCATAACAAAAGGACATTTCAAATCGGCTACTATTTCGTTATTGTTTAATGCTTATGAAAGACACGACTTTAGAGAAAAACTTGATAAAATATGTGAGGACGCTGTCGAACTGGTAAAACAGGGAACCGGATTATTAATCCTATCCGATAGAGGCGTACAGGAAAGTACTGCTGCTATCCCAAGCCTTCTTGCTGTTGCAGGAGTTCACCATGCTTTAATCAGAGCAGGTTTAAGAACCAAAACAGGAATTGTCCTGGAAAGTGGTGAGCCCCGGGAAGTATCGCACTATGCACTCCTTCTCGGATACGGTGCAAATGCTATCAACCCATACCTTGCTTATGAAACGTTGTGGGAGCTATGTGAAAAAGGATTTTTACCAGAAGTTAAAGATTACCGGGAAGCCAAAAAAAATTATGTAAAAGCTGTTTCAAAAGGTTTGTTCAAAATATTCAGCAAGATGGGCATAAGTACTCTGCAGTCTTATTGCGGTGCGCAGATTTTTGAAGCAGTCGGAATTGATACGGAAGTGATTGAAAACTATTTCACAGGTACTCATACAAAAATTGAAGGTATGAGCCTTGAAATGATTGAACAGGAAACCATCAAAAGGCATAAAGCAGCATTCCGGTTAGGCGAAGAAGATTTACTGCCTGCCGGTGGGCTTTATCATTACAGAAGAGATGGTGAAAAACACCTCTGGAACCCGCTGTCTATTTCAAAGCTGCAGCAAAGCACATGGCAAAGCAATTACAAAACCTTTAAAGAATATAGCGAGTTAATCAACAACCAGAGCCGGCAAAGAGTAACTTTAAGAAGCCTTCTTGAAATGACAATTGGTGAAAAGCCGATACCAATTGAAGAAGTTGAACCAGCCAGTGAAATTGTAAAAAGATTTGCTACAGGTGCTATGAGCTTCGGTTCTATTTCCTGGGAAGCACATACTTCATTGGCTATTGCAATGAACAAGATCGGGGGAAAATCAAATACGGGAGAAGGTGGTGAAGACAGTGTCAGGTATGTAAAGCTTCCTAACGGCGATAGCATGCGCTCGGCAATTAAACAGGTAGCTTCGGCAAGATTTGGTGTTACTGCTAATTATCTTGTTAATGCTGATGAGTTACAGATTAAAATGGCTCAGGGCGCAAAACCCGGAGAAGGCGGACAGTTACCCGGGTTTAAAGTAGCTAAGATTATTGCACGAATCAGACATAGTACGCCGGGAGTTACTTTAATTAGTCCTCCTCCACATCATGATATTTATTCAATTGAAGATCTGAAACAATTAATATTCGATCTGAAAAATATTAATCCTAAAGCAAGGATTAGTGTAAAACTCGTATCGGAAGCAGGTGTCGGAACAATAGCGGCAGGAGTCACAAAAGCACATGCAGACCACATTTTAATCAGCGGTCATGATGGGGGGACCGGTGCGAGCCCTATTTCTTCAATTCAGTATGCCGGTTCTCCATGGGAATTGGGCTTGAGTGAAACACATCAGACGCTTGTATTGAATGGACTTCGCGACCGTGTCTACCTGGCTGCGGACGGACAAATGAAAACAGGAAGAGATGTAACAATTGCAGCACTGCTTGGTGCTGAGGAATTTGGTTTCTCAACAGCACCTCTTGTAACACAAGGTTGTATTTTGATGAGGAAATGCCATCTGAATACCTGTCCTGTAGGAGTGGCAACACAGGATCCCGAATTAAGAAAAAGATTTGCCGGCAAGCCGGAGTATGTTATTAATTATATGTTCTACGTTGCAGAAGAAGTAAGAGAATATATGTCGATAATGGGATTCAGGAAATTTACCGAGATGATAGGTAGAACTGATAAAATCGTACAAAGAAGAACTTACAATCACTGGAAAGCAAGAGGCATCGACCTTACAAAAATATTCTTCAAACCCGAGCCGATATATAAAACCGATCTCTATAGAACAAGAGGTCAAAACCATGAGATAGAAAAACAAATTGATAATGAATTCATCAAGATTGCACAACCTGCACTTGAAAATAAAGAACCTGTAGTAATTAAAAAGGCAATCTGGAATGTGAACAGGGCAATTGGAACTTTGCTTTCGAGTGAGGTTGCGAAGAAGTATGGCGATGAAGGTCTCCCCGATGGTACAATAAAATTGCAATTTGCAGGAACAGCGGGGCAAAGTATCGGGGCTTTCCTGGCAAAAGGAATAGAGATTCATCTGAAAGGCGGCACTAATGACTATGCCGGTAAAGGTCTTTCCGGGGGAAGACTTATTGTTCAGGTTCCCGATGATGTTACATACGATCCCGCTGAAAGTATTATTACCGGTAATACGTGCCTTTACGGTGCAACGGGTGGTGAAGCTTATTTTAACGGTGTTGCAGGAGAAAGATTCGCAGTCCGGAATTCCGGTGCAACTGCTGTTGTGGAAGGGGTCGGCGACCACGGATGTGAATACATGACCGGAGGTATTGTAGTTGTGTTAGGAAAAACAGGAAGAAATTTTGCCGCAGGTATGTCCGGTGGAATCGCATACGTATGGAATCCTGATAAGATGTTTGAAAAATTAGTGAATAAAGGAATGGTCGATCTTGAAGAGATCGATAATGAAAATGAGTTTGAGACTTTGTACTCGTTGATTGAAAATCATTTTAAATATACTTCTTCACAAAGAGCAAAATCGATACTGAATAACTGGACAAAAGAAAAATACAATTTTGTTAAAGTAATGCCGGGAGAATACAAAAAAGCACTCGAGGCTCTTGAAGAGGAAAAACAGAGAGAGACTGAATTGACTTTGAACAACTTTGCTGAGGTAGCAAATGGGTAAGCCTACCGGATTTATGGAATATGAAAGGCTCTCTTTACATAGGGAAGCGATAGAAAAAAGAGTTAAGCATTATAAGGAATTTGAATCCTCTTTTACACAAAAGGATGCAAAAACACAGGGTGCAAGATGCATGGATTGCGGCATTCCCTTCTGCCACGGCGATACCGGCTGCCCGGTTGAAAACTACATCCCCGAATGGAACGATCTTATTTATAAAGGGCACTGGCAGGAAGCACTAGATAATCTCCATTCGACAAATAATTTTCCTGAATTTACGGGAAGACTTTGCCCCGCGCCGTGTGAATCTGCTTGTGTTCTTGGTATTAATGCTAATCCCGTTTCAATAAAAGCAATTGAAAAAACTATAATCGATCATGGATTTAGCTCAGGCTGGGTTACTCCCCGCCTTCCTCTGGAATTAACAGGAAAG
>MGZZ01000187.1 GCA_001802795.1 Ignavibacteria bacterium GWC2_36_12 | reverse complement strand
TTCTATAACTTCAGGAATTTCCCAGGAATTTAGTGTCATCCCGCTCGGCAGTAGTAAATATTTGCTTGTTGCACAAAGCGGGAATAATGTTGTAGTTAAATTCGGTGAAAGCCCGGTTGGACCATTTGGAATTTTTTATTCGGTTTATGAATGCCCCGAAGTACAGGAAGATCCCGATATATTTGTTTACAATGCTAAGGCTCATCCTAATTTATCTACTTCAGAAGAATTATTAATAAGCTATAATGTAAACTCATTTAACTTCGGCGATCTTTTTTCAAATGCCGATATTTACCGCCCCCGGTTTATTTATCTTAAAATTAATGATTCGACTGCAACAAGCATTGATGAGTTGGCACAAACAGTAAAAGAATTTTCTCTTGAACAGAATTATCCTAATCCTTTTAATCCATCTACAACAATTAATTTCAAAATTGAAGAAAGTGGATTTGTTTCATTGATTGTTTATGATATGCTGGGAAATAAAGTGGCTCAAATTGCAGGAGAAAGGCTGTCGGCAGGATTTCATTCGTATACATTTGATGTAAACAGATTGGGTGAAAAAATGTTGGCAAGCGGAGTTTATCTCTACTCATTGCAGACCGAAAAAATTAATCTCACAAAAAAGATGATCTATTTGAAATAGTAATTAAGAATGAAGGTAAAACATCAATAAAATATTAATAAGAAGAGCAAAGAAAGGAGGAACAGTTTGCTCTCAGAAATTAATGTTCTAAAAAAATCTATATAATTAAGAACAAATAAGGAGTTAAGAAAATGCAAAGCAGAAATACAATGGTAACTGCTGTGATTGCAGCAATTACGGTGGCGGTTTTTCTTGCAGGTTGTTTTATTATAGTTTTAGTAAATCAGCCTTCATCCGCACTGGGTGGTGAACAAATTACAACTACTTTAACAGTATCTGTGGAAGGTCAATCAGATGCAAATCCCCATTACGGTATAGTGGGAATTTTGATTCCGAACGATTGGACTATTGACTCTGTCTATTTTTCGGGGGGATATACAGATTATATGACTTTCCTTCATCCCGACAGTTCAGATGCTGAACCGGGTGGGCAGGTTGATTTCTGGGCGGATTCTTTGGAAGGAAGGTATCCTAGCGGGAATGATTATATGTGGGTAGTATACCAGTCTTCTCAGTCCCACGCTACTCTTGTTGATACCGTGGATGTTACTCTTTCGATTATAATGACAACAGCATTAACACAAGGCGATTTTGATATAGGGTATTTCGTTACTAATGCTTCTCTTGATTTTTCTGATTCAACATGGTATGACGTTAGCTTAAATAATCAAATTACTATATCCGGCGTTGTACCGGTTGAGTTAACTTCATTTTCTGCTTCAGTCGGGAAAAATGAAGTTAGATTAAATTGGGAAACAGCATCGGAAACCAATAATAGAGGTTTTGAGATCGAAAGAAGCATTGATAACAGCAAATTTTCTACAATAGGTTTTGTACACGGCAAAGGAACAACAACTGAAAGCAGCAAATACAATTATGTAGATAAAAATCTTACCGGAGGATTTTATTATTACAGGCTGAAACAAATTGATCTGGACGGCAGATATGAATATTCAAAAATAGTAGAAGTGAATTTTTCCGTCCCGACAGAATATAGAGTTTCACAAAATTATCCTAATCCTTTCAACCCGTCTACCTCAATTGAGTTTGCTCTTCCGGTTGAAGCTAAAGTTATTATAACACTTTATAATTCTATCGGAGAAAAAGTGGCAGAAATAACAAATGCTGAATTTAATGCAGGAAGGCACATTCTCGATTTTAATGCAGCTAACCTTTCAAGTGGAACTTATATCTATACCGTTTCTGCAGAAGGAATCGATGGAAGCAGGTTTGTTCAATCGAACAAAATGATTTTAATGAAATAAAGTTAGACTAAAAGTGACGATGTGAATTAGTATACAAGAGTTATTAAAAATTTGAGGCTGCCGGGAGTAACCGGTAGTCTCAATAATATCAGAAAAAATCGGAGAAAATTATGAAACCAATATTTTCAAAGTTAGTTTTATTAACGGCTTTAATTTTCCCAGTACTTTATTCCGGTTGTTATATAACTGAAATTATGCAGTCTGCTATAGTAGAAGCAGGTGGTGTTTTTACAGCTACTATAACAGTTTCAGATATGAATGCCGAACAAAATAATCCGCATAAAGGTGTTATCGCTATACTTGTCCCGGAAGATTGGTCATTCATTGACGGTACTTATGATACTCCTATGGGAATTGGCGATATGGTGCTTGATACTTCAGCCCATCCCACCTGGGGAGATATTGATACGGTCATTGCCCCGCCTGAAGGAATGAAATGGATAAATTTACTTTCAGATACAGGTTATTTGCATGAGGCTAACCTTGTATATGAAGCAACGGTAAATTTACAGGTAGGAGATACGACGGGTGATTTTCCGATCGGTTATCTTGTAACAGTTAATACAGTCGACATCCTGCTTTTTCTAAATGACCAGGAAAATGATCAGGAATTAGCCGGTGCAGATACATCAATGAATCATATGGTAACTGTGACACCTGCTACGGGCATAAAAGAAACTAAGCTGGATGGAATTCCGTCTGAATATCGCTTATCTCAAAATTTCCCAAATCCTTTTAACCCATCAACGACAATCAATTACTCTGTTGCAAAAGGAACTGAGGTAAGGCTGACGGTTTATGACTTAGCCGGTAAAGAAGTAGCTGTTTTGGTTAATGGATATAAACCTACGGGAAATTATGCAATTAATTTTTCAGACCAGGAACTTTCAAGCGGCATTTACTATTACAGGATATCTATGAATGGATTTACAGAAACACGTAAAATGATTTTGATGAAATAAAATTTTATTCATCCCGAAATTTCCAGGGATGTCTTTCAAGAATTTGGTAAGGAAAAATTTTCAAATGTCTAAATCTATTAAAGTAAAATCTGTAAGAGATCTTGGAATTCAGTTTACTGATAATCCCCACAAAATGATTGGTCAGGATGGCGCATTTTCAATTCCTTTGAATGGCGAAACACTTTGGTTTTTTGGCGATACACTGATTGGTAAAAGAAAACCTGGTGAAAGTTTGTGGTATCCGGGTGGAGAACCTGTCGGTACGAAAGACATGTCCGGCAAAGGCTTAATTGAAAAAATGATTAACAATACGGGATTATTATTAAAAGAAAATTCCGGTAGAAACGGTTTGAATAACTTTCATTATATAACTAACGAAGAAGGAAATATAAAACCTTTAATAGAACTTCTCCCCGATGAAGACCCTGACCTGATAAGAATCTGGTGTTTGCATGGAATTTATCTGGATGGCAAGATCTATCTTTATTTTTTGAAGATCAAGATGCTCGATGAAACCGTTTGGCCCGGAACTTTTGAAGTACTTGGTGCTGGATTAGCCGTCGGAGACAAAACTGATTGGAAATTCAGAAGAATTAATTATGCAGGCTCTGATCTCCTATGGAAAATTGATGAGCCAAAATTTGGTTCTGCTGTATCTGAAGACAAACAAAATAATTGGCTCTACTTATATGGTGTAGTGCCCGTAGATTCTGTACAGACGTGCTACCTTGCCCGCATACGACCATCACAAATAGAAGAGTTTGAAAAGCATGAATATTATTGCGGCGGTGAAACCTGGAGTAAAAATGTAAAAGAAGCTGTTCCTGTTTTCACAAATATGCCGAACGAACTTTCCGTTTCATACAATCCTTATTTGGAAAATTATCTCGCTGTTCATTCGTACGATCTTACGGGAGATATAGTAGGACGTACTTCACCTTCTCTCCTGGGACCGTGGAGTGAACCTGTTCTTTTGCATAAAGTTAAATCAAAACGGGAGAAAGAGCTTCCATATCCTGTATTGATTTATGCCGGTAAAGAGCATCATGAATTATCTGAGAAAAACGGGAAAGTAATTTATTTAACTTATATAGAATTTGAAGAATACTATCCTCATTTAATTGAAGTGGAGCTAGACTAAAAAAAATTTTTATTGCAAGGAAACTTAATGATTCCAAATGTTGATGATCTGAAAAGTGATATACTTAAACATAAATCCGGCGATATTTTTAATCCTCCTGGTTTAACAAACTTTTGGGGCTGTGTACAATCGGATATTGATCTTACCGGTGTAAGAAGCCTGAACTTTCCTCCTTTCGGTTGTTCAGATATTATTACCGGAGGATTGTTTATCGATGATAAATATTTTCCCGCAACAGGTACTTATGTTGATTTTGTCTGGTACCCCGATCGTATAGAACGATCTGCAGAATATAAAGGAATATTTTATAAATCTGTTACTGTGCTTCCGATGAAGAAGAAAGCCGTTCTTGTTCATCTCGAAATGGAAAACAGGAGTGGTGAAGAACGCGAAGTTGAAATAAGATTTGGTTTTGCCGGAAGTGTTACAAAGGCTGTAAGAACCTGGAATGATGCTTTTCCGCCGCTTGAAAGAGACAACAAAATTGAGATAGACAATAAAAGAAAAGCGTTGCTTTATTCCGCAAAACACAGTACCGCGTTTCAACTACAGGGTATTTATTCACTTGCTGATGAAATAAATACTAATGGAGTTAAATCAAAAATAAAGTTAAAGGCAGCAGAGAAAAAGAATATCATTTATATAAATGCAGTGGATGATGCTGTTGAAGACCTGCAAAATACTTATGATGAAATAACAAATAATTCCAAAGACATAATTAAAAATGTTCATGATGAATGGAATGAAGAAATAAAAGCTGCATTCACTCCGGGAAACTCCCGCTTCTCTGGTTCTATGCCGCTTTTGGAAACAACTGATAGAGAGATTTCTAAGCTATATAATATGGGAGTTTTGGGAATTATTTATTTTAAAAGAGACAACCCATATTCGGTTTTAGGAAGAACTTACGATACGCTTATGCCGCGTTACTGGCAGTCTGTTACATTCATCTGGGATTATGCTTTAAGCTCTTTAACACATGCTCTTCTCGATCCTGAAGTAATGAATAAATATCTCGAGCACTGGATGCTGATGGATGTTCATAAACATTTTGGTACGGAATATTTAACTGGCGGTCCTGTTGGTCCCTGGTATTCCGTTAACGATTTTGCAATGATGACAATTTCAAAAAATTACCTGAGTTGGAGTGGCAATCTTAAATGGTTAGAAAAAGAATTAAAGAATGATTCAACTGAAGAAAAAGTAAAGAACTATTTGTTAAAGTATTCTTCCAACTGGAAGCAATTTAAAACCGCAAGCGGTTTGGCAGATTATGGCGGAATAAATAATCTGTTGGAATGTGTCAGCACTTATATTCACGAAGTTGCAAGTCTTAATGCTGCTAATGTTTTTAATATGAGAGTCGGATCGGAAATCGCTTCTCTTCTTGGGAACAGGGAACTAAGTAAAACATTGTTAAATGAAGCAGAACAATTAATTCCGGAAATTCAAAAACTCTATGTAAACGGAAAAGGATACTGGAATACAAGATTCCCCGATAACCGGTTGGTTGAAGTCCGCCATTGTTACGATTTTATAACTATACTGAATAGTATCACTGATGATTTATCTGAAAAACAAAAAACTGAAATGACCCGTTTTTTTATTAATGAATTACAAACCCCGACCTGGATGCGTGCATTATCGCCGGGAGATGATAACGTAATGTTCAGTGTTCGTCCCGACCACCA
Organism: Ignavibacteria bacterium GWC2_36_12; assembly: GCA_001802795.1. Classification (GTDB taxonomy): domain Bacteria; phylum Bacteroidota; class Ignavibacteria; order Ignavibacteriales; family Ignavibacteriaceae; genus RBG-16-34-14. The sequence continues at coordinate 4,327 of MGZZ01000187.1, read as the reverse complement.
ATGGAACGGAGCGTATCCCGCCTGGCCTGCACAGGCAGTTACAGGTTTATATAAAATAGGACAGGGAGATCTTGCTTTTAAATGGCTGAAAGGAATTGCAAGGACAGCTAACCAGGGTCCGCTGGGACAGGCACACTTTGTTGAAACTGCTGTCGATCCTGAATCAGGTGGGGCGAGAAAATCTACCCCGGATGGTCCTTATATCTGCGATTGGACAGTTTCTTCACATGGAAGCTGGACAAATATTATTATAGAATCAATTTTTGGCGTTGAAGCATCAATGAGCAATGGTATTAAAGCTAATCCTGATTTTGGACAGTTCGATCCGAAAGCAGAATTAAAAAATCTTCCTTACCAGGGAAAGCTTTACCACGTAAATAAAAAAGGAATCATTAAAAATTAATTGTAAAAATAATTTAACAGGTGGAGAATAAGATTAAAATATTGTTTTGCTTGATATTGTTTTTAATATTTTCTTCAGAGGTTTTACCGCAGATGAAAACTGAACAAGTAAAAATATCCGGTAATTTTTTTGAAAGTTATCTCGAAAAAATTAACCATGCTGATACTAATGAAAAGAAACAAGCTCTTGCCGACGAACTAATTAATCAACTAAGCCAAACAAGCTATCCCATTTTTGAAAATGATTCGACGGTTGTTCTTTTGTATAAAGGAAATGAAGAAAAAGTCGGGATAATAGGAGATATGACTGACTGGGAAAACCTGGTTCAGTTAAAAAAGATAGAAGGGACAGATCTCTTTTACTACGGCGGTAACTTTGAACCGACTGCTTGCCTGGAATACTGGTTCATATTTTCAATGGATAGTTTCCCTTTTACCGATTCCCTGAACAAATATAAATCGCTAAACGGTTTGGGAGAGCTTTCTGAACTTGCAATGCCGGGTTATGTTCGGCATTCTTTCTTTACGGAATATGAAGAAGGGAAAAAAGGCAGCTATTCCCGGGTGCAGGAGATGAATATACCTGCGGGTGTTTTACCTTATGAACATACTATTCACGTTTATTTATCGCACGATTATAATGATGAAACAAAATACCCCGTTGTTTATTTCCAGGATGGAAGAGATTATATTGAATTTGCTGTAGTTCCTCATGTCTTAGATGAGTTAATAAAAGCAAAAAGAGTAAAGCCTTTAATTGCAGTATTCGTAACTCCGCCTAATCTTCATCAGCCAAAAGTTCCCAACAGGATGACTGAATATGGATTGAGTGATGATTACGTTCAGTTTTTTGTTAATGAGCTTGTTCCCTTTATTGATTCAAAATATTCCACTCAACAAAATCCTGATGGAAGGCTCGTTGTTGGTGATTCTTTTGGCGGACTAATATCCGCATATATTTCGTTTAAGCATCCTGAAGTATTTAAAATGGCTTATAGTCAATCAGGTTATCACTCTTTCAACGATGATAAACTGATAAAGCTGATTGGTTCATCAGAAAAAAGAGAGATAAGACTTTTTGTTGATGTTGGAACTTATGAAAAGAAAGTTGGAGCGACCTTTCTTCCCGATAAAGAGACAAACTTTTCAGAAGGGAACAGAAGATTAAAAAAAGTCCTGGAAGAGAAAGGATATGATTTCATGTATAAAGAATATTATGAAGGACATACCTGGGGAAATTGGCGCCGGCATTTGATTGATGCTTTAATTTATTTCTTTGGAGAAAACAGACACTGATTAATATAATTTCAAAATTCAAAAAATATATATGCGTCTTGGAATTGATTTTGGCGGCACAAACTTAAAAACAGGAATATTTTCCGAAGATGGAAAGCCAGTTGTTTTTGTTGAAAATAAATTGGCTGAATTCACCGAAGACGGAAATCTTCTTGATAATTTAATTGCCCATGCCAAAGGAGTTAGTAAAGATTACAAATTAACTTCCGGCGGTTTGGCTATTAAAGGTTTAATTAATACTGAAACAGGTGTATTAGAAGATGATATTGGAGCCGGTGCCTTGTTAGCCGGGAAAAATTTGAAAGAAGCATTTGGTAAAAAATTAAATATTCCATTTAAGGTTGGAAATGATGCACGTGCATTTGCCTGGGGTGAATATAAATTTGGTGCGGGGCAGGGGAGTAAAGCGATGGTTTGTATGACTCTTGGAACCGGTTTTGGCTGTGCTGTTGTTGTTGATGGTAAACCTTTTTATGGCTCGGATGTTTTGGGTGGATTGCTCGGTGGACACATAAGCATTAATCGTAATGGTCCCGAATGTCCGTGCGGCAACAGGGGATGCCTTGAGCTTTATTGTTCTGCAACTGCTTTTGCTAAGCGTGTTATAGAAGCCCATCCTGAATTAAAGAATAATAATGATGTTCTTCCTGAATTTTTTAACAGGTTAAAAAATAAGGAAGAAAAATATTTTAATACTCTTTACGCTTTCCAGGATGATCTGGCTATAGGTATTGTAAATGCCATACATGCTTATGGTCCCGACGTGGTTGTTCTTGGCGGTGGAGTAATGAATAGTGCGGAAATAATTCTTCCGCGGCTAATTGAAATTGTGCACAAACGGGCATGGACTTTTCCCCGTAAGAAAGTTCAGATAAAAGTTGCGCGACTTGGAAACCGTGCAGCGGCTTATGGAGTTGCATTTTTAAATTGAACATTATGATGAAAAAAATACAAGGAATTTGATGAATAAACATACTGGCGATATAATTTTAGATCCGTTTATAGCTTTATTGCCGGAACGAATGAGAAGTTTTCCGCGAGGACCTTTCGATACAGCACCGGCGTTTAAACTTAACAAAGGAAAAATTGAAAAGGGTTATAAAGTTTTAGCAGCTAAAATTACTGCATCTATTCCTAAAGGATTAAAAGTATTGATGATCGATGGATACCAGGGAATTAAGTGGAACGAATTCCAATCAGAATTAAAAAGTGCACTTAAAGAAAAAGCAATAACTGCTAATTGGATGGATATAAGTGAATGTCTGCTTTCACAGGAAGAGATTGATAAAAAAGTTGAACCTTTCTTAGGAGGTGATGATCCTTTATTCGGTACTCACTATCCTTTTGGAGCAGAGACATTTTTTGATGCGAAGAAAATTGCAGAATATAGAATTAAAGCCTCGATAGCACGTTCCGACAGAGCAGGTAAATTATTAATTATTTATGGAACTGGTGCGGGGTTGCTCGAACTCTGGGATGAACTCTGGTACATAGATATTCCGAAAGATTTGATCCAGGAATATGCCCGTAAAGGTGAAATAAAAAATATCGGATCGGATTCTGTACAATCTTTTGGAAACATCTATAAGCGCTCATATTTCGTTGAATGGCAGGCACTGAACAGGCTAAAGAAACAGCTTCTTCCTTCAACAGACTATTTTATTGATTTTCAGGATACACTAAATCCGTCTATTATTTCCGGAGATGATTTCCGGAATGCACTGCACGAAATTTCCGAAACTCCTTTCAGGCTTCGTCCATGGTTTTTCCCGGGACCCTGGGGTGGAAAGTTTATGCAGGGGCACATGGGTCTCGATCCTGATCAGCCGAATTATGCATGGTCTTTCGAAATGATTGTTCCTGAGAATGGAGTGATTTTGGAAAATGATGGGGGAAAACTGGAATTTTCCTTCGATTGTTTAATGTACCAGGAAAACAAAAGAGTATTAGGGGCTGACGCTGCAAAACAATTTAAATATGAATGGCCTATCCGTTTGGATTACCTGGATACAATCGATGGGGGAAATCTCTCTACACAGGTTCATCCCCGTCCTGATTACATAAGGCAGAAATTTGGTGAAACTTATACGCAGGATGAAACTTATTATATTGTTGCAGCGAAACCCGATGCACAGGTTTATCTTGGCTTGACTGAAGGTTGCGATCCCGAAGAGTTTAAATCAGCGTTACTAAAATCTATTGAAACCGGAAAAGAAGTTGATATTGATAAATTTGTGAACAAGGAGCCGAGTAAACCGCACGATCTTTTCTGCATTCCTAATGGAACTGTTCATTGCAGCGGCGAAGGAAACCTGGTTCTTGAAATAAGCGCAACACCTTATATTTTCACTTTTAAAATTTATGATTACCTGAGAAGAGACCTTGAAGGGAATTTGCGTCCAATAAATATTGAAAGGGGATTTGAAAATATAAGGCTCGAAAGAAGAACTAATTGGGTCAGGCAAAATCTTCTTGCAAAGCCGGTTTTGATTAACGAAGGAAAAGGATGGAAAGAATACGGGTTGTATAACAAGCCTTTCACATTTTATAATATCAACCGGGTTGAATTTGAACGGCTTTATGAAACAAATACAAACGGCAATGCTTTCGCGACTAACTTAGTCGAGGG
>MGZZ01000186.1 GCA_001802795.1 Ignavibacteria bacterium GWC2_36_12 | reverse complement strand
CGAATAGTTTCTACTATTCCACCCTGTTGCCCGTAAAGAATGTAGACCTGGTCAATCTCCTCTCCTGAGTTGATTGCTTCCAATACCGGTTTACGACCAATGAGTAAGCTCATAATCTTTTATGCTTGTTGTTACTTGATACTGGATACTGGATACTGAGGCACATAGTATCTTTTGTCATTGGTCATTTGACATTAGTCATTAATCATTTGATTACTTTTGCCCTTTGCCTTTTGACTTCTGACTAACTTCAATCGGCGGCGGAATAAATTTCTTTAAATCTTTATTCTTTGCAAAGTATATTAACCCGATAATTCCTACAAAAAATAATCCCACAGAAATCAATTGGGCTTCCGAAAGATCAAAGATTATTCTGGGATTAAGTCTTAAAAATTCCACTGAAAACCTTTCTATACTTATGAAGAGAAGGTAAATCATAAAAAGCTTACCATCTATCCAGCCTGCCTTGCCGCCTGCCTTGTCGGCAGACAGGTCAGGCAGGTCTTTCTTTCGTAACTTCCAGAGAATAGTAAAGATTATAACGCAAATTAAAAACTCGTATATGGGAGTTGGGTGAAGCGGTGTATTATTAGGGACGATACCGCCGGGATAATTTTTTGCAATCTCTGATCCCTGGAACATAATTGACGGAGGCACTGTTCCATTTTCATAATTTGTTCCCCACGGCAAATTAGTTGGAATTCCATAATCGCCGTCTCCGGCTAAATGACAACCTATCCTTCCAATTCCATAAGCAAGAGCAAGTGCCGGGGCGGTAGCATCAGCAATAACAAGGAAAGGAATTTTCTTTCTTCTTGCATAAATCCAGATAGCGAAAATTGCCAGAACTAATCCACCAAAAAAAGTGAGTCCGCCAGGAGAAAATGCCATCCCGACAGGATCATTTAAAAAAGCATCAAAGTTTTCAATGAGATGTAAAAGTTTTGCTCCTACAATTCCAAATACTATTGCAAGAATAGTTATTTCTGTAGCTAAATTAGGATTGAGTTTTTTCCTTTCAATTTCTTTTGTAAGAAGCCAGCTTGCCGTAATGAAAGCAATGCCGAGCATTAAGCCGTAACTGTAAACTGTAAAGGGACCTATTTTAAATAATTCGGGATACATTACTTTCCTTTCTAAACTCAAAGACAAAATTCAAAAATGGGAATAAACCTTCTTTGTTTTTTTGACTTTTGACCCTGCCTACGGGTAGGTAGATTTTTATTTTTGACTTAACAATACTTCGTCTAACTTATCAATTTGTACTAACTTTTGTTCTCCCGATTCCATATTCTTAAGATTTGCCATTCCGCTCTTGTATTCATCACCGCCAATAAATAAAACATATTTTGCTTTTAGCTTGTTTGCTTCTCTCATTTGTGCTTTAAGACTCCGGTCAAGGTAATCGCAATCGACTGATAAATTCTTTCTTCTGAAATTAAGAGCAATCTCAAAAACTTTCTGAGATAATTCATCATCAAGTCTTGTAATGAACAGATCGATATTTTCTTCGGGAGATTTAAGCGATTTTTCGTTTTCACATGCAAGAAGAATTCTTTCTATTCCGGCTGCAAAGCCAACTCCGGGGGTCGGTTCTCCCTCAAGATGCTCGGCTAAAAGATCATATCTGCCGCCGCCGCACAGCGCATTCTGTGAACCAACCTTCCCGCTTATAATTTCAAATGTTGTTTTTGTATAATAGTCCAGACCTCTTACAAGGTACGGATCGACTTCAAACGGAATACCTGACAGCTTCAAAGTTTCTTTAACAATTTCGAAACTTTCTTTACTTTCACTATCTAAATGATCCAACAACAACGGGGCATCTTTCATAATCTTCTTATCATTTTCATCTTTGCTGTCAAATATTCTTAAAATATTTTTATCAAATCTTTTCCTGCTGTCTTCCGATAGTTTATTTTTTTTATCTATAAGAAATTTGCGGAGTTTTTCCTTATATGCATTTCTCGACTCCGGTGTACCGAGAGAATTTATTTTAACATTAAGATCTTTTAATCCAAGTTCTTTAAGAATCTCAAAAGCCATCTGTATCATTTCAACATCCAGATAAACAGAAGTACTTCCCAATGCTTCAGCACCGAACTGGTGGAATTGTCTGAGTCTTCCTGCCTGCGGTCTTTCCTGCCGGAACATTGGTGAAACATAATAAAGTTTATTAAGGGATTGCTGTTTGCCGAGGGAATGTTCAATAAATGCTCTTACAACTGATGCAGTCATCTCAGGCTTAAGCGTAATATTATTTTCACTTCGGTCAGTGAAAGAATACATTTCCTTACCGACTATATCGGTTTCTTCACCAATTCCCCTTGCAAAAAGGGATGTCTCTTCAAAAACGGGAGTTCTTATTTCTTTATAATTGAAATTATGGAAGATTCTTTCAATAGTCTTTTCAACTAGCTTCCATGCAGGAATTTCATCGGGGAGAATATCTTTTGTACCAGTAACGGCTTTAATCATAATTTATTATCTCAAATCTCAAAACTCAAATTTCAAATGTAAAAAAGAATCTTTCAGATTTCAGATTTGAGATTTCAGATTTGAAATTTGAAATTTAATTCACACCTCGAAATAATTTTCTTCTTCTTTCCTGAACAGGTCAAGAATTTCTTCAGATGAGCTTGCCTTTAAAAGATCTTCCCTGAAATCATCTTTATTCATCATTCTTGAAATACGGCTGAGCAGTTTAATGTGTGTGCTCACAAGGTTATCTTTTCCGACTAAAAGAAAAACTAGGTTAACTGGTTTATTATCGAGAGCCTGGTACTCGATTGGCGATCCGGTTTTTCCGAAAGCTGCAATTATTTCGTTGATTGCATCGGTTTTACCATGAGGAATTGCAAATCCTTTCCCGACACCAGTGGACATTATTTTTTCACGTTCAAGAACTGCGTTGCGGACTTTTTCAATATCATTAACACGCTTGTCGTTATTAAAAAGATCGATCAATTCATTGATAACTTCTTCTTTTTGTTTTCCTTTCAGGTCGGAAATAATAAATTCTTTTTTAAGTATATCTGTTACTTTCATTGGCTCCCGGAGTTAAAGTTAGAATAATAGACCAAAATAGTATCTTAATTTAACAATACACCTTTTGTTAATCAATTTAATAAATAAAGAAAGATGTTATGATATGATAAAATAAATTGCCCCGTAAAAAACTTTACTTTAAGTTTACTATTGATATTTATTTATAATTATAACAGGGATACGCTATGGATATTGTTAACAAAACAGTTCTTGTCCTTGGTGGATTCGGGTTAGTCGGAAGTGCAGTAGCAAGAAAACTTATTCCTGAAAATCCTAAAAGGATAATAATCACATCACTTCATATTTCCGAAGCTGACGAGGCAGTAAAAAAACTTAAAGAGGAATTTCCCGGTAAAGGGGCGGATTACTTCATTCCTTTTGGCGGAGATATTTTTGTAAGGGACGAATATAAAAATGAAAACAGGCAATTACTTTTAAATGATCCTGTAAAAAGAAAAATATTAATGCGGGATATAATGGAAGAGTTTAGTGAAGATATACTGAAGAACTCCTCCATTTACAAACTTCTAACAGAATATAAACCGGACATTATTATCGACTGCATAAATACCGCGACGGCAATTGCATACCAGGATGTCTATTCATCTTACAGAACTATCACAAAATCGATTGAGAATAAAGTAAGTTATGATAGTCTTGTTGATGAAATAGAAAAGCTCCTTTGCACTATTTATATTCCTCAATTAATAAGGCATATTCAAATTCTTTACAGCAGTATGAGCGAAGTGGGCACACATATATATATAAAGATAGGAACGAGCGGAACCGGCGGAATGGGATTGAATATTCCTTACACGCATAGCGAAGAAAAACCGTCGAGAGTTCTACTTAGTAAATCTTCTATTGCAGGTGCACATACGCTCCTCCTTTTTCTTATGGGAAGAACACCCGACACTGCCATCACAAAAGAAATAAAGCCAACTGCTGCAATTGCATGGAAGAGAATCGAATATGGGGAAATTAAAAGAAGAGGAAAACCTATCGAGATTTCGGATATACAGCTTACTGAAGCTGTTCCTTTAAAGGATAAATTTTTCATTTGTTCGGATAAAACATACAGAACATCGGGTAAGAAACTTACTTCTGTTTTTATTGATACCGGCGAGAATGGAATTTTCTCACGCGGCGAGTTCGAAACTATTACAGCACAAAAGCAGATGGAGTTTATAACTCCCGAAGAAATTGCAGATGTAGTAATATTTGAAGTTAAAGGTGGAAATACCGGTCACGATATTGTAAGCGCCCTCGATCACGCATCAATGGAGCCGACTTACCGTGCGGGTTACATGCAGCATATGGCAGTTCAAAAACTCGATGAGCTTGAAAAGAAGCATGGCAAAAGCAGCGTAGCTTTTGAATTGCTTGGTCCGCCGCGGCTTTCGAAACTTCTTTACGAAATTCACCTGTTAAGATTATTTAATAAAACTATGAGAGATATTCTGAATAAATCTCCCGAAGAATTATCTAAAAAGTGTTTTGAGATTATAACAAATGATGCAGACCTGCGAAATGAAATTTTAGCAATCGGTATTCCTGTGCTGCTGCCGAATGGCGCATCGTTATTGAGGGGAAACACAATTAAAATTCCTGCTTTCAGGGGCGAGAATATTCTGGATGTTAATCAAAAAAATATAAACAACTGGGCTAACGAAGGCTGGGTAGATCTCCGTGTTTCCAATATGAAGAAATGGCAAAGCAGGTTAACGGAGCTGATAGAAGAAGCGGAAACAATTACAGCAATTAATACAAGCTCGATGCACGTAAGAACCAAAGATTACTGGAATAATTTTGAAGAAATCAGTATCGGTAAGGTCTGTTCCTGGCTCTTTATTCACGAAGAGCAGGGAAAGAGGATGAAAGCCTGAAACATCTGTGTAATCTGCGTGAAAAATTCTCTCGCTGATAACGCAGATTAGCGCGGGAAAAGAAAAAAGTTCGAAAACACATAGGTTATGCCTGGGTAGAAAAAAAATAAAGTCTCAATCGTATTAAGAATACCAACAATATTAATTCATGCTTAAACCAGGGCTCCATCCTAACTATTTGCCACTTATCATTAATATTTAATTTTCCCAGCAAACAACAATAATATCCTGCAACAATAATCAGTTTTGCACGTCTGAACGGGTAAAAGCAAATTCCCGGGAGGAAATATGAGAAACAATTACAATAATTTCAGACAACAGTTCATCACTTCATTTATTATTGCGGGCTCGCTTCTCTTTGCTTCCTGCAGTTCGGAATCTTACACTCAGCAGGAAGATACCTCACAACAAAAGGGAGAACAGACTCTTTACTTCACTGAATATGAAGACGGCAGTAAAACTCATTATGAGGTTAACTTTAATGACGGAAAAATTTCTTCTATATATAAAGATGGAATTAAAGTACCGGATAATGAGATAAAAGATTACGAAGATCTTGTTAATGATGAACTGAATTCAATCAAAAGTGATAAGCACGATTTCTTTATCCATCATTCTCCCCACATTTTTCATTTTGAAATGGACAGCCTGAATGATAAGATGAAAGAAGTTAGAAAAAAATTCAAGACAGAGAATTTCAATTTCAAGTTCGATCATAAAAAATTTAAAGAAGATATGAAAAGATTGAGAGAGGAGTTTAATGACAGCAACAACATCGTGTTGCATATAGACAGAGATAAAATCTGTGAAAACATTAACGAGTCATTAAAGCATCTCGATGAACTGAGACTGCACAAATTTAATTTCAATTTTGACATGGACGAGCTTGAACTAAATATGGAAAACCTCGAAGAAGAGATGGAAAATCTCAAAGATGAAATGAGCGAACTTTCTGTGGAAATGGATGAGCTCGATAAAGAAATGAAAACCCTGAACGGCTTCCTCGAAGCAGCAAAGAGCGAGCTTGTAAAAGATGGTTTAATAAAAAGTGCAGATGAAGAATTTGAACTCGAACTTTCGGAATCAAAAATGGAAGTGAACGATGAAAAAGTCTCCGATAATCTTCTTGAAAAATATAAGGCTTTATATAAAGAGCATTTCGGGAAAGAATTAAAAGGAAAATTGAAGTTTCAATATTAGAAAGTAGAAAGAAGTTGAATGTTGAGAATTGAACATAGATTATTGTTTTTAACTCAACCATCAATTTTCAATCAGCAATTTTCATTATTTGCGAATTTCCCAACCACAAATCATCTCTTCCTCACAATCCGGTTTCCTTCCTAAGGACCGGATTTTTTTTCATTAACGCTCCATTTGGTTCTGTTGCTATTGTAAATAATTATTTTGCTCATATAAAACATTTTTACGAAAAGCTGTTAATTAGATTAAAATATAACTGACAGATTAATCAAAATGAGAAAAACAAAAAATATTATATGATTTAAGAAGAATTTTTCTATATATTAAAGTTCAAAGGTGTCAGAATCAAGCAAAAACTTTTTTAGTAAATGAAAATACTAATGCTATGCTATGAGTATCCGCCTATCGGCGGAGGCGGCGCTAAAGTTGTCCAGGGACTGAGCGCGGAATTGGTAAGGCATGGGCACCAGATTGATCTTGTTACAATGGGTTATAAGAATCTACCGCGACATGAGAAATCAGACAACCTTAATATTTACCGCGTAAAATGTCTTCGTCTTAAAGCTAATATTTGCACACCGGTTGAAATGATCACATATATGGTTTTTGCGTTGCCATTGATTCTGAAATTATGCAGAAACAATAAATACCATATCAATCATACTCATTTTATTTATCCCGACGGATTCCTTGCTTATATAATAAATAAGTTAACTAACCTGCCCTATGTTATAACAGCGCACGGTTCCGACGTACCGGGTTATAATCCTGACAGATTTAAAGTGCTTCATATATTACTTACACCTATCTGGCGAATTATAACCTCCCGATCGGAAAAATTAATAATGCCAAGCCGAAGCCTGAATAATTTAGTTAAGAAAGTCGTTCCCGATGTCCGAACAACAATAATCCCTAACGGAATTAACCTGGATAAATTTTCAGCAGGAGAAAAAAGAGAAAATAAAATATTGGTAGTTTCGCGAATGTTCGAGAGAAAAGGAGTTCAATATTTTATTCATGCTCTTTCTGGTTTGAATAATGATTTTATAATTAATATTGTCGGGGAAGGTCCTTATTTAAATGATTTAAAAAAGCTCGCAAAAGATTCTCAGACAAAAATAAATTTTTGGGGATTCCTTGATAACGACTCAAAAGAACTGCGGGAACTTTATGAAAGTTCTAAAATTTTTGTATTCACATCTGCAGCGGAAAATTTTCCTGTTGTGCTGTTAGAAGCAATGATTTCAGGTTTAGCAATAATCACAACAAATGATACGGGCTGTGCTGAAGTTGTCGGCAGCGATTCTATACTTGTTAATCCAAAAGACCCTTCTGCAATAAGAGAAGCGCTAAAAAGATTAATTGATAACCCTGACCTCTGCGACCGCTTAGGAAAATTTGCCAGGAAAAGAGCAGAAAAATTCTTTGGATGGAATACTGTTACTCTGAAACATATCGCCCTGTATTCTCAGAACCGGAATAATATAAAGACTGTTTATTCTGAAGAAATAATTTCCGCTTAAGAAAAAATCAAATCCCAGGAAATGAAAATTTGCTTTATTTGCACCGAAATTTTTGCGTGGAATAAGTATGGTGGTTTCGGTAAAGCTACACGTATAATCGGAAGAGAGCTAGTTAAAAATAACTTTGAAGTAGCTGCGGTTATACCTAGAAGAAATGGTCAAAAGGAATTTGAAATTCTTGATGGTATCAAAGTTTTTAGTTTCCCGAATTATAATCCTTTTTTAGCAAGGAAACTATTTAAAGAGTGTGATGCCGATATATATCATTCTGAAGAACCTTCTTTCGGGACTTTTCTTGCAATGAAAGAAATGCCGCACAAAATTCATTTGGTTACATCAAGAGATCCAAAGCTTTTTAAAGATTGGACAATTGAATTTACTCATCCCTCTTATAATAAAATTCAGGTTATGGCTAATTATTTGTATGAAAATAATTTTCTTGTTAAGAAATCGGTCCGGAATGCAGGCAGAGTTTTTTGCGCAGCTAAATATCTTAATGTAAAAGTTTCCAAAAAATATTCATTAAAAGATGGAGTTGAATTTTTACCTACTCCTGTTGAAGTCCCGGAAAAAAATATTGTAAAATCCGATATTCCGACAGTTTGTTTCTTAGCGAGGTGGGATAAAAGAAAGAACCCGGAAATTTTTTTCCGGCTGGTAAAGTCTTTCCCTGGAATTAAATTTATTGCTGTTGGAAAAGGACGCAATGATAATTATGATAACTACCTGAGAAAAAAGTATTCGGGTTTAAAAAACCTGATTATGACGGGATTTATTAACCAGTTTGAATCTGATGGGATTTCAGAAATTTTAGAAAAAAGCTGGATACTTGTTAATACTGCGAAAAGAGAAGGATTGCCGAATTCTTTTTTAGAGGCGTTGGCTTATAAATGTGCAATATTGAGTTCGATGAACCCTGAAAATGTAACCGGGCGTTTTGGTTATCATGTTATGGATGACAATTTCAAAGAAGGCTTGTTAAAGTTATTGGAAAAAGACAACTGGAGAATTAAAGGAGAACAAGGGCAAAATTATATAAAAGAAAATTATGAACTAAGCAGTTCAATCGGACAGCATATTAAAATTTATCAAAGCTTATTTAATAACAATGGCAGAAAGCATGGCATCAACAATTAAGAAACGTCTTCTCGTTATTGCACTTGCTGAAGCGACCTTTGATTTAATTACTCCGTGGGTTGAAGAAGGTGAACTGCCGACTTTTAAGAAATTCTTTGAAGAAGGAACGACAGGAAATCTTAAATCCTCAATCCCTATGATAACACCGCAAATATGGAGCAGCATAGTTACAGGAAAAAATCCCGGGTATCACGGTTTATTTGATTTTTGGCAAAGGGGCAAGGATGGAAAATTCAAGGAAATGAATGGCTCACAAATAAAAGTTAAACCTATCTGGAAAATTTTAAGTGAAAATGGTTTAGTCTCAGGAATTGTTAATATCCCTTTTACTTATCCCCCTCAAAAAATAAATGGTTTCATGATTTCAGGCGAAGATGCCCCGGGCGCTCATCACTCGATCGCTTCTCCAAATAAAATTTATAATGAGATCGTAGAAAAGTTCGGCAGGTATCGTTTAAAAGATATTTTCCCCGGCGGCAGAAAGAAAGAAGATTATCTGAAATTGGTTGAGGAAGATGTAAAAAAACAAACCGATGTTCTGGAATATTTGGTCTCAGAAAAAAACTGGGACTTCTTCCTTACCTTTTACAGCGCCACGGCAATAACTCAGCACTATTTCTGGAAAGATATGCTGGAGAATAATGAGTACAAGGATATAATTAAGACTGCATATAAATCGCTGGATTCAGCCATAAACCGTTTATGTGATGCCGCAGGAGAAAATACAACAGTATTTTTAATTTCAGAGTGCGGGGCTGGACCACTGATTTCAGGAGTTCAAATAAATACCTTGCTGCAAAAAGGGGGATTTCTGACTTACAAGAATTCAAACGGGGCTTCTCAAAAACAAAATTCACATTTTCCGGGGAAATCTATTTTGCGTTCAAAGGTAGCGGGCTTTAGAAAAAATGCACCAGGCTACATTCCTAAATCTTTATTCTACTTTGCAAATAAAAATATGCATTGGCTAAAAACCTGGATTCAAACATACCTTGCAGGATCTGATATAGATTGGAATAAGACCTTTGCATTCTCCCGTGGGAAAGAAGGAGATATTTTTATTAATCTTAAGGGAAGAGATCCTCACGGGGTCGTTGAACAAGATCAATATGAAAATGTGAGAGATAAGATAATTAATAATCTGTCTTCCCTTATTGATCCCTCAACCGGGAAAAAAGCTGTAAATAAAATATATAAAAGAGAAGAACTATATAATGGACCTTATACTGATTTAGCACCTGATTTATTAATTGAATGGGTTAATGATGCATATATGCCAACTGAAAGCGATAAAAATAAAAATTTCATCTTTGTAGAAAGATGGAGAGAAAATATGAATTGGCCAACAAGCGGCAGCCACAGAAAAAATGGAATTCTCCTTGCTAAAGGACCAGGTATTGTAAAGAATAAAGGAATAGAAAAGGCAGGAATTATCGATATGACACCTACATGGCTTCATCTTTTAAACCAAAAAATTCCAGAGGATTTGGAAGGCAGGGTAATTACTGATCTTTTAGATAAAAAATTTCTAAATAAGAATATTAATAACCGTACTACATATAATTTGTAATTGACTTGCCGCTGCCAGACTGTGGATCAAAAAAAGATTTATTATGAAATATAAAATTTTGGGAAAAACCGATTTAAAAGTTTCTGAACTTGGATTTGGCTGCCAATCATTAGGCGGAGGTCTGTATCACAGGGATGATAAAGAATCTATAAGAACGCTGCAAAAAGCATTTGATTATGGAATTAATTTTTATGATGTATCGGATCACCATAGTTTAGGAAATAGTGAAAAACTGCTTGGGAAAGCATTTAAAGACCGAAGAGACAAAGTTATTTTAACCAGTAAAGCAGGACTTATGTATTCGCAAGCAGGAATTTTTGCCCTGAAAATGAGATCTCTTGCCAGACCGATCAGCAGCTTTTTACAACCAATAAAGAACTCTCTCCATTATTTCAGAGCAACACAGTTACATTTCAATTATTCTGATGATTACATTACCCAGGCTGTTGAAAAAAGTTTAATCCGTCTACAGACAGACTATCTTGATTTATTCCAGCTTTATAAACCTTCTTCACAAACAATTGAACGGGGAGATTTTATCGAAACCCTTGAGAAACTAAAAACTCAGGGTAAAATCAGGTATTATGGTATAACCTGTCTTACTATCGAGGATGCTTTACTCTGTCTGAAATTTTCCGGTATTTCTTCAATCCAGGTTGCAGTAAGCTTAATTGATCAGGAAGCGATAGATAAACTCATTCCCCGTGTTAAAGAAAAAAATCTTGGATTTATTTCGCGTCATCCCAGGGCAATTGGTCTTTTAACAAAAAATCACGACGATATTATGGGAGACAGTTCGGCTTTTCCCCGGAAAGAGTATGAAGAAAGAAAAGAAAAAGCTTTTAAGTTTCAATTTCTCGTAAAGAAGGATCGGACAATAGCACAAGCATCCATTCAATTTGTTTTACAGCTTGATGGGATTTCAGTTGTGCTTCCACGTTCTGTAAATCGCGATGAACTGGATGAAAACGTTGGCGCTCTCTTTGCACAACCACTCAGCACAGATGAACTTATGCGGATCTATTCATTAGCTTAATCCTTTTTTAATTATCCCAAAAAAAATTAAAAAGTGAATTATAGAAAACTTGGTAAAACTGATTTAACTATTTCCGAAATAGGCTTTGGATGTCAGTCGATTGCTGGCGGACTTTATTATAAAAATAATAACGAATCAATGAAAACACTTCTCGGGGCTTTCGATTCAGGCGTAAATTTTTTTGACACTTCCGATCATTACAGCCAGGGTGAAAGCGAAATATTAATCGGGAAAACTTTTAAGAGAAAAAGAGACAAAATTATTATCGGCACAAAAGCAGGAACTTTATATTCAACACCTGCACATTACATTCTCAAACTCAGACCACTAGTCAGACCGGTAAGTAAGTACATGCATTCAATGAAAATACCTTTACATTTAATGCGGGCAAAACAAAAGCGCTCCGACTTCTCTATTAAATATTTAACTCAAACAATTGAAAAAAGTCTGCAAAGACTCCAGACAGATTACATTGATCTTTTTCAATTACATAAACCCTCAAAAGAAGTTCTGCAAAAAGGTAAGTTTATTGAAACACTGGAGAAGTTTAAAGAGCAAGGTAAGATTCGATATTACGGAATTTCCTGTGCAGACAATGAGGATGCATTTATTTGTCTCAATTATCCCGGAATCTCTTCAGTTCAAATAACTTTTAATATGTTAGATAAAAAGCATGTAAAAGAAATACTGGCTTGTGCTCAGGAAAAAGGGATCGGGGTTATTGCTAGAAATCCACGGGCTCAAGGTCATTTGACCAGTGAATTAAGTGATATTCTGGCTGAAACTTATGCAAAAGACAGTAAGGAATTTGAAAACAAAAAAGAGAGAGCAAAAAGATTTAATTTTCTTGTAAATAGTAACAGAACATTGGCTCAGGCAGCTCTTCAATATGTATTAAGTTATAAAGGAGTTTCAGCTGCTATTCCTCGTTCGGTAAACCGTAAACAATTGAAGGAAAATCTTGATACCTTGAACTCTCCTTTACTAACAAATGAAGAATTAGAAAGAATTTATTCGATAGAGAAATAAAAACTATTTTATCCGGATGATATACAGAATATTAGGTAAAACAGGTTTAAAGGTTTCGGTACTCGGAATGGGATGTTCGGGTATTGGAAAAGGTTTGTACAGCAACGATGATGATGAATCGTTAAAAACTTTATACGAAGCATTTGAAGCAGGAATTAATTTTTTTGATACGGCACCGAATTACAGCAATGGAGATAGTGAAAGATTAATCGGCAGGGCATTAAAAAACAAAAGGGATGAGATAATTATCGCCGGTAAAGTCGGGATAACATTTACAACTGTAGGGAAACTTGCAAAGAAAATAAAACCATTCCTGAGCCCGGTCAAAAGCATTTTACTCCCGGCAAAAAACAATTTGCCTAATTTATATCGTTCACAGAGGCGCAATAATTTTTCAAAAGAATTTATTATAAAAACCGTTGAAGGAAGCTTAAAGAGACTTCAGACAGACTATCTTGATTTGCTTTTGCTCCATCATCCGACAAACCAAATTTTGGAAACCGGAGATTTTTGTGAGACATTCGAATTACTAAAAACGCAAGGTAAAATCAGGTTTTATGGTGTTTCTTGCGATTCCGTTGAGCAAGCTCTTTTAAGTTTAAAGCTGAATGGAGTCTCTTCAATTCAAATCGAACTTAATATGCTCGATAAAGATCCGATCAAAGAGATATTGCCAATCGCTATTAAAAGTAATATCGGAATTATAGCTCGCCTTCCTCTTGCAAAGGGATTACTAATTGATCAAGCTCATGATACAAAAGCTGAGAAATGGGCTTACGACAGGGAACTATTCCAGGAGAGAAAAACAAAAGCAGATAGTTCAAAGTTCCTCATAAAAGGAAACAGATCTTTGGCTCAAGCTGCCCTGCAATTTTTATTCAACCTTGAAGGCTTATCAGTTGCGATTACTGGATTTAATAATAGAAAACATCTGAAGGAAAATTTAAAGTCACTTTCAGTTGTTCCTTTAACAAATGATGAACTTAGAAAAATTTATTCTATATAGATTTATGCTTTTCATCATAAACGATTATAATAATTTTTTGCTCAAAACCGGATGAAAAAAAATATTCTGCTTTCTGTAAAAATTATTTTATCAGGGCTAATCCTTGTCTATCTGTTCTCAATCATACCTGTTTCAAAGATTTGGGCTTCAATTCAATCGGCTGAAATATTTCTGGTTTTAATAGGGTTAGCACTGTTAGCTCCCATTATTTACCTTTCTGCATTCGAAACGCGGTATCTTACGAGGATACAAGGAATGAGTTTAACCGTGTTCGAAATAATTAAGATAAATCTCGCTACAAACTTTTACGGGCTTTTTCTTCCGGGTATTCTTTCAGGTGGAGCAATAAAATGGTACAAGCTGTCGAAACATGGAAAGAAATCCTCGGCTGCCGCTGTTGTTGTTTTTAATCGTTTTCTTGAAATATTAATAATTGTTTTTATTGGAATTCTTTTTTCGCTGCCTGCTTTTTATTCCTCTGGAAATCGAGCACTTTTTGTTGGGCTGGTATTAATATTTTTTTCCATGATCATCATTTACTTTCTTTTATTAAACAAATCAGGTTTAGATTTTATAGAAAAATTTATCTTAATTATTCCTTTGCCCGATCTTATTAAAGAAACACTGGAAAAGTCTGTAAATGCAATGCGTCAATTTCAGAATTTGAACTTAAAGGATCATTTTGAAATTATAAGCTTGCTTCTTTTATATCATGGCATAGGGGTCATTTCTTTTTTTTGTTTTGCTAAATCTCTAAATATTGATTTAAGCATTTGGGTGCTTGGTTGGATACGGTCGGCTATGTCTATTGCTATTATGCTTCCGCTATCTTTTGTAGGATTGGGTATTAGAGAAGGAACACTGGTATTTTTATTAGGCAGGTATGGTGTTGTGCCGGATGTTTCAATGGCACTTTCTTTCTTAATTTTTTTCAGAAATATTTTAACGTCACTTCTCGGAGGATTGTTTGAATTCAGGGAATACTTTCTCAAAAAAACTGAAGCATCTGAATAACTAATAAGAATTAAACAAAAATTATAAGAAAGGAAATTATGAAGGTAATTGTTCTGCTCACCTTGAGCTTATTGAACATTTTAATGAATGCGCAAACAGATATAAAAAATTTTGATATGCGATCTTTTCATTATCTTGAAGGTAAATGGATAATTGAAGGTAGTGATAAGAACATTCATGAAGAATGGAAGAAAGAGAATGAGACTTTATTAACTTCTGTAAGTTTTTATGTGAAAAACGGAGATACTACAAATACTGAGACTATCAGTCTGGAGAAAATTGGAGATGACATTTTTTATATTCCGATTGTTGAGCATAATCAGGGTCATGTAAGATTTAAGCTGACAAGCTTAATAGAAAATAAAGCAGTATTTGAAAATCCCGGGCATGATTTTCCGACTAAAATCGTCTATGAAAAAATAAATAATGATTCTCTAAATGCCAGTATCGAAGGAATGATTAAAGGGAAACTAAAGGTTATAGATTATCCTTTTAGAAGAGTGAAATAGTTTTATTTTTTTCAAATAAAATAAAAATACTTAGAAAACCCTGTCATGGATAACAAAGAGCTTGTAGCTATAATAATTTTAAATTATAACAAAAAGGACGATATCATTGAATGTCTTGAGAGCATATTCAAAATGGATTATAAGTATTTTGAAGTTATTGTTGTTGACAATGGCTCGCATGACGGGTCGGTAGACGCGATAAAAAATAAATATCCGGATGTTCACTTAATTGAAAGCATAAAAAATTTGGGAGCCTCAGGAGGACGCAACCTGGGAATTAAATATGCTAATGAAAAATTCAATTATAAATTTATTCTTTTCCTTGATAATGATATAACTATTATGAGAAATACATTATCGGAGATGGTAAATTCTTTTAATTTAAAAGAAAACATTGGTATTGTTACACCCAAATGTTATCAAATGAATTTGCCGGGAACAATTGTATATGCGGGAGGAATGTCGGTCAATTTTTTTACCGGAAATATCACCAACATTGGCGGAGGGAAAAAAGATGAAGGACAATTTGATCAATCAAAATTTATTTTTGCATGCGGCGGCTTATGTTTAGTAAGTAAAAATGTAATGGACAAAATTGAAAAGTTTGATGAAACATTTAATCCCTATGGTTGGGAGGATGTTGATCTTTCAATAAGGGCAAGGAAATTCGGATTTAAGATTTTTTACAATTCCAGGGCAGTCGTATATCATAAAGGCGGAAAAAAAGGAAGAGGAACCATAAGTGAGTATGAATTTTCAAAAGTTAAAAATTATTTTTATTTAATCAGAAAACACGCAAACATTTTCCAACTTTTTACTATCGGTTTCTTTTTACCCTTTAGGGGATTAGTGATTATTATCAAAGAATTATTTGCAGGAGATGTTAAAACATTGTTTGCTCAGTTTCGCGGTATTTTAAGTTTATTCAAATAGATGAACTCTAAAGAAAATATAAAAGATAATTCACAAGGCTCTTCTCCGGTAATCTCTATCATTATACCCTTTTATGGAGAAAAGGATGACTTATTCGGTTGTTTAAAAGGATTAAAGAAACAAAATTTCCATAGCCTGTTTGAAATAATTGTAGTTGAAAGTGGAATTGATAACGGCATTGAACAATTAACCGATAAAGTCAAGAATATTGTTTTAATTTCTTCTCATTCATTATTATACC
>MGZZ01000185.1:17429-37823 GCA_001802795.1 Ignavibacteria bacterium GWC2_36_12 | reverse complement strand
GCTCTTGGGGTTTTTCAGGAAGGGAATTCATTCCAGACATCTTATTCATTTTTATCTCTCGACAGATCATTGAATTTTCTTAACTATACAAAAAGGTTTGACTTCTACAGTAAGAAAGATTCTTTAGTCGAAAATCGTGAACCAAGATCAATCGCCGGGTTTACAGCAGGAATCATTAATTCCGGTGTAAGCAATATAGATGGACGTGATAATAACGGGTTACAAACTGGTGATCTTTCAACTTCGGAAAACCAGTTTTTTATAGGCTTATCAAACAAATTTTCAAAGAAATTTGCTTTGGGAATTAATGCGAAGATTTTTTATTACAAGCTGTATGATGAAGTTTCCTCGGGTGGGTTCGGTATAGACATTGGTGCTCTTTACGTATTGAATGATGAGTACACAATATCTTTTGTCATTTCCGATATAAATAGTAAGTATAAATGGGATACGTCCCCTATTTATGGGCAAGATGGTATGATAACAGAAGATAAATTCCCTTTACTGATGAAAACAGGCGTAGGTTACAGAAACAAAGAATTGAAAATAACCGCTGCTGCGGAATTTGAAAGAAGCGATGCGAAGACAAATGTTGTAAGGTTGGGAATTGAATATAATATTTTTGAAAATCTTTTTCTCAGAGGCGGCGTAGATCAGTTTGATATGAGTAACTCTGATAAACCTGCGAAACCAGCTTTGGGATTTTCATACTTTAAGAATTTTGATAACATCGTTATCGGTGTTGATTATGCCTTTATGATCGAGCAATATTCTCCACAGGACAGGCATATTGTTGGAGTTAATGTTAATTTTTAATCTCAAATTTCAAAACTCAAATCTCAAAACACTTTTACATTTGAGATTTGAAATTTGGGATTTGAGATATTAATTCTTATGAAAAAAATAATTTTAATTGTAGCTATTTCTTTAGCAAGTATTTTTCCGCAGTCCGCGGGTAACAGCGGTTTATCATTTCTTAAGTTCGGATTTGGTGCAAGAAATATTTCTATGGGGGATGTAGGTCTGACATTATCAAACGATGTTACTTCTTTATTTTATAACCCGGCTAACTTAGCAGGTAACGAAGAATCGCAGGTAATGTTTATGCATAATGAATGGATACAGGATGTTAGCAGTGAAGTGATTGGTGCTAGATCACAATTTTTGGGATTACCGGTAGCAATTGGTTTTAACACGACCTCAATTAGTGAAATTGAAATAAGACAAAAACCGGGAGAGCCAGATGCAACGTTTGATGCAAATTACTTTTTTGGAAGTCTTTCAACAGGATTTTTTATTACCGAACAGCTTTCGGTCGGCGGTACGGTCAAATATCTTTACGAGGGATTATATACTGATGAATCAACAGGATGGGGTTTTGACATGGGATTAAATTATAAAACACCCTATAAGGGTTTGACTGCAGCAGCAATTCTGAAAAACCTCGGTTCGATGAATGCTTTGAGAGACGAAAGTACAAAACTTCCGACTGAATTCAGAGTTGGAGCAGCCTACGAATTTGATTTTGCTGAAACGGATTTTGGATTAATTGCTGCAGGTGAGTTCCAAAAATATACCTCTGATGACGATCCTCATTTTAATTTTGGAGGAGAGGTTATGTATAAAAAGGTAATAGCTCTTCGTACAGGATACCAATCCGGTTACGAATCAAGAGGGTTTACGGGAGGCATTGGCTTATCCTGGGGAAACCTTAATTTTGATTATGCTTTTGTTCCTTTCACTCTGGGCTTAGGAAATGCCAGCCTTTTCTCTTTAAGTTTTAAGTTCTAACTTTAACCCGGTCTTTTTTTCTGATATTGCTTAAATATTATAATGAATGAGACATCATTACTAAATGAGTATCAGAAGTTATGCCCGGGTATAACTAAAGTTTTTGTCATTCCTCAAATCCCACAAAAAAACAGAGATACGAGTTATCTTTTTCAACTTTATAAAAACTTCCCTGAAGATTTTCCCGTTTCAGGAATAAAAGTAGAAACCTTTAACGCAGCTTTCCTTCCCGTTGTTTTATTTAGCAGATTGAAATTTGAGAAAAGCATTCTCCATTATCATTGGTTTGAGTTTGAAGATGTAAAATCATTAATAGGAATAAAGTGGAAATTATTTTGGATTATTCTATATAAGATTTTAGGCGGAAAAGTAATATGGACAGTTCACAACAAGTATCCACATCATAACAAGTATTTATTTCTCAATAAGAAATTCAGAAAATTTTTTGCAAGGATTGCCGATAAGCTGCATGTTCACTGTAAAAGTGCTGTTGATATTTGCGCTGAAGTTTTGGGTGTTAAAGAAAGTAAATTTTTTGTTTTGAAGCATCCCGATTTTACGCCGGAAATTATTGAAAGGGATGAAGCTCTTGAAAAGCTAAATAAAAAATATTTCAACGACCTATTAAGAAATGACGACAGAATTTTTCTTATGTTCGGTGCAATCGCAGAATATAAAGGCATCAAAGAAGTAATTAATATTTTTACCGGATTGGATAGAAGAAATAAACTTTTAATCGCGGGTTTTATCAAAAGAAGGAATGAAGATTATTATAGAGAATTACAAACCATTTCAAAAACAGAAAATGTTTTTTTAATTGGTAAAATGATTCCTGATGACGATGTCCCGTATTTTCTAAATTCGGCTGATTGCATTATTTTAAATTATAGAGATGTTCTTACATCAGGTGGAATACACCTTGCTCTTAGTTACAAAAAGCCGGTTATTACTCCTTATTCAGGTTGTTTGAAGGAATTACACAGCAATCAAATTATTTTTTTTGAATTGAATAGTGAAAGAAATAAAAATCTCCTTAATGTTATTAAAAGGTTTGCATTATAGTGGATTGGAAAACAAACTGGTATCAAAGGTTTGAATAAAAACCTCCGGAATACGTTGTCTCTTTTTTCAATGGATTTAGCACTTAAATTCATCGGCTTCCTCTCTACAGCTTATCTTGCCCGTGTTCTTGGGAAATCCGGTTTTGGTTCTATTAGTATTGGAATTTCTGTATTGAGCTATGCTCTGGTTTTAGCTGATTGCGGTTTAACGGCTCTTGGTATAAGAAAAATTGCATCCGATCCAAAAGCAAATGATATAACAGGACAAATACTAAATGGAAAACTTATTCTCGCGGTAGTTATTTTTCTTTTAACAGCTACTATTACTTTTGCGTTGTCCGGCTTATCAGAAAATACATATATAATTTTAAACTATCTATTCTTCTTATTCCCGGCAGCTTTTATGCTAGAGTTTTTTTTTGTTGGCTCACAAAAAATGGATACTGTCGCTTATGTAAGAATTTTAGGTACAATTATTTATTTCCTATTGGTTCTGATTTTTATTCGAGATAGAGGCGATGCTGTTCTTACCGGAATTGCCTGGACTTTTGGGGGCGTTACGACTGCATTATTCTTTTTTCTCTTTTATAAAAAAAGAGGTCTTTCATTTCATTTCAATGGAATAAGATATTTCATAAAAATACTAAAAGAATCTTTCCCCCTTGGGATGGCTTCATATATATCCCAGTTTACAGTTGCTTTCCCCGTGGTTTATATAGCCTATATTGCAGGTAATTCCCAAGCAGGAATCTTCAGCGCTGCTTTTAAAATGATTGGTTTATTCCTGGTTTTTGACAGAGTTTTTGTAACATTATTTCTACCTAAAATTACCGGTGTAATTTCGAACAGGGAAATCTCGCTGGAAAAAATTTTCGGAACAGTTTTGAAAATTGTTGTTTGCCTGACACTTATTGTATCGATGTTTTTGTATTTATTCAGTGATTTTATAATTATTAAAGTATTTGGCGATGATTACACAGAGTCAATACTGATATTTAAGATGTTATTGGTTTACTTCGCCTTTACAATTATAGATTCGGTTTTTGCAAATACTTTGATAGGGATGAAGAAAGAAAAAGTTTATACTTTGTCACTCCTTATCGCTGTAATAATAATTCTTATTCTTACTTTTGTCTTAACTCCTTTTTGGGGTGAATATGGTATTATCTTCTCATTTATTTTGTTTGATATAATTTCACTTATCTACATGATAATTTATCTTAAGAAAGATATTGAAATAAAGATAGCCAGGTCCATTATACTTCCTGTGATATTATCCTCGGCGGTTCTATTATTTTTAATTTTTTTACAGATGTCTATTTATTTTCAACTAATAATTGTAATTGCTTTATTTATTCCGGCTCTTATTGCAATTACCGGTTTTAGAAAAAATGAAATGGATTTTATTAAGCGGGTTTTCATTTGAACCTTAAAATTGCATATACAAAAGAATTAATAGACTGGGATATTTTGCTTGGTCAGGTAGGTGTATCTCGCTCACTGATTAACTGGGGAAAAGATTTATTGGTTGAATATGCAGTTATAGTTGTCAATTCAGTTTTAAGGGTGGAAGAAGAAAATAGAATCCACAAGTTTGTCGATGATGGGGGGAGTCTTCTTATAGAAGCTGATTTTGCTAAAAAAATATTTAAGATCGATACAAAACAGGCTTATATAAAATATCTTTTCTCAACTGAAAAAGTATTTTCAAATTATCTTCCCCTTATCGATTTATATAGAAATTGTCGTGTGCCGGCAAATGCAAACACTCTGAAAGATCAGAAAGGAAGATTTGTTGTTTCGGACATGCAATTTGGAAAAGGGAACGTAATAATTATCCCCGGTAATTTAATTTCTGCTATATCGGATGCGAGAGTTTTAAGAAAAAGGATTTATTCTCATGGAAAGTTGCCTTCAGAAAGGATAGCACGAGTTTCTAAAGAAGGTATTTATCATTTTGTCAGATTGGTACTCGAACAACTTTTCCATCTAAGAACCCTGCCATTCATTTCATTGTGGGGTTTTCCCGGCAATGCTAAAAATATATTTCTATTCAGGATTGATACTGATTATGGTTCCCCTGAGCAGGTCGATCTTCTATATAAAACTTTAAGAGAAAAAGAAATAAAAGGAACCTGGTTTGTTGAAACTAAATCTGCTGAAAGCTGGATAGATAAATATTCTTCATTCGAAAACCAGGAAATAGGTTTGCATTGTTACAGGCACAGATTATTTAATTCCTTTGAAGAGAATTATAACAATTATAAAAAAGGACTGGAAGTATTAAAAAAAACTTCGATTTATCCTAAAGGAATTGCCGCTCCATTTGGGGAATGGAATAACTCATTTAACAAAGTTGCTGAGGAGTTCGGATTTGAGTATTCTTCGGAGTTTTCTTATAGCTACGATGGCTTTCCGCAATCAACAGGTAAAATACTTCAAGTTCCGGTTCATCCAATAAGTTTTGGCAGGCTTTCCAGGGAGGAATACAGCGACGAAGAAATGTATAACTATTTTATAAATGTAATAAATCAAAAAATTGCTTTGTGCGAACCTGTAATCATATATACACACCCCCTGGAAAACAGGTTCGATATTCATCAGAGAATATTTAATTATATTAATCAACAGGAACTGCCAAAATATACATTTAGAGAATATTCGGATTGGTGGAAAAAGAGGAACGGGATTAAGTTCGATTCATCATTTATAAATAATGAACTAAAAATTGAGAGTGAGAACAAAGATGATTCTTTTTGGATCAGAATTGTTTATCCATCTAAAGAGATTTTCCTGATGTCTATGTCCGAAAGTAATCCGGGAAAAATAAAAGCCGATTTGCCCGAATTCAAATATGATTCTGAATTTAATCCTGAGACTTTAAGAAAATATGATATGGAATTATTAAAAGATGATATCCTTTTTGAAATAAGAAAAAGGAAGTTATGAAAATTTGTTTTGCCACACACGAAGGTGTTATAATATCAAAGGGCGGTCCATATACAAAAATTATGGAAGTCAGGGATAAACTTGTTCAAATGGGGCATCAGGTCGATTTGTTTAATATGTGGGATCCTAAGTTAAACGAATACGATATAGTTCATCTCGTAAGCTCTAACTTTGCTGTTTATAATCTTGCAAGAAATATGAAACAGGAGAGAGTAGAATTTATTGTTGAGCCTGTCTTTTATAGTCAACATTCATCTTCTTTTTTAAAATTCTTTAACACATTAGACAAAATTACAAGAGGAATTGCAAAAGGAATCTGGTTCGATTACGGTTTTACTCGCGATATATGTGAGTGGTCTGTAAAGGTAACTCCAAATTCTTCAGATGAAGCGAACATTATTTCGGAAGGACTTTCAATTCCAAAAGAAAAATTTAAAATTATACATAACGGCGTTTCCAATAGATTTTTGAATGCAGATCCAGCTTTGTTTAAGAAAGAATATGGGATTGAAAATTTTATACTTTGCGTAGGGCATATCGGACCAGCAAGGAAAAATATGCTGCTTTTTTTCAAAGCCATGGCTAAAATTAATCATCCTGCAATTTTTATCGGGAGGATAATAAGATCGGGTGAGACAGAAAAAGCTCTTGATGAAGCTAACAAAAATAAAAACATTAAGATCATCGAAGCGCTCGATAATAACTCACCCTTACTTGCATCTGCTTATGCTGCTTGTGATACTTTTGTTCTTCCTTCGTTGTACGAAACTCCGGGTATAGCAGCGTTGGAAGCTGGTCTTGCAGAAGCTAAGGTCGTAATTACTCCTTATGGAGGTACAAAAGATTATTTCAAAGATATGGCAGAATATGTTAATCCATACTCCGTTGATTCTATTCAGGCGGGGATTGAAAAAGCATTGAACAAACCTAAAGATGATAAACTAAAAAAACATATCGGGCAGAACTTTTTGTGGGATAAAATTGCTTATGAATCTGTCAAAGTATACCAGGAAGTCTTAAATACCAGGAAGTCTTGAAAAATATTCTTATAGCGGTTAATAGTTTTAAAGAATGTGCTAATGCTGTTGAAGTATCAAAGCTGTTTAACAAATATCTTGATAAGTCATTATTCAAGGTTATTCAGAAGCCTATTTCTGATGGAGGTGACGGCTTTTTAGAAGTATGTAAATTTAGTTTTGGATTGGAAATACTGACTTACCAGATTACTACTCCCTATGATAATTCCTATATGGACTCCCAGGTAGGACTGGATAGAAAAAGTAGAACATTATATATAGAGTCAGCTGAAGTATTAGGATTAAAAAGAATTCCTTTAACAAAGAGACAACCACTCTCACTAAACTCCAAAGGTCTTGGAGATTTATTACTGTTAATAAAAGAAGATATAGAACAACTTAAATTTGAAGCAAACAAAGTAATCATTGGTGTAGGTGGAACAGGGACTATGGATTTAGGATTAGGAATGTGCTCCCGGTTCGGGTTGAAGCTTTTTAATTCTTATGGTTCCGAACTGGAAGTGTTTCCCGAATATTTTTATGAAGCATCTGAAATAGACTTCGAACCGGCTAAACTCCCTTTTGATATTGAGATAATCTTAGATGTTGATAATCCATTATTAGGAGTCGGTGGGGGAATTATTTACGGAAAGCAAAAAGGGGCTTCAAATACTGAATTAGAGATAATTGAGTCAGGTTGGAATAAAATCGTTAATATATTAAATAAGAATAAGTTAACAGATATAACTAAAGAATTATCTGGTGCTGGTGGTGGGTTACCAGTAGGATTAGGACTTTTTCAAAATTCTGTTGAGAAACAAGCGAATGATTTTATCTCTACAGATTTAAAGATAAATAATAATGAATCTCTAATAGAAATGGTTATAACAGGGGAGGGCTCGTTTGATGAACAAAGTTTGATGGGAAAGGGAGCAGATACAATTATTTCGATGTTTGAAAAAGAAAGTATTCCTGTAGTACTTTGCTGTGGCAAAATAGACGATAAGGTTTCTGAAAAACTGAGCATGAATGTATTCCCGATTGAACTCAGCCGGTACTATAATTCTGTCGAAGAATCAATTTATTATTTTGAAGAATCAATAAAATTTGCCTGCGATGAAATAGCCGGTATGACCGATATTTTAACTAAAATTTCTTAAATTTGTTTTTAAAAGAAACGTCTTACATAACCCGGAATATTAATGAAAGAATACCTCGACTTAGTAAA
Source organism: Ignavibacteria bacterium GWC2_36_12 (assembly GCA_001802795.1). Classification (GTDB taxonomy): domain Bacteria; phylum Bacteroidota; class Ignavibacteria; order Ignavibacteriales; family Ignavibacteriaceae; genus RBG-16-34-14. Next base: position 29,778 of record MGZZ01000185.1, on the reverse strand, counting down.
TTTGGTAATCAATGAAGGAGTAAGAAAACAATCCAGGACCGGAATAGATACTATTTCTTACTTTGCTGCTTTCTATAAAGTAGATCTTTCAAAAGGGTTTCCTCTTTTAACGACAAAGAAAATCGAATGGAAATCTTTATTGTATGAAGTGCTCTGGTATTTATCGGGCGATGATCATATTAGAAATCTCCGGAAGCATACAAAAATCTGGGATGCGTGGGCTGATGAGGATGGAAATCTGGATACGGCTTACGGTTATTACTGGAGAAAATTTCCAAGTGCTGAGAGAAGCGAGAATGGTGAATGGAGAGTGAGAGAAGTTGACCAAATTCAGTACATTGTTAATGAACTGAAAACTAAACCTTACAGCAGACGACTTGTTGTAACTGCCTGGGAGCCGGGGAACGCTATAAAAAGCAAATTACCTCCCTGTCATTATTCTTTTGCATTTAATGTTAGTGACGGGAAATTGAATTGTCACTTAACCCAGCGTTCAGGCGATATTGCTCTCGGCATACCTTTTAATCTTGCGGCTTACTCGATGCTCACACAAATAATTGCGCAAGAAGCCGGACTCGAATTAGGCTTTTTTGCTCACACTATTATTGATGCTCACATCTATGTTGCGGATAAAGGCAGCCCGATGGAAAAGTATGATCATCTAAAGGGACTGAAAGAACAGCTTAAACGTAAACCTCTTCCGCTTCCCAAATTAATAATTGCAAGAAAACCAATTAACGATTTAACCTTCGAGGATTTTGAATTAGTAGATTACCAATTCTACGACAAAATCAGATTTGAGGTTGCCGTTTGAGAATAATAATAATATCTGCTATTGCACAAAACGGTGTTATTGGCAGATCGAACGGCGATATGCCATGGCATATTAAGGAAGAATTCCAGCATTTTAAAAATACAACTTCGGGATTTCCAGTAATAATGGGGAGAAAAACGTTTAATGCCCTTGGAAAACCTCTCAAAGGAAGATTAAACATTGTAATTACAAGGGATAAAGGACTCAGATTTGAATTTGACGATGTAAAGAAATTTCATAGTTTAAATGAAGCAATTGAACATTGCAAAACGCTCGGAGTTGAAAAGATCTTTGTAATCGGCGGCGGAGATGTTTATAAGCAGGCTATTAAAATTGCTGATGAAATGATATTATCCCACTTAACTTTTGAAGCTGAAGGAGATATCTATTTTCCACAAATTGATGAAAAAATATGGAAAGTAACTTCGAAAGAAAAAAGAGATCAGTTTGAAATAGTTTTTTATGTAAGAAGATAATGAGCAACAAAATAAAAATATTACCTGAAAACATTGTAAATAAAATTGCCGCCGGTGAAGTGGTGCAGAGACCTGAATCGGTTGTCAAAGAGCTGCTTGAGAACTCGATAGATGCAGGTTCCCAAAACATTGCTCTTTACGTAAAACATGCAGGTAAATCTTTTATACAGATTTCAGATGACGGCAATGGCATGACTGAAGAAGATGCAATGCTTTGCATTCAGAAGCATGCAACAAGCAAAATATCTACTTATGAAGATTTGGAATCTATATACACTCTCGGGTTCAGGGGAGAAGCATTGAGTTCTATAGCGGCAGTTAGTCAGCTTGAAATTAAAACCGAAACCCGCGAAGAGGAAATTGGTACTTTCATTAGAGTTGAAACCAGTGAAATAGTAAAAGAAAGAGGATCGTTTCCTAAAGGCACATCTATTTCCGTTAAGAACTTGTTCTACAACACTCCTGCAAGAAGAAACTTTCTTAAAACTGATGCTACAGAACTAAAGCATATCATAGAAACGTTTAATAAAATTTCATTGAGCCATCCTGATATTTCTTTTAAGCTTTTTAATGATGATGAACCGATATTTGATTACAAGTTAGGTTCTCTCGAAGAAAGAATAAGCCAGGTATTTGCCGATAATATGATTGATGCTCTTATCAAAGTTGAAGAACGAACTGATTATGCTAATCTGTATGGCTATGTTGGAAAACCTTCTATGTTGAAAAAAAGTAAAGGTGAGCAATATCTTTTTCTTAACAATAGGTATGTAATCAGCAGGCAAATTAACCATGCTGTTTTTACAGCTTACGAAAATGTTCTTGAAAAAGGTGACTACCCGTTTTTCATTTTATTTCTTGATATAGATCCTCATAAGACCGATGTAAACGTTCATCCCAATAAGCTTGAAGTAAGGTTCGATGATGAAAAAAATGTGTACAACTTTGTACTTGCTGTAGTGAAGAAAAGTCTTGGCGAGCATGACCTGGTGCCATCTATGATGTTTAACGAAGCAAACGCCGAAACGGAAAAATTGCGTGTGGATAATTTTATGCGCAGCGATAAACATGATTTTACAGACAGACCGGTTTTCGAAACAAGAACATCTGTTGCACGTACGGATTTTTCCGATAAGGATATAGATTTGATATTCAGTACAATCACCGAAGATTATGTTAAACCGGGAATTCCCGGGGAGATTGTTTCCCCTTTAGAGAAACAAATAACTGAAATTCCTCATGTTCCCCATGGCTACACTTCTGAAACAACGAAAGATGAGAACACGTTGATTTTCCAGCTACACAACAAATATATCCTTTCGCAGATTAAATCCGGTTTGATGATAATAGACCAGCATGTTGCTCATGAGAGAATTCTTTATGAAAAAGCTTTGAAACTCTTTGAAGCCAATTTACCCTTTTCACAACAGTTGTTGTTTTCACGAAGTCTTGAATTAGATCCGGCTGTATTTGCTTTGACGAGAGAATTGGAACCGTACCTGAGTAAATTAGGCTTTGAAATAAAATTTTCATCTAAAAATAAAATTACTATTGAAGGAGTTCCCGACGATATTAAACCCGGTTCCGAAGAAAAAGTTTTACTTGATTTAATTGATGAGTATGTGATTAACGAAAGAGAAAAGCGCCTCGAGACGAAAGATAACATAGCAAAATCTTATTCTTGTAAAACTGCTATAAAAGCCGGGGATAAACTTTCGGAAAATGAAATGAGACTTCTTATCGACCAGTTGTTTGCTACCTCTATGCCATATGTATGTCCGCACGGGAGACCGATAGTTGTTAAAATATCTATTAGTGAATTTGACAGAAGATTTGGAAGGACAAGCTGAAATCTATTGTTAAATTTATAAAGGGATTTTATGCCGGGTGATGAATATCTTAAAAGAAAAAAGGAATACGAGGAAAAAGTAAACAAATTTCCGAACACAGGCATGAGGTTTACAACTGTAAGCGGAGATGATGTAAAAGTTCTTTATGGTCCGGAGGATATTGAACAGATAAATTATTTAAGTGAAACCGGTTTCCCGGGGGAGTATCCTTACACAAGAGGTATTCATTCTAATGGTTACCGGGGGAAGATTTGGACAATGCGTCAGTTCGCCGGTTTTGGCTCCCCTGAAGATACAAATTCGCGTTTTCACTATTTGTTAAATCATGGTCAAACAGGTCTTTCAGTCGCTTTTGATCTTCCTACTTTGATGGGTTGGGATTCAGATGCAGAACAAAGCGAAGGTGAAGTTGGGATTTGCGGTGTTTCCGTTTCTTCATTGAAGGATATGGAAATATTGTTAGACAAAATTCCCCTCGGTAAAGTATCAACTTCGATGACTATAAATTCTCCTGCTGCAATGGTATTTGCTTTTTATCTTGCAGTAGCTGAGGAACAGGGAGTAGAATTCAAAAATTTACGCGGGACTTTACAGAATGATATTTTCAAAGAATATATTGCTCAGAAAGAATATATTTTTCCTCCTAATCCTTCCCTGAAAATAATTGTTGATATGATAGAGTACAGTTCAAAGGAAGTTTCTCAGTGGAATCCTGTTTCTGTAAGCGGTTATCATATTCGTGAAGCAGGCTCGACGGCTGTTCAGGAGCTTGCTTATACGCTCGCTGACGGTTTTGCGTACATCGAAGCTTGTATTAAAAGGGGAATGAACGTTGACGACTTTGCGCCGAGACTTTCATTTTTCTTCAACTCACATCTTGATTTTTTTGAGGAGATAGCCAAGTTTAGAGCAGCGAGAAAAATATATGCAAAAAGAATGAAGAACATGTACGGAGCTAAGAACCCGAGATCGTGGTGGCTTCGTTTTCATACACAAACGGCAGGCTGCACTTTAACTGCACAGCAGCCCGAAAATAATATTATAAGAACTGCATTCCAGGCTTTGGCAGGAGTGCTGGGCGGAACACAATCCTTGCATACTAATTCTATGGATGAAACTCTTGCTTTACCGAGTGAAAAAGCAGTTAAGATAGCTTTGAGAACACAACAGCTAATCGCTTATGAAACCGGCGTAATAAATACAGTAGACCCTTTAGGAGGCAGTTATTTTGTAGAAGCTTTGACTGATAAAATGGAAAAAGAAGCGAATAAAATTTTTGATCAGGTTGATGCTATAGGCGGTGTAATTCCGGCAATCGAAGCAGGATATTTTCAGAAGGAAATAGCCGATGCAGCTTACAGGTACCAGAAAGAAATTGAAAAGAAAGAAAAGTTTATTGTAGGTGTAAATGAATTTATCGAACCTGATGAAAAGGTAGATATTCCAATTTTGTATATTTCTCCTGAAGTTGAAAAGAAACAGAGAAAAAGAATTGCCGAATTAAAACAAAACAGGAGCACTGAAACTGTGGAAGAAAGTCTTAACGAAATAAAGCAAACTGCCTTGAACGGAAATAACATTATGCCGGTTCTTATTAAAGCGGCTCATAATTATGTTACACTGGGAGAAATGGTTAACCAGTTAAAAGAGGTTTATGGCATATATGAAGAAGCAGCGGTTTTCTAATGTTTAAAGATTATTTAATACTTCTTCGGATACCACAGTGGATTAAAAACACTTTCCTGTTTGTCCCTTTACTTTTTTCACTTAATCTTTTTGAATTAAGTTTTCTCGGTAAAACTATAGCCGGCTTTTTCATCTTTTGTCTTACTTCCAGTATAGTGTATATAATTAATGATATAAATGATATTGAAGCTGACAGGGTTCATCCTGTTAAGAAAAAAAGACCTCTGGCTGCCGGAAAAATCACAATAAAAAATGCTTATACTGTAGTTGAAATTCTTTGCATCCCTGTCCTGATTTCACTCTTATTCTTTGATCTTAAGTTTGCTCTTCTCATTTTCTTTTATTTCTTATTAAATCTTTTTTACTCAATATCTTTTAAGCACATAGTTATCCTGGATATCTTTTCAATTGCAGCAGGTTTTATGATAAGAGTAATTAGCGGTGCTTTTATTATAAACGTAGAAATATCGAACTGGCTTATACTAACGACAATGTTCATTTCTATTTTTCTTGCGGCTATGAAACGGCATTCCGAGCTAAGACTATTGATTAATGATAGAGAACAAAATATTTCTACAAGAAAGGTCTTGAGTGAATATTCCACTTATTTAACCGGACAAATATCTACTGTAGCTGCTTCGGCTGTGGTTATTTGTTATGCTTTATATACTGTTTCCCAAAGAACTGTTAAAGTATTCGGAAATGAAAATTTAATTTTTACTACTCCCTTTGTCGTATTCGGCATATTCAGGTATATGTATCTTGTTTATATGAATGATGAAGGTGAAAATACAACCCAGATTATGATCAGGGACGTTCCAATGATAGTTACAGTTTTTCTATATATAGTAACATCAATCCTGATTATTTACCGTTTATTGTAAGGTGAAATATTTGACTTGTGAAACGAGAAATATTTTGGTCATTAAGTTTTATAAAATGCTTTTTGAAGAATGAGTTACGAAATTATTGTACTTATTATATTGATTTGTATCAGTGGTTTTTTTTCCGGGACCGAGATAGCATTTGTTGTGGCAAATAAAATTAAAATTGAAATAAAGGCAAGGAAAAAAAATCTTTCGGCACAAAGTGCTTTTTATTTTGTAAAAAATCCCCAAACGTTTTTCTCTACTATTCTTATTGGTAACAATATTGTTAACATTGCATTTGCATCTATCAGTACGGTTCTTTTAGGATATATATTTTCATTAAATGAACTAAGCATTCTTTTTATTTCTTCTTCGGTTATTCTTTTGTTTGGCGAATTGATACCCAAATACTTAGCGCGGGAACTTCCGGATAGAATCGTTTTATTTACAGCAATTCCTTTAAGAGTAATTACTTTCTTATTATATCCCTTTGTAAAAATAACTTCATCAATCTCCGCCCTGTTAACACAGTCTTCCAGTGTTAGAGCAGAGAACGTAAAATTTCTCTTCAGCAAAGAAGATCTTGAAATTCTTATACAGGAAAGTCATAAAGCAGGGATGGTAAATAAAAAGGAGAGCGATATAATAAGCAAAGTGTTAACCTTACGTGACCAACGTGTGTACGAGGCAATGCGTCCACGGACAGAAATCGTCGGTGTCGAGATAAGCAATACGATTGATGAAGCTTTTGCATTATTTATAGATTCAGGTTATTCAAAACTTCCCGTCTACGATGAAAATCTTGATAATGTTAAAGGTATTATTTACGCAAATGATTTTTTCAGATCGCCTGCAGATATTCAGAGTATTCTTAGAGAGGCAATCTTTGTACCTGAAACCAAAAAAAGCCTGGAAATGCTGAATGAATTTCTCAGCAAGCGGGTAACTATAGCCATTGTTATCGATGAGTTTGGCGGCACGGCGGGATTGGTTACAATGGAAGATATTTTTGAAGAAATGTTCGGAGAAATAAAGGACGAATACGATGTTGAAGAAGATATTTGTAAAAAAATATCGGATAATACTTACCTGATTAGCGGTAAAGTAGAAATTGATTTTATTAATGAGAATTATGCTCTCAACATTCCAAGCGGAGATTACGAAACAATAGCCGGTTACATCACTACCCGAATTGGAAGAATACCTGCCCAGGGAGAAAATGTTTCTTTCGATGGTTTTTCTATTCAGATTGTACGTGCAACCCACATAAAAATTGATGCCGTTAAACTTATAGATAAAAGGGAAGTAACCTAATAAAACCTAAAACAAGATTGCTTGTATTCCCCAATTATTAGATTTATTCCGTAATAGGTTTAAAAATTCCAATTTAATCCCAGTTTTAGACTTGGAGAATATAGTGGTTTATCTTTCTTAACTGTACTAATAATACCACCTAATGACCAGAAAAAGTCTATTTGTGATTTTTTTATACTTTCATTTCCAATCCCGATCTCAAAAGAAAAGCCGTTAAGACCAAAATGATATGAAAGTCCTTTCCTTGTAAGTAGCATAACTGTCGGCTGAACATTAATATTGTTAAAAGGCAAAGATGTTGAAAAGAATCTTGCTGCGCGTATACCTAAACCACTTAGAGAAAATACAAGCTGCTCTCTACTTTCCAAAGAGACCTTGGTTGTAAAATTCCACTCATTCGAATATTGGTAACCGAAGCCTATACCTAAGATCTCCAGAAAGCCGGTATTAAAAGAGAAATAAAACTTTCTTGTATTACTTTCTGGCTTAGTTTCACTTATAGTATCATTTTGTATGGTAGAACCAAGTTCATCTAATTTTGATATGTTAACCCCGGAATTTTCGCTTGTAGGTCTATATTGTGCATAAGTACAAGAATTAGAAATCAGAAAAGTGAAAATTATTGTAGAAGTATATTTTATAATCAGTTTCATTTTTATACGTTGGTAAATAATTTCTATAAAATTGAGGACCCACTTTATTTTTCCCTCCCTGGAACGCTTTCTTAGAGGTTTTTGCAGAAAAAACTTTTAAGAATACAGAGGTAACATAATAAAAATTGTCAACAAAAGTCTTTAAGTTTATTTTAACTCCTTATGGTGTTTATATTGGTTTGCGCATGATTTAGCGGTTAACTTCAAATAAATGTAAATTTATTCGGTGTTTCTGGTATAAATTGATTTATGAACCTTTAATAGGTAATTTTGCTTAAGTTTTTTGTTTCTTCTAAGGATAAAAAAGCAAGAGCCGGTTATTTTGAAACCGGGCACGGCGTTGTTGAAACACCTGTTTTTATGCCTGTCGGTACACAGGGAACGGTTAAAGCTGTAAATCAGAAATACTTAGAGGAAATAAAAACACAGGTTGTTCTTTCAAATACTTATCATCTTTACTTAAGACCCGGAACTGAAGTTCTTGAGAAAGCCGGTGGTCTCCATAGGTTTATGAATTGGCAGAAGCCTATTCTAACCGACAGCGGGGGTTTCCAGGTTTTCAGTCTTTCGGAGTTGAGAAAAGTTAAGCAGGATGGTGTTGAGTTTAAGTCACACCTTGACGGAAGTGCTCATTTCTTTACACCTGAAAAAGTTGTAGCAATCCAGGGAAGCATAGGCTCGGATATAATAATGGTTCTGGATGAATGTACTCCTTATCCGTGTGAATATGAGTACGCACTTAATTCTGCAAAGCTAACTTCCAGCTGGGCTTTAATGAGTAAAGAAGCTTTTGAAAAATCAGTTCCTCTTTATGGACATAAGCAATTTATGTTTGGTATTATTCAGGGAAGTGTTTACAAAGATATCAGGGAGCTTTCCGCCAAAGATATTGCCAAACTCGATTTTGATGGCTATGCTATCGGCGGACTTGCTGTCGGAGAACCGGTTGATATAATGTACGAGATGGTTGATTACACAACTTCTTTGATGCCGGAGAATAAGCCGAGATATTTAATGGGAGTCGGGAGACCGGAAAATCTTCTCGAAGCTGTTGAAAGGGGTGTTGATATGTTCGATTGTGTTATGCCGACAAGGAACGGTCGCAATGCTTATTTATTTACTTCCAAAGGCATTTTATCTATGAGGAATGCAAAGTATAAAGATGATTTTTCAGAGATAGATAAGCAATGTGATTGTTATACGTGTAAGAATTTTTCGAAAGCGTACTTGAGACATTTGTTTATAGCCGGAGAAATTCTTGCGCTCGAATTGGCAAGCATACATAATTTATATTTTTATTTGAAACTTATGAGAACAGCAAGAGAAAAAATTATTGAAGGCAGATTTTCAGAATGGAAAAAAGAAATACTAAAAAGTATATCATTGAATAATATAACCACGGAGGCATAATTGTTAAATTTAATTTTAATGGCACCTTCATCCAACGGAGGCGGCGGAAGCCTTATAAGTACACTCGTAATGTTCGGTGCGATTTTCCTGATCTTCTATTTTATGATCATCAGACCACAGCAAAAACGCGCAAAAGAAAGAGAGAAGTTACTTAGTAATCTTGAAAAGGGTGATAAGGTAGTAACGAGCGGCGGCGTGCATGGTATAATAGCCGGTATAGAAGAAAAAACTGTACTTCTTGCAATAAGCGAAAATGTTAAAGTAAAAGTAGAACGTTCCGCTATTACTACAGTGCTTTCTAAAGGAAGTTAAAAACTAAAACTATTTTTTTTGTAGTTATTACAATTAGCGGATTATTAAAATGTTTTGCAAAGTTGAAGAAGCAGTTGAAGAAATAAAAAGCGGTAAAATATTAATTATTGTAGATGATGAGGACCGTGAAAACGAGGGTGATTTCGTTTGTGCTGCCGAGTATGTAACACCTGATATAATCAACTTCATGGTTACTCATGGAAAAGGAATGGTTTGCGTAGCCCTAACCGGTAAGAGATTAGATGAATTAGGACTTCCATTAATGGTTGATAATAATTCGGCGCTTCACGGTACACAATTTACAGTAACGATCGATGCAATAGAGGGTACAACAACCGGTATATCGGCAGTTGACAGGTCTTTAACAATTAAAAAAATAATCGATAAAAATTCAAAAGCATCCGATTTTGCACGACCGGGACACATATTTCCCTTACGCGCTTTTGACGAAGGCGTTTTAAGAAGGGCAGGACATACAGAGGCTGCAGTAGATTTATGCAGGCTCGCAAGTCTTCAGCCCGCTGGTGTTTTGTGTGAAATACTTTCTGAAAACGGTGAGATGGCAAGGGTCCCGGAATTAATTAAAATTGCAGAAAAATTCGGGTTGAAAATTATAACTGTTAAAGACATAATCAGCTACAGGCTGAAGAAAGAAAAACTCGTAAAAAAAATTACAGATGTAAACTTCCCGACCAGCCATGGAAAATTCAGGCTTCATCTTTACCAAAGCATTCTTGATGGTAAAAAGCAGGTAGCATTAATTAAAGGTAAGATCAAACCGGATACACCTGTCCTTGTGCGTATGCATTCTGAATGTTTAACCGGGGATGTGTTTCACTCGCTCAGATGCGATTGTCACGAGCAGCTTAACGCAGCACTTGATCAGATAGAAGCTGAAGGTGCAGGCGTTCTCGTTTATATGAGACAGGAGGGGAGAGGAATCGGTTTGACAAATAAGATTCTTGCTTACAAACTTCAGGAAGAAGGCAAGGATACTGTGGAAGCGAATGAGGCTTTAGGTTTCAAACCTGACGTTCGCGATTATGGTATCGGTGCACAGATTCTTCTTGATTTAGGAGTAAGAAAAATCAGGCTTTTGACTAACAATCCGAAGAAAGTTGTTGGACTTCAGGGATATGGTCTTGAAATAACAGAACGCGTTCCTATTGAAGTGCCCCCTACTTCTGAGAATGAGAAATATCTAAAGACAAAGAGGGATAAATTAGGACATTTGATATTGCAATAAGAAATTAAAAAATTTAATGATTGAAAAGATTAAAAGATTATCTTAAAAAGTTTTTTTTAATCTTTAAATTTTTCAATCTTTTAATCTTTAAATAAAAACGGCTAAAATTGAAAAAAATATTTTTTTGTGGTTTCCTTATTTTCTTTCTTAATCTTTTAATCTTTTCCCAAAGTAAAAAAGTTTATTATGCTGAGATTGACGGCGAAATCGATCTCGGGATGGCTCCTTATGTAAGCAGGGTAGTAAACGAAGCAAATGAGGAGAATGTTGACGCTATAATTTTTAAAATCAATACTTTTGGCGGTAGAGTTGATGCAGCAACGCAAATTAAAGACGCGATTCTATCAAGTAAAGCAGTAACAATAGCCTTTATCAATAACCGCGCAATATCTGCCGGAGCCCTCATTGCGTTATCGTGCGCTAAGATTGCAATGGTGCCCGGAAGCTCAATTGGTGCAGCAACAGTTGTTGATGAAAGCGGACAAAAAGTCGGAGAAAAATATCAATCTTATATGAGATCCGAAATGCGTTCTACTGCTGAAAAGAATGGAAGAAGAACGGATATAGCACAGGGAATGGTGGATGAAAGAATTGTAGTTGAAGGTTTAGTGGACAGCACACAGCTTATAACTTTAACAACAGAAGAAGCATTAAAATATAAAATTGCCGATACTGTTGTAACCAATATTGACGAACTTTTTGCTGCCTTTAACCTGAAAGGCTCAGAGGTAATCACTCTTAAATCCAACTGGGCTGAAGAAGTAGTAAAATTTTTGAATAATCCTATTGTATCTACTATTCTTATAATGATTGGTTTCTTTGGTTTGATGGCAGAAATAAAAACGCCCGGCTGGGGCTTACCCGGTACTGCCGGTATAATTGCTCTTATTCTTTTCTTTGGATCGTCTTACATACTTGAGCTCGCTTCAATAGTAGAAATTCTTTTATTTGCCATTGGAATTATTTTACTTCTTGTTGAGATTTTTGTTATTCCGGGTTTTGGAATTGCCGGGATTAGCGGAATAATTCTGATTCTTGCTTCTTTGTTTTTGTCCTTAACAGGCGGGCTGCCTTTTTTCGATTTTGATATAATCGGTGGAGCTATAATTCAGCTTTCAATTGCTTTAGCAGGCGCTTTTATATTGATATTGCTCGCCGCAAAATTTTTACCTAAGAGTACTATGTTCAACAAGTTAGTCTTAGCTGAAGAAGAAAGAGCGGACAAAGGATTTGTTTCTTATCCTTCTGCTAAAGAATTAATAGGTACGGAAGGTATCGCTTTAACCGACCTGAGACCGGCAGGATCGGCGGAGATAAACAGCCAGAGATATGATGTAGTTGCAGACTGGCAGTACATTGAACGAGGAAAAAAAATTAAGGTAATCCGCGTTGAAGGAATAAAGGTTGTAGTAACGCAAATTAGCTGAACCTGTTCTTCTTACCTATAATAATTCCACGATATTTGTATACTCAAGAACTTCAGAACGTGAACCTTTTTGCTTGCCGGCAGGAGTATCTCCTTCCATTGTATAAGATATAACAAGCTTGGTTTTTACTCTCGCTTTCTGAATACATCCTTTATCGACATTAAAATAAATTTTACCGCTTGCTTCTGTTTCAGGTTTCTTAAACTCGTAAGTAAAACCTTGCTCAGTTACTTTGTTATTTCCAGTAATTTTTGTTTCAAGGCTGGCATTAATAACGGCAACTTTATCTTCC
>MGZZ01000185.1:0-17406 GCA_001802795.1 Ignavibacteria bacterium GWC2_36_12 | reverse complement strand
TTTATAAATGTTCGTACTATTCAATTGAAAAACGAGAAGGGAAGAGGGAGGTTGCTGATATGTCCACACGGAATCTTTAGCAACTAATTTTTCCGGGATTTTTCTAAATACTTGTGATAACAGAGGTTTTATTCCTCCCTGGGTAATCTGTTCTTTGATTGTATTCTTCTGGTCGGAAGCGAGAGAATCGGACATATTTCTCAGGGCAAGAAACTTGGAAAGAATTTTGTCTGCCTTAAATATGTCTATAACTTCACCCACCTTATTAATTCTTATGTTGAAAGGATTATTTATAAGTGCTTCGTATTCAGAGTATTTTGCTTTTTCAAGGGAATCGGTTGTAACGCCGCTCTGGTAAGTAAATGTTTGCCCGTTTACGATAGCTTCTACTTTTACTGAATAAAAATTACATACAAACTCAGTCGAGTTATCACTATCAATTTCGGTTGGTTTGAGGCTTAATAAGTATATAATATTTTGATTTGCGCGTTGGGAAATTGTTGTATCCGCTTTTATCGTTTGAACGTTATCTGTTAAAGTGGCTATCCTATACTTATAATCTTTATTCAAAGTAAAACTGTATCTCATCCGGAAGCTTTCATTCGGGTTTTCCAGCGGTGTTGTTGAAATATCGGAGGTATCAACAGTGAGATTTTCTTCACTGGTTTTGCCCGGAGTTGTTTCTTCCTTTTTTTCACCGCACCCGGTTAAAAGTAAGAGTATAATAACGAAGCTTAAAAATGATTTCATTTATAACTTTCTTTTTTTAAATGAAGGATATTTTTGTTTTTTGGAATGCAAAGAATTAACCCGGGTAAATTTCCAGTAGTTCTTTTCCTGAAAAAAAGTATGAGATTTCTTTTTTAGCATTTTCATCGGAATCAGAACCATGAACAGCATTAAACTGTATATTCCTTGCAAATAATTTTCTGATTGTCCCTTCTGCTGCTTTTGCAGGATCTGTTGCACCGATCAGTTTTCTGTAATCTTCAACTGCATTCTCTTTTTCCAGTGCAATTGGAATGCAGGGACCGGACGTCATATAATCAATCAACTCTTCAAAGAATGCTTTGCCTTTATGAATCTCATAAAATCCTTCTGCGGATTCTTTAGTTAATTTTACCAGCCTCATAGCTTTAATTTTGAAACCAGCCTGTGAAATCATCGTTATTATTTCACCTGCTTTTTTATCGTTCACGGCATCCGGTTTAATTATCGCTAATGTTTTATCGTTCAAACAGATTCTCCTTATGAAATCTTAGTTATTTCTTTTTTACTTTTTTAACAGTTCGTTTTTTACTTTTATCTTTATTTTTCTTTTTACTCGAAACAGATTTGACTTTTGACTTTTGAGATTTGAGATTGGTCACCGCCTTCAGCATAGTATTTCCAATTTCAGCCGGACTTTCGACTACTTTAATTCCCGCTTTTTTCATTGCTGCCATCTTTTCAGCAGCTGTACCTTTTCCGCCAGAAATTATTGCGCCGGCATGTCCCATTCTTCTTCCGGGAGGAGCGGTTCTTCCTGCAATAAAACCAACGACAGGTTTCTTAACTTTCTTTTTAATGTATTCGGCAGCTTCTTCTTCGGCTGTCCCGCCTATTTCACCTATTAAAACTATTCCATCTGTATCAGGATCTTCATTGAATAATTTTATTATATCGACAAACCTTGATCCGATAACAGGGTCGCCGCCAATGCCCACACATGTTGATTGCCCAAGATTAACATCAGTTAATTGCTTTACTGCTTCATAAGTCAAAGTGCCGCTCCGGGAAACGACTCCGATTTTTCCTTTTTTATGAATGAAGCCCGGCATTATTCCAACCTTTGCTTTGCCGGGGGAAATAATTCCGGGGCAATTAGGTCCGATAAGTGCAACATTTTTATTTTTGATCGAGTTGTAAACAGTTGTCATATCTCTTGCAGGAATTCCTTCAGTAATACAGATGATAACTTTTATTCCTGAATTTGCAGCTTCAAGAATTGCATCTCCTGCGAAAGCAGGTGGAACAAAAATTACCGTTGTGTTGGCTTTCTGTTCTTTAACAGCTTTTTCAACTGTGTTATAAATAGGTATTCCGTGAAATTCGGTTCCGCCTTTACCCGGCGTAACACCCGCAACTACATTCGTTCCATATTCCATCATCTGCATAGTGTGGAAAGAACCTTCGCTGCCTGTAATTCCCTGTACAACAAGACGGGTTTTTTTATCTATAAGAATGCTCATATTGAATATTTTATTTAAGATTCATTAAAATTTTTGTTGTAAAGATAGGAAAATTAAGTAAGAATATCTTAGTTCAACCAGGTACAATCCTACACAACAGTTACTTCAAATGAGTTTTTTGAATAAAGGAACTCATCTGCAGCAAACTCAATTCATCGAATTGCTTTGATAAGAATTGTAAGCCAATTGGTAAGCCATTAGAATCTTTTGAGTAGGGGAAACTTATTCCTGGAATCCCGGCAAGGTTTGCAGAAGTTGTATAAATATCACTCAAATACATTTCAAGCGGGTCATCTGACTTTTCCCCAATCTTGAATGCCGTTGTTGGTGCAGTCGGAGTTAAAATCAAATCGACTTTTTCAAATGCTTTGTCAAAATCATTCTTTATTAATCTTCTTACTTTCTGAGCTTTAAGATAATAAGCATCGTAATATCCTGCTGAGAGAACATAAGTTCCCAGCATTATTCTTCTTTTAACTTCGGTACCAAAACCTTCAGAGCGGGATGATTTATACATATCTATTAGCGTGCTGCTTTTGCCTGAGCGATAACCATATTTTGCGCCGTCATATCTGGCAAGATTTGAAGATGCTTCAGCTGTAGTCAGAATATAATATGTGGCAATTGTGTATTCGGAATGTGGCAAAGTTATATCAACTATTTCAAAACCTTTTGATGATAATTCTTTAACTAAAGAATCAACCGCTTTTTTTATTTCTTCAGATAACCCTTCTCCAAAGCATTCTTTCGGAAGACCGATTTTAAATTTTTTTTCAAAGTTCAGATTTTTTGAATATTCAGGAACAGGAGTTTCATAAGAAGTCGAATCACATTTATCTTTTCCTGAAATAACTTCAAGAATCAAAGCCGCATCTTCAGCATTTTTAGTAAGTGTCCCTATGCAATCGAATGAAGAAGCAAAAGCCGTTAAGCCATATCTTGAAACTCTCCCATAAGAAGGTTTTAATCCGAACACCCCGCAAAAAGCAGCAGGTTGTCTTACTGATCCGCCCGTATCAGTTCCAAGTGCAGCATCGCATAAGTCGGCTGCGACTGCAGCAGCAGAACCTCCGCTTGATCCGCCGGGAACTCTTTCATTGTCTGCAGGATTAAGCACGTTTCCAAATGCTGAATTTTCGTTCGATGAACCCATTGCAAATTCATCACAGTTGGTTTTACCAATTATTATTGCATCTTCATCAATTAATTTTTGAACGGCGGTTGCTGTGTAAAGTGCAGTGAAATCTTTTAATATTTTTGAAGAACAGGTGGTTGGTTTGTTTTTTATTGAAAGGACATCTTTAACGGCAATTACAGCTCCGGCAAGCTTACCGTGTTTGCCGGATTTTATTTTTGCGTCAATCTTTTCTGCTTCTTTTAAGGATTCATCTTCAAAAATAGAATTGAAAGCATTAAGCTTTTTATTTTCATGAATGCGTGCAATATATTCTTTTACGTTTTCAGCTAAAGATAATTCCCCCGATTTAACTTTGTTGATCTTGTCTGCAATTGATGAATATGAAAGCAATCCTTACCCTGGAATTAGTTGTAGAAGTAATTAAGAAGTTCAGGAAAAAGAGTTTGTGAAATGATTATGATTTTTTACTATCATTTTTTTCTTCATCACCGCCTTCTTTAATCTCTTTCTCAACGTCTTTCAAACCTTTTTTGAATTCGCTCATACCTTTTCCAATACCTCTTGCAAGTTCCGGAATTTTTTTTGCGCCGAAGAGAAGTAATATTACAAGAACAATCAGGATTATTTCACCGGCACCTAAATTTCCAAACATTTTCTTTACCTCTTAGTTTAATATGCTGTTAGCAAGTGATTTAAATATTAAAGCACCGTCAGTCTTACCTAAAACAGAATTACAAGATCTTTCCGGGTGCGGCATCATACCAAGCACATTCCCTTTTTCATTTATTATGCCTGCTATGTTCATAACTGAACCGTTCGGATTATTTTCTTCATCAACTTTACCTGAGCCTGAAGTATATTTAAATACGATCCGGTTATTTTTAACAAGATCTTTTAATGTGTCTTCATCGGCAAAGTAATTTCCTTCACCATGTGCAACCGGAACTTTTAACACTTCTTTATCAGGAATTTCCTTTGTGAATATTGTGTTGTAATTCTCTGTAGAAAGATAAACATCTTTACACACAAATTGCAGTGATTTATTTTTCAGCATAACACCCGGAAGTAGACCTGCCTCGAGAAGTATTTGAAATCCGTTGCAAATTCCAATAAGATAACCGCCGGAATTCGCAAATTCTATAACGGAATTCATAATAGGGGAGAATCTTGCAATTGAACCTGTACGAAGATAATCGCCGTAAGAAAATCCCCCGGGAAGAATAATAACATCACAATTCTGCAGAGAAGTATTCTTATGCCATAAGAAAGAAACATCGTATCCAAGTACCTTTTTTAGGGAATAGTAAGCATCGTGATCGCAATTGGAGCCGGGGAAAACAACTACTCCAAACTTAATTCCCATTAAATTTTCTCCAGGTTGAATTCAAAATCTTCCATTATAGGATTGGCGAGAAGCTTTTTGCAGTAAGTTGTTACTTCTTCTTTGGCAGCGATTTCTTCATCAGTATCAACAGTAAATTCTATATATTTATCTATGCGGGTGTTGCTTATATTATTTAAGCCCAGCAATAGCGCACCTTTCTCAACAGCTTTTCCTTGTGGGTCTAAAATGGAAGCCCGCCTTCTGATTAAAACTTTAGCTTTATACAAGTTTGGTTCCGGTTAGTTGATTTAAATTTTCTTAGCGAAAAGGTTAAAAATATGTCTAAAAATACCAAATAGAATAATCAAAACAAAAATGAAAAAGATTGCCTTACCTGAAGTTATAAAAGCAGCTATGATAGCAAGAAAGATAAAAATGAACTGATATGGTTTCTCTTTAAAGTTTTCTTTACTTGGCTTCGGGATGGTGTCATATTTTATTTTGCTTACCATAAGAATTGAAAGAACTACAACAAGAGGTATAACAATTTCTTCAGAGAAAGAAGTAAAACCTCCTGCAGTGTTATAATAATTAAGAACGAAGGAAGAAACAGTTAATGCTGCAATAGGAATTGGAAGACCTTTAAAAAAAGCTTTTTCAAAACCGACGAGCTGTACATTAAATCTTGCCAGCCTGAATCCGCCCGCAAGAAGTAATAAAGCCGCAAGTAGAATTCCGACTGTATCATAAGAATAAAGATGACTTTTATACAAAAGTACAGCGGGCGCTGCACCGAAACTTACGATGTCGGAAAGAGAATCGAGCTCAACTCCAAGTTCACTACTCGATTTTGTTAAACGCGCTACAGCCCCATCGAGTGCATCAAAAATTGCTGCAATTATTATTAACCAGGCAGCGTAATGGTATTCTCCCTGGCTCGAGTTCAAAATCGAGAGGAACCCGGCAAACATATTCATTGCAGTAAAGAGGTTGGGTATTATTGAACGGGTGATTCTAAAACGCGGCATTATCTTTTAATACTTTTAAATAAAACGGTTTCGCCTGCAATTACCCTGTCGTTTTTCTTAACCTTAGATTCCCAGTTTCCCGGAACAACAACATCGACACGGCTACCGAATTTTATCATCCCGAAACGCTCGCCAATTTTTACTTCGTCGCCTTCTTTTATTTCATAAATTATTCTTCTTGCAACAAAGCCGGCAACCTGCGTAAAGAAAACTTTTCCGTATTTGCTCATTATTCCGAATTCTGCTCGTTCATTTCTTTCAGAAGCTTTATCTTCAAACGCAGCAACATAATCTCCCTCATAATATTTTAGATATTCTACTCTGCCATCAATCGGTATGCGGTTTACATGAACATCTATAGGAGACATGAATATTGATATTTGTGTTGCTTTATCGTTAATAAATTTATTATCTAAAACTTCTTTAACAAACAAAACTCTTCCGTCTGCCGGCGATACGACAACATTATCCTGTTGTGGCGGAGTTCTTTCAGGATCTCTGAAAAAATTCATTGAAAAGATAAGGAAAAAAAGCGGGATAATTATTAAGATTAACCTGAGAAGATTACTGTTTGTAAAAAAACTTAAAGAAATCCCAATAAAAAAAATTATTGCAGCTACCCCGATTGTTGTATATCCATACCGGGTAAACATGTTCAGGTGTTCGTAAGCTTGAATAAGTGATCTGTGTACTTACGAAGCTGATTTGGGGTCGTTAGTTTGTAAGGGTTTAACGCTTTATCATTTTTTTCGATAGGAATTGTTTTAATGCTTCTCGGAGTAAAATCTTCTATCAGGTAAATTTTATCTTCACTTTTACCGAAATAGCAATTAACTTCGGCAAGGATTTCGTTTCGTCTTTCAAAGAAGGATTTTAATACCGCATTTACTTTCGAGCATATTCTCCCTATCAATCTCAGCTCTTCGTAAGTACAAAAATCGAATGCTGTAAGATGACTTTCCGAAACGAACGAATCTTTTCCATTGTCATAATGATATTCAAAGATAGGAAGGTTCAATGGTTCATATTCCCTTTTAGAAAATATTTTTGCCGTTCTTTTATCAATTATATTTAAAATTTTAACGTAGAAAGGAAACTTTTGAAAACTGATGTGCTTAAGGACAGACTTCGAATGATTTTTTATATAGGAAGCAGGGATATGATACTCTTTCAGATAATCCATAAAGAAAGAATTGATTGAGGCAAACTTTTCACCCAGACCTTTTACACGAATCTTTTTATTTTTTTCATCAGTTATAAAATCCGGATATTCGATCAGCAGATAGTTGTTGCTGTCTAAAGGAAAATCTCTTGAAACTAATTCCCCCGTTAAGAAATTGTTATTGTCGGATTTTATGGTCAAGCTTATTTAAGCTGTAATTTTATCAATGAATTAACAAAGTGTTTTAAGTGTTAATAATATATTATATTTACTCAAAAATTAAAAGAGTTTACGATAGCCAATAAGTGAAAGAAGGAGAATATTTATGAAAGGTGGAATGCAGGGGATGCTTAAGCAAGTCCAGAAACTACAAGCCGAAATGCAGAAAATACAGGGAGAATTGGGTAATATGACGGTTTCTGAGGAGGCAGGAGGTGGAATGATTAAAGCTACCGCAAACGGTCATAAAGAAATTATCTCTATAGAAATTGATCCCCAGGTAATAAAAGCTGAGGAAAAGGAAATATTGGAAGATTTGGTAGTTGCCGCAGTCAATAAGGCTATACAATCGGCAACTAAGCTTGCCGAAGATGAACTTTCAAAAGTGACGAAGGGAATGTTGCCTCCGGGTTTTAATATTCCGGGATTGTAAAATTGCAGATAGCTCAGCCGTTACAAGTTGCCGTTGAAGAATTAAGTAAGCTGCCGGGTATAGGAAAAAAAACCGCACTTAGATTGGCTCTGTTCATTTTAAAAAGTAATAAAGAGTCGGTTGACCAGTTCATAAAATCTTTAAGTGAATTAAAATCTAAGCTTAGACTCTGCTCGAGATGTTTTAATCTTGCTGAAGATGAATTATGCCAGGTATGTATGAGCCAGAAAAGGGATAAGTCTATAATTTGCGTTGTTGAAGAAGCAAGTGATGTAATTGCTATCGAACGGACAAATGAATACAATGGTTTATATCATGTTCTCGGAGGCGTTCTTTCGCCGTTATCAGGCATCGGTCCGGAATCCTTAAAGATTAAAGAACTTATTAACAGGTTTAATTCGGAAAATATTAAAGAAGTTTTGCTTGCTATAAATCCTGATACAGAGGGAGAAACTACTACCCTGTATCTTGCCAAACTTATTAAGCCATTAGGGATTCGTGTTACGAGAATTGCACGGGGATTGCCTATCGGGGGTGACCTCGAGTTTGCCGATGAAGCTACTATAGGCAGGGCTGTTAACGGGAGGATAGAATTTTAATCTTGTATGAAAATAAAGACATTCGTTATTATGGAAATGCTTTTGACTTAGAAACCACTTACAGAATAATTATTATTGTCTGAAAATGAAAGTAGTTTTTGTAATTATATCATTTGGCATTCTCTCACTTTCAGGCTGTGATATATTTTCCATCCGTGATGCCGAAACTCCGACTCAACCAAGATCGAATCTTCCGCAGGCTTTTGAAAGAGAAACATTAATTGATAACCTTGTAATTTCCTACAGGGATAAAAGCGTTTTCGATTATACAAATTGTTTTTCAGATTCTATATTTACCGGAAAGAACTTTACTTTTATTGCTTCCAGTGAGGCTGCTTCTCAATACCCGGCTCTGGCTCAGGATTGGAGCCTTAAAAGCGAGGAAATATATTTCAAAAATATTATTTCGGCTTCACAAGATGTCCCGATAACTTTAATTCTTTCAAACTCTAATTTTAGCCAGCAGGGAGATAGTTTAATATATACAGCTTCGTATTCACTTACTGTACCCTTTATGGATTTAGGGATTACAAATAATTATCGTGGCGATTTAATTTTTTATATACTCCGCGATAATAATCTTATCTGGAAAATTTATTTTTGGCAGGATCTAAAAAGAGGAGATTTTTCAAGCTGGAGTGAATTAAAAGGAAGATTTTCCAATTGAAAAAGAAATCTTTATGGATTTTTGTTTTAACTTTTTTTATCTGGTTAAGTGCAGGTTGTACAAATCCATTCGCTCCAAAATTTGTTGAAAACACAGATGCTACTTCGACAATATCGGATTTAAAAACTGTTGACGGTGTTTTTCAGAACATGCAATATTCTTATACTTTTAAGGATACATTAATTTACGGTGAGTTTATCAGCCAGGATTTTGTTTTTACTTACAGGGATTATGAACAGGGATTCGATGTTTCCTGGGGCAGAGACGATGAGATGAAAGCTACTTACGGACTTTTTCAGAATGCGCAAAGAATTGAGCTGATATGGAATAATATTATACTTTCATCTATGGATTCATTAAACGCAAATATTATCCGGGGCTTTAACCTGACGATTACATATAATCCGACAAATATAGACAGGGCAGACGGCAGAGTTAATCTTGCCTTAAAGAAGGATGCTTCAACTGAAAAATGGCAAATAGTAAGATGGATTGATGAATCAAACTTTTAATTTTTTACTGAAAGGCGATTAGTGTTATTCATAATTAAGGAATCTTTAAAACTTATTTCCCGCACAAAATTTTCTTTTATTTTATCCCTGATATCCACATGCATTTCTGTTATCCTCATTGTAGCCTCGCTGCTGTTGATTATCATGTCAGATCAGTTCGAATCAAGATTAAAGAAAAATATAAGCATTAATATTTTTCTTGAAGATCCTATTAGTGATCAGAAAATCGGAAGTGTCCGGGATCGACTTAAAGAAAAAGAGTTTATAAGCTCATTACAGTATATTGATAAGGAAAAGGCTGCTGAAAATTTTATCCGGGAAACGGGAGAAGATTTTAGAAAGATTCTGGATTACAACCCATTGCCTGCTTCTTTCAGGATTTACTTAAATGAAAATTATGCGCACATGGATTCGATTAATAAAATAATTAATTCTCTATCCCAAATTGCGGGTGTAGACGATATTGTCTATCAGCAGCGATTTGTAAATAAAATATTGTCCCAGATAAATAATATTAAGCAATATATATTTATTATTACCGGGGCTTTGCTTTTAATATCCATTTATATAGTATACAGCACAATGCAGTTAATTATTAATTCCAAATATGAAGAGCTCGATACAATGAAGCTTGTAGGTGCAAAAATATCAACAATAAAAATGCCCATCTTCCTAAACGGAATTTATATCGGGGTATTTGCAGGATTGATAGCATTGATTTTATTTATTGTTCTTTTCAAATACCTGGAACCTTATATTGGCTCTGATACATTTAATATAACTAACCCGTTTTATGTTGCTGCTATCATCTGTGTTGGTCCTTTGCTTTCAATTCTAGTGAGTTTTGTATCATTAAGAAAAGTGAATTTGAAAATTTGATGTGAAAATATTTATTTGTAATTTTTTATAGCAATTTTCGGGTGTTTCATAATAAAATTCATGAAATATATATCTTACTTAATCGTTTTGTTTACTCTTAGAGGGGGAATGCTGTATGCCCAGGATGATCTTCAGATTGGAAGCAGCTTTGATCAATTTCGTCAGGCACAGGGGGCATTTTTTGATTATTCCGATCCCGAGTCTGTAAATATTAAAGTTTCTGTTTGGGGCTTTGTAAAATTTCCTGGTAAATATGTTATACCCTATTACAGCAATGCATACGATTTATTATCTTATGCCGGAGGTCCTACCGAAAATGCAAACCTTGAAGATATCAGGATTTTCAGGGAAGGCGAGGATTCGGTTCAAACTTTTATAAACCTTGATTACGATGATTTTCTCTGGAATAAAAAATTAACTTCGCACAAGCGGGCGCCAAAAGTTATTACCGGGGATATTCTTCTCGTGCCCGGTGAAGACAGGCTTTATTTTAGAGATTATTTTACTCTTACACTTTCAGTTGTTTCAGTTTTAATATCACTGGCTATACTGGTTATTAATATTGTAGACTAAAAAAACCTATAAAATGTCAGAAGAAAATAAAAATGAAAACCTTGTTGAAACAAATTCCTTAAAAGATTATATCAATCTTGTCCGTAATAATTTGTTTCCTATCATTCTTATAGTTGCAGCAAGTCTTATTATATCAATAGTGTATGCAGTTAATGCCCGGAATATTTATAAATCAACTGCTGCATTAAAGGTTGTTAAACCACAGGGAAGTATTCTTAATTCTCCGGTTATTTCCGACTTCCAGGATTTCGGCAGCGATAGGTTTATTGCAAATGAAATAGAGATATTAAAAACCTTTAATACACGTGAAAGAGTAGCTGAAGCTTTAATTGACAGCTTTAATACTTTTGGAGTCAAAGACAGCTTCTTTCTCCTGCTCAATCAAAAATCAGATAAACAAAAGGGTAAACTTTTACCTGTTTCAGAAATTGCTGAAGAATTATTTCATGCCGTTTCTATAGATCAGAAGAGGGGTCTGGATATAATTGAAATCACAGTAGAATCTCCGTCACCCTACGAGGCTGTTTTAGCTGCAAATTGCTATACAAATGAATACAGGAATTTGAACCTGGAAGTAAACAGAGACCAGCTTACCCTGGTCAAGGATTTTCTTCTTGATCAGAAGCAGGAAAAACAAAATCAGTTGAGCCAGGCTGAAGAAACTCTGAAGAAATTCCAGGAAAAAGGTGGAGTTATTGCTCTTGACGAACAAGCTAATAAGCTCATAAGTCAGTTGTCTGATTTCGAAGCACAAAAGAATGCAACTCAAATAGAATTAATGGCTTCATCTAAAGTCCTGAATCAGTATAGAAATGAACTTGACAAACAAAACCCACGCCTTGCCGATTATTTGAAGGGTCTTTCTTCAGAAGCATATTTCAAATCGCTTCAGGAACAATTGGTTAGGCTTGAGGTCAACCGTGATCTTGCATTATCTACAAAAAGTTCTTTAGAGGATGATTCTAAATCAGTTCAAAACCTTAACGAAAAAATAATCGATTTGAGAAATAAACTTAATGATAGAGTTGAGGAAATAAAGTTGGGGATCTTTGCCAGCAGTCCCGAAGAGGTTAAAGAATTATCACAGAAGATGATAGAAGAAGAGATTAAAAATCAGTCGTTAAAAATTTCTGTTACTGAACTTGGAAGTATCGTAAGAAATTATGAGAAGAAATTTAATAAACTTCCCCAGACGGCTATAGAGCTTGCCCGGTACCAGAGAAGCAGGGAATCGCTGGAAAAATTATATACACTTGTAGAGGAAAAATTCCAGGAGGCTTTGATAAACGAGCAATCGCAGCCCGGGAATGTGCTGATTATTGATAACGCAAGAAGACCTCTCTTACCTTCCAAACCCAACAGGCTTTTAATAGTAATTATAGGATTGGTCTTGGGATCAGGATTGGCGTTCGGATACGTTATAGCTAAAAATTACTTCGATAATACAGTAAAAACGCCGGAAGATTTACAAAAAAGAAATATTAGTGTACTTGCCTGGATTCCGCAATTTGAGGGCGCATCTAAGAACGGTACACAGGATTATGAATTTATTGTTGCAAAAAAACCTGATTCAATGGCAAGCGAAGCTTTCAGAGCCTTGAGAACCAGGATTCAGTTACTAAGATTTGATAAAGATTCCTTAAAAACTTTTTTAGTTACATCATCCGCGCCCCAGGAAGGGAAAACTTTAATTGCAATTAATCTTGCCGGAAGTTTTGCGCAATCAGGCAGGAGAACTGTAATTATTGATTGTGATTTACGCAAACCCAGGGTGCAGGAACTCTTTAATGCCAAAAGAATACCCGGCTTAATCGATTATCTTTTTGGTCATCTCTCCTTGAATGAAGTTACTCATAAAGCAGAGATTGATAATCTGGATTACATAACATGTGGAACGATACCTCCTAACCCTGCCGAAATGCTTGAGTCGGAGCCAATGAAGCGATTCCTAACTGAAATGAGAGAAAAATATGATATTGTTATCCTCGATTCACCACCGATAATTGCCGTTACAGATTCGGAAATACTTGCGACGATGGTAGATGGTACGGTTCTCGTTGTTTCTGCAGATACAACTGAATTCGACCTTATGGAAAAAGCGGTAGAGATAATGAAAAAAGACAAATTGACTTTCCTTGGAACTGTACTAAATAATTTCAGTTATAAAAGCGGGTACGGCTCTTATTACAAGTATTACTATTATTATTCCGAAAATTCTGAAGGAAAAAAAAGCAGGTCTTCTAAACGAAAAGCATAGTTATAAAGATTTTATATTAAAGAATATTTATAATTTGAAAAATATCTTCATACTCTTTTCTTTATTATTCATTTCAGTTCAGATTCAAATAAAGGCTCAACCATTTCCCGATTATAAAGAACGAACCTTTTCTGCTTTGGGTGATTCTTTAATGCAATTTGTTTCCGCTACCGATGGGAGCGTTGATGCAGAAACTTATGTGCTCGGTCCGGGGGATAAAATTTTTGTTTCCATCAGCGGGCTTGAAGAAATTGTTTTTAATCTTGTTATTGACCAGGAAGGAAATTTATATATACCAAAAGTTGGAGGTATAGATCTTAATAATACTACCCTTTCCGAAGGGAAAAAGAAAATTATTTCTTCTGTAGATAAATACTATAAGAATGTTGATGTATTTATAACCCTTTTGGATTTTAGAAAAATAAAAGCTTCTTTAGTCGGAGATGTAAAATATCCATCCTCTCAGGTGCTTACAGCAAATTCGAGGCTACTGGATTTAATAACCAGTTCTAAAGGTTTATCAGAGACGTCAAATTACAGGAACATTAAGATTGTATCGAGGAATGGTGAAGAGAATAAATATGATTTACTTAAATTTCTACGTTATGGCGATAAATCAAACAACCCCTTTTTACGGGAAGGGGATGTTGTTTTAGTGGATAAAGTTGATAAAGTTGTAACGATATATGGAGAAATAAAATACCCGGGCGTTTATGAATTTCTTGAGGGGGAAACTGTAATGGAACTACTTAATCTTGCCGGAAGCTTTACACACTTGGCAAGAAAAGATACGGTCGAAATTATGTCGTTTGATGATAAAGGAAACAAACAGACTAGTAAATATTATTCATATGATGAAATAGGAAAAGATCCTGTTGAGATGAAAGTTCAGGACCAGGTGATAGTAAGACAAATTCCTGAATATTATATTAACCGTTTTATAGAAATTGAAGGATTTGTTAAATATCCCGGCTGGTATAAAATAATTAAGGATAGTACTACCCTTAAGGAAATAATTGAAGAAGCAGGCGGTTTTATGAAGGAGGCTTCGCTTGCAGAAGCTTCTTTAACCAGAACGATAGGCATCAATACGAATGATCCTGAATTTGAAAGATTAAAACAAATACCTCGTGCCGATATGACAGATGATGAATATGATTATCTTAAAGCAAAATCCCGTGAACGTTCCGGGAAAGTGGTTGTAGATTTTGAAAAATTATTCCGGGATAATGATCTCAGCGAAAATGTAGTATTGAAAAGAAATGATGTTATTAATATTCCCGAAGCCAAAAACTATATAAACCTTTTAGGGCAGTTTGTTAATCCCGGGAAAATAATTTATAAGGAAGGGTTGACTGTTAATGATTATATCGGGTTGGCTGGAGGTTTTGGCTGGAGAGCTCTTGAAAATGAAGTTAGAGTTGTAAAAGCTAAGACAGGCGAATGGATTGAAGCCGATGAGATCGACTCACTAAAGCCCGGCGATACTATTTGGGTTCCCGAGGATCCACCTGGACCAAAGTTTTGGGAAGTGTTTACATCTGTATTGCAGGTTACAGGACAACTCGCTGCTGTTATTGCTGCTACAGTTGCAGTAATCGTAGCTACAAGATGAGGTAATTTTGTCGTATCACGAAATAATAAATATAATTCTGTTTAACATAAAAAAGATCATTAAGGTAACAGCATTTTCATCTTTTTTGTTATTTCTTATTTTACTTTTTATTTATCCAGCTACATACAATTCTCCTGCAACAATTCTGCCTCCTGACAACGAGAACCAAGTTGGCTCATTAGGTAGTCTTTTGGGCAGTCAGGATTTTTCAGGTTTAATCACCGGTGGTTTGTCTTCTGCTAATTCTCAATTGTATATGGAAATTCTGAAAAGCCGTTCAGCAGCAGAGTATGTAGTGCGTAAACATAATCTTATTGATTACTACAAAAAGGATAATTTTTATGATGCAGCTGAAGAACTAACAAAACATCTGAATGTGGAAATAAATAAAGAGGGAATAGTGAAGTTAAGTGTGGAAGTATCGACGTCACTTATCCCGTTGATTTTTGATGACAAGGATACCGTAAAAGAATTTTCTGCAAAACTTTCGAATTCTTATGTACAGGCTCTTGACTCGATAAACCGGGAGAAGCTTTCCTCAAAGGCAAAAAAAGCCCGCGAATATATTGAAGCCGAATTAATAAAAACGAGAACAGCATTAGATTCCGTTGAAAGCGCTTTAATGAATTTCCAGGAAAGAAATAAAACAGTTGCATTACCTGAACAATTAAGTGCTGCTATTGATGCCGCAGCCAAACTTAAGACTGAAATTATGAAAACTGAGATGGAAGTGGGGTTGTTAAAATCTAATCTCAGGGAAGATAGTAAGGAACTTATGGCTATAAGAAAAAAGCTTGAGCAGTTAAATGAGCAATACGGTCAAATGGAGCTTGGTAACAGGGATTATCTTCTTGCTTTCAAAGAAGTGCCGGAATTGGGAAAAAAGCTTGCAACATTAATTCGGGAGGTAAAAATTCAAAATGAAGTTTATACTTTGCTTCAGCAGGAATATTACAAAGAAAAAATACAGGAGAACAGGGATCTGCCGACTGTAGAAGTTCTCGATGAAGCAATACCACCTTTAAAAGCAAGCAGCCCAAGAGTAGTTTTTTCTACTATTACAGGCGGCTTATTTATTTTTTTACTGATGTCGTTTATAGTAATACTGAGCGAAAGAAAAACACTCCTTTACACAAAAAAAAATAAAGAGGAATAAAAAATTGCACAAAACTACAGCAGTGGTAACAGGAGGGGCAGGATTTCTCGGATCTCATTTATGTGACAAATTACTCAAGGAGGGGATTAAGGTAATTTGTATTGATAATCTTTTAACAGGTAACCTCGATAATATTTCTCACCTGTTTGGTAACAACAATTTCAGTTTTATAAAGCATGATGTTACAAATTATATTTATGTAGGGGGGAAAATAGATTATGTACTTCATTTTGCTTCTCCTGCTAGCCCGATAGATTATCTAAAACTCCCTATCCAGACTTTAAAAGTGGGCTCATTGGGAACTCATAAGGCTTTAGGTTTGGCTAAAGATAAAAATGCAACATTCCTTCTTGCCTCAACATCTGAAGTGTATGGTGATCCTATTGTGCACCCGCAGGAAGAAGAATATTGGGGAAATGTAAATCCGATTGGTCCACGAGGCGTGTATGATGAGGCAAAAAGATTTGCCGAAGCTTTGACTATGGCATATTATCGTCATCATGGAGTAAATACCAGGATAGTTAGAATATTTAATACCTATGGACCTAGAATGAGGTTGGATGATGGAAGGGCACTCCCGGCTTTTGTCGGGCAGGCTTTAAGAGGAGAAGAAATTACTGTTTACGGAGACGGATCGCAGACAAGGAGCTTTTGCTATGTTTCCGATCTTGTTGAAGGAATATTCAGATTGCTCAAATCAAACGAAACTAATCCCGTTAACATTGGTAACCCGGATGAAATAACAATAAAAGAATTTGCGGAAGAGGTAATAAAACAGACCGGTTCAAAAAGTAAAATAGTATATAAACCTCTCCCTGAAGATGATCCGAAGGTAAGACAACCCGATATAAGCAAGGCAAAAAAAATCCTGGGATGGGAACCAAAAGTTGGTCGTGCAGAAGGTTTGAAACTGACAGTAGATTACTTCAAAGAAATATTACTTCTAACCTGATATTAAATGTCAAGAAAATTTACTTCTACTGTTGCAGGTGCATCTCTACTCCTGGCAATTCTGGGTTTATTAAGCAGGGGAATCGGATTTATAAGGGAAATTGTTTTTGCAAGTTACTTTGGTCTTGGTAGGAATTATGACATTTATCTTGTTGGAGCGGTCTTACCTGTAACAATTGATACAATAATATTTTACTTAGGACAGAATTTTTTTATTCCATCCTTTCATAATTTTTCCTCAACATCCCAGGAACATAAAGATAAGTTTCTGAGGTTTAATTTTTGGTTTTTTAGTGCTTTTGGTATTCTGGTTGCGGGAATGATGTATTTGTTTTCGAACCAGATCGTGAGCCTTTATTTAGGAGATGCCCCTACCGAAGATATAATCAAAGCTACAGGTGTTTTCCAGATTTTTTTAATCACAATTCCTTTTACCACTTCAGTTTCAATTTTATCTGCTTTACTCCATAGCAAATTTAACTTTGTTTCACCGGGAATATCCAGGTTGTTTCTTAATATTTCAATTATAGTGCTTGTGTTTTTATTTACGGATGTATTGGATATATACATAATTCCTATCGGGTATGTTACAGGAACAATTTTGCAGTTTATCTATCTGCTTACAAAAACGGACCTGAAACTATTTGGTGAATCTTTTTCAA
>MGZZ01000184.1 GCA_001802795.1 Ignavibacteria bacterium GWC2_36_12 | reverse complement strand
CGCCTGCCTTAAAGCAGATTCTTTTATTGCCATAATTAAAGCGGCTTAATTTTATATGGGACAGGTTAGAAACCTGTCCCTACAGTAATAAAAACAGGCTGAAACACCCTTAATTCATTGCTTTCCCCTCGTTTCGTTAGTATATTTAAAAGCTTAATTTTTATTAACTTAGGATTATTCGACACCGGATGGGATTTCCCAGATTTATTTGTTCTTTTATACTTTTTCTTATGCTTTTGGGGGACACATCTTTTTCGCAGATAATCTTTAAAGAACTCCCCGGCTACCAGTCAGATTTCTCAGATTCCGTATTCTTTGATCTGAGTGAAACAAGGGAAATAATACCGTTAAATGGAAACTGGAGAGTATATTCTGCAAAGGATAAAGAAGTAAAGAAAACTTTAGTCAGCGTTCCTTCAGTTTTTAAGGAAGATGCCGAACTGGTTTTTGAGAAAACATTCAATCTTACTAAAGAACAGGTAGCTGGGTACAGGTTTAAAATATTTTTTTTAGGCTTGAGTTATTATGCCGATATAGTTGTAAACAATATAGTTATTTACCGGCATAGAGGAGGAGCCTATCCTTTTACTGTTGATCTGCCGAGAGATATATTAAATGCCGGGAAAAGTAATATACTTAGTGTAAAACTTTCTTATAAATTA
The DNA here is from genome assembly GCA_001802795.1 of Ignavibacteria bacterium GWC2_36_12. Lineage (GTDB taxonomy): Bacteria > Bacteroidota > Ignavibacteria > Ignavibacteriales > Ignavibacteriaceae > RBG-16-34-14. The sequence goes on along the minus strand of MGZZ01000184.1, from coordinate 11,740 downwards.
GATTCTGAAAACACCATCCCTGTTAAGCAAAGATTTTTATTCCCGGAAAGTTATGGCGGTATAATAAAAGATGTATATCTTCATCTTGTGCCTAACATATCAGTTGCCGAAACCAATTTTAAGTATAGTATTGATTCAAAATCGAAAAAAGCCCAACTAAATATTGATGCTTTAGTTGAAAATAAGGATTTTAAGGATGCAACAGATAGCCTTCGTACTCCCAGGGATTTTGAATTAGTCGTTACAGTTTATACTCCTGACAGATCAAGTTTTGTAAAAAACAAAAAGCAGACATTTCAGCTTAACAGAAATGAAGAGAGACATTTTACTAATTCAATTGAGCTATCGAACCCCTTACTTTGGTCTCCGGGATCTCCGCTGTCATATCACATAGAAATCTCGCTTATAAGGGGAGATGAATTGATAGATAAGGTGAGAAAAGATCTTTCGATATATTTTTTATTCTCAGGAAAAGAGAACCTTACATTAAATGGTCAACCATTTGTTTTTAAGGGAACTACTTATGCCCCTTCATTTGGAGCGAATGGTAGTTTAGCCGCAATGAGTCAAATGGAGGAGGATATAAAATTAATTTCTGAAACAGGTTTTAACAGTGTAAGATTTGTGAAATCTGTTCCGCATCCTTATTATCTCAGGTTGTGTGAAAAATACGGATTGCTGTCTTTTATCGAGATTCCTATTAGTTATATTCCTGCCGATCTATCCACCAACCCTAACTTTATTACCCGAAGTAAAAATTATCTATCTGAGTTCATAAAAGGATATAAAAACTTTTGGAATTTTACAGCAATAGGTTTGGGCGGTTCTTACATCCCCGGTTTGGATGAACACCGATCTCTGATTGAAGCATTAAATGCGGTTGCGAAAAAAGAAACCGGCTTGCTGACCTATGCTTCATTCACAGGATTCGATCTTCCTTTTGATATTAATGTTGATTTATATGGAGTCGAGATAATCGGCAATTCGTTAGTTAAAGATACAACCGGGTTTAATTCGTTATTGGAAAAACTTGGCAGGGGCAGAGTGTTTATTAGTGAGGCGACTTATTTTGTAAATGCAGGAAACACAAGCGGGTATGTTAACGATTTCTCCTATGAAGCGCAGGCAAAATATTTTGAGGATTTTCTCGATGCTTTTTCCGGTGATAATACTACAGGCTATTTTATTAATACGATTTTCGATTACAGAGGAGATTTTGCATCCTTCATTTCAGGATACAACAAAAATAATATTTACCGTATCGGGCTGATAGATGAAGACAGGAAAACAGATTATCTCAGCTATAAGGTTGTGAAATCGAAGCTTCAGAATGCTGAGAAAGTAACCATACCAATTGGTACCAAACTGGATAAAGCACCGATGATTTTTATAGTAGTTGGTCTTGCATTAGCTCTTATAATAGGAGTTTTGGTTAACTCAGGCAGAAAGTTCAGAGAAGATATATCGCGTGCTCTTCTTCGCCCTTATAATTTTTTTGCCGATATAAGGGATCAAAGAATTATTTCCAGTTATCATAGTTCTTTGATGGCAATTGTAATTGCAGTAGTAATGGGACTTATGATTAGTTCGATCCTATATTTTCTAAGAGACAATATTGTATTTGAAAAAATTGTACTTTCTTTTGGAAGCATTCCGTTGACCGGGATAATGAGTTATCTTGCCTGGAATCCATTCATAACTATAATATGGTTAAGTATTGCTTTCTGTGTTTCGTTAGTTGTCTTGATACTCGTAATAAAAATCGCCTCACTTTTTATTAAAAACAGAGTTTATCTTAGCAGCATTTACTTCGCAGTAGTATGGGCGTTTTTACCTATTGTTTTGCTTATACCTGCCGGGATAATACTTTATCGTCTTCTTGAAGCAAATGTTGCAAATCTTTACGTTTATATTGCGATTATCATATTTGCGTTATGGGTCTTTTATCGGCTGATGAAAGGTATTTATGTAATTTTTGATGTTGCGTCGGGTAACGTTTATCTGTATAGTATAGTTATGGTTGTATCTATTTTAGCTGCTGCGGTTCTATATTATGAATTTAAAAATTCTCTTGTTGACTACCTTCTGCTTACATTTAAGCAATATAATATTTTCTAACCGGAACAATGTATCTATCAAAGCTTGAAATATTCGGGTTTAAATCTTTTTCTCAAAAAACCACTATACACTTTAACGAAGGGATAACATCTATTGTAGGTCCCAACGGATGCGGGAAAACGAATATAGTGGATGCAATAAGATGGTGCCTGGGTGAACAACGTAGCGGAGCTTTGAGAAGCGATAAAATGGAGAACGTTATCTTTAACGGGACAGCTACCAAGAAACCTATGGGAATGTCGGAAGTTTCACTAACTATACACAACACTAAAGGTATCCTGCCGACCGAATACTCTGAAGTGATGATTACGAGAAGAATTTTCCGGTCAGGTGAAAGTGAATACCTGTTAAACAAAAATATCTGCAGGCTTAAGGATATTACAAATCTTTTTATGGATACCGGGATTGGCGCCAATGCTTATTCTGTAATTGAGCTGAAAATGGTTGAGACTATTCTCAGTAATAAAGCGGAAGAAAGAAGAGTAATGTTTGAAGAGGCTGCAGGCGTTAATAAGTATAAACTAAGACGAAGGCTGGCATTAAGAAAACTTGAGGAAGTAAAAGCCGACCTGACAAGAGTGAATGATATTGTTACAGAAGTAGAGAAAAAAGTAAATTCTCTTGAGCGCCAGGCTAAACGTGCGGATAAATATAACAAGCTGTCTCTTACTTTAAGAGAGCAGGAAATTGATTTATGCCAAAGGGAATTAGCTTTATTCAATAAAGAAAGAATTTCTTCCCGGGAGAAGAAAGAAGAAAATTTAACCATCAAAATTAATATTGAATCGAAGCTGTCTGAGTCCGAAGACAAAATGAAAGATGTAAAACAGCATCTTGCGGAAGCTGAAGCTAAGTTAAAAGTTAAGCGTGATGAAGTTACACAACAGAGAGAAAAGATATTTAACTTGCAAAGGCAAATCTCGGTTTCAGAAGAAAAGAAAAATTCGCTTGAAAGAAATGTAGTAAAGTATAAACAGGAACTTGAAGAATTAAAAACTCAGCTTGAAAAATCAGGAAAGATAATAGAAGAAAGCTCGGCTGCAATTGAAAGAATGGGGAACGAACTGACTTTAAAAAATGAGAAGATGGATAATTCCGAGATAGAAGTAGGTGAACTCAAAGTAAAGCTCGAAACTAAAAGGAACGAAGTAAAAGCTCACAACCAAATTCTTGTTGAGCAGGTTAAGGAAATAACAAATAAAGAAAACGAACTTGCAAATCTTGAGAAACAAATAGAGCTTAAGAACAGCACAATCAGTAAGGCGAATAAGAGAATCGAGGCTCTCACAAATAATATTGCGAAAACTGTTGGCTTTATTAGTGAGTTGAATGATGAAAAGATTAAGGCTGATACGGAGCTTGCAAATTCTGAAGAAGAATATCTGAGAAAACAGAAAGAAAAAGAAGAGCTTGAGAAAAAACTAAGTGGCTTAAAGCAGGAAGAGCTCGATCTGAAAACTTTAATCAATGGTTTGAAGGATAAAATTGGATTTATCCAGACTCTTATTGATAATCTGGAAGATATATCCAGCGGGGCAAAAGCATTGCTGGAGAATAAGGAATGGATGAAGAGTGAAAGTACTCTTCTTGCCTATGCCGGGAACACATCCGATGAGTATAAATTTGCTATAGAAGCCGCACTAAAAAATAATTTAAACAATATTCTTGTCCATTCTTTTGAAGAATTAAAGAAGGGAATTGGATATCTTAAAGAAAATAATATTGGCAAAGCGGGTTTTTATCTGACCGACAATGGTGATTCGGAAAGAGAAGGATTTTTGGAAAGCCTGCAGAATTTCTTCACGAGAAGAAAGGGAAAAAAATTATCGAAGGAAAGCGGATTTATTTGCTGGGCAAAAGATGTTATTAAGACTGAAAAGAAATGGGAATCTTTTTTCGATAAAATATTAAATAGAACCGTGATTGTAGATTCCTTTGACTCTGCTTTCAGGCTAAGGCAAAAATATAAAGCATTTAATTTTACTACTCCCGATGGCGATTATTTGGAAAACACCGGGGCAATTGAAAGCGGTTCTTTGTCCAAAGGCAGTACTTCACTTTTTGGTAGAAAGCAGTATCTCGATAAAATAAAAACCGAGTTGCCGCAACAGGAAAAAGAACTTGAGAAGCTGCAACAAACGATAAAAGAAACCGGGGATAAAATTAACAGTATAGATCTGAAAGTCTTGTCGGACCAGGGAAGGATGCTCGTTAATGATCTTGCAAATATTGAAAAGCAGATAGCACAGTTTGAGTTTGAGAAAAGGAAAGCCTCTGATGAGATTGAGAAAATCAGGCAGGATATCCAGGAGTTTGCTGCCGAATCAAATGGAATAGACAATGATAGAATTATAGTAAGCGAGTCACTTATCTCCCTAAAAGAAAAAATGGAGCAGAACGAAGAGAGGAGGGAAATTTTAGATACTGAATTTAGCTCTGTTGAGGAAGAATTTAGTTTTGCCGTGTCGGAACTGAATAATCTTAATTTAGAGTATGAAAGACTGCTTGGTGAAGAACGCAACACGGGAAATACAATACTACGTACAAAGGAAAACATTGAAACGATAAATAATACGATTAAGAACAGGGAAAATGATATTGAGGTTTCTTCGAAAGAAGCATCTGCACTGAGCGATGAGTTAAAGTCTGATGATTTAACTCGTATCGAATTGGAAGAAAAGAAGAAGCAGCTTTTAACGGAAGAGGAAACGATTAACGCCGGGTATAATGAAATCAGGGTAAAGATAAATAATATAGAAAATGAACAAAGCAGTTTAAGAAAAGAGAGGGAAAAAGTTCTCGATGAGATACATTCCTCGGAAATGAAATTGAGTGAACTCGGATTAAAAATAGAAAACCTTAAAGAACATATTAAGGAATCTTATTCTCTTTCACTTGAAGAAAAGAAATATGATGACCTCGATACGTTCGATTTCATGCTGAGATCTGAGGAAGTGAATGTTTTAAAGCAGCAAATAAGAAACCTTGGTCCCATTAACCTTCTTGCCTATTCTGAATTTGAAGAGGAAAAGCAGCGCTTTGATTTTCTTGTAAAACAAAGAAACGATCTTCTTGAATCCGAGGCAGATGTGGTAAAGACGATAGAAGAGATAAACATTAATGCCCAGTCGTTGTTTATGGAAACATTTGAAAAGATAAGGGAAAACTTTATTAATGTTTTTAGAGGTTTATTCAACCCCGGGGATGAAGCGGATTTGAAACTCGAGGACAATGTTGATCCTCTTGAAGCCAAGATTGAGATTATAGCAAAACCGAAAGGGAAAAGACCTACCTCTATAGACCTTCTTTCCGGTGGTGAAAAAACTTTAACAGCCATTGCACTATTGTTTGCCATATATCTTGTAAAACCAAGTCCTTTTTGTGTTCTTGATGAAATAGATGCACCGCTCGATGATGCTAATATTGACCGGTTTACAAAAATAATAAGAGACTTCAGCCGGGACACACAGTTTGTAGTTGTAACCCACAATAAGCGGACAATGGAAGCTGCCAGTACTTTGTATGGCGTTACAATGCAGGAAGAGGGTGTTTCTAAACTGGTTGCAGTAAGATTTAATGAAGATTTAAGTGTTGCTTCCTGACTATCCTTTTCTCTGGAATGAAAAAAGAATTTAAAATATTTATAGACTTTGACGGAACAATTACAACTACCGATGTTGGAGAAGCGATCTTCAGGCAGTTTGGAAAAATTGAAAAAGTAAATATAGTTATCGGGAATTTGTTGAATGACAAGATATCGGCAAAGGATTGCTGGATTGAGCTATGTAATAGTGTTGAGAGTATCAGTAAAAAAGCACTGGATAATTTTATCGATCAAATGGAAATAGATTCTTCGTTCCCGGGTTTCGTAAGCTTTTGCAGAGAAAAGGAAATAGATCACTATATACTTAGCGATGGTTTTGATTATTACCTGGAAAGAATTCTGACCCGCAAAAATCTTGATGATGTAAAATACTTTGCCAATACTTTGTCGGTCTTGAACGATAAGCTTATACCGTTTTTCCCTTATCTCGATCTTGGTTTTTCGAGTTCAGCTAATTGTAAACGAAATCATATTATTAATTACAGCGGGGATGAGGATTATACTGTTTTTATAGGCGATGGAAATTCAGATAAATATACTGTTCAATATTGCGATTTTATCTTTGCAAAAGGTGATTTACTTAAATTCTGCGAAAGGGAAAGAATTTCTTATTTCCCTTTTAATAATTTTGATGATATAAAACAAACTATGTCAAAGCTTCTTTCAAAGAAAAGATTAAAGAAACGCCACCAGGCTGAATTGAAAAGAAGAGAAGCTTATATGCAGGAATAGGTTAACGGGAAATTATGAGTGATAAATCTTTATCGAGATTATTTTTTAAGTACAGGAGTTATACGCCTGTTCCGTTTATTGTAATTATGCTGATATATGAAAATGCAAATATATGGAGCCTGATAGCTGGTGTTTTAATAGTTATTATTGGCGAGTCAATAAGGCTTTGGGGTGTAAGCTGGGCAGGAAGTGAAACGAGAACTACAGATAAACCGGGAGGGACGTACCTTATTATGAGCGGACCTTTTGCATATTTACGCAACCCGCTCTACCTCGGAAACATATTAATTTATTTTGGTATAGGAATTATGTTTTTTGCAATATTCCCGTACCTGCAGATTTTTGCAATGGCTTTCTTTTTTATACAATACTATTTCATAATTAAAAGTGAAGAAGAATACCTCCTGGGCGAATATGGTGACCAGTACAGGAATTATTCTGCTAACGTACGCCGGTTCATCACGAGAATTACTCCTTATAAAGTCCCGGGTGTAAAGCAGCCTTCATTTAAACTTAAAGAGGGATTTAAATCTGAAAAAAGGACTTTACAGGCAATCAGCATTGTAGCTCTCACAATTTTTCTTTTGTGGTTTATAGGAAGGATTTGATTGCATGATTGCAGGGATGCATGAAAAATATTTTGGCAATTTCAAGAACTCATGCAATCATGCATTAATGCAGCCATGCCGTTTTGACTCTATTAAGGAAGTTCTTTTCATTCAGAATTTTTGATGAAAGGAAACAAACGAAATATTATGATCATTGCCGGCGAAGTTTCAGGAGATATACTTGGCGGAGAGCTTTCCGAGGAGCTGAAAAGGATTGATAGTGAAATTAAACTTTGTGGTATTGGCGGAGATAAGATGAAACAAGCCGGAGTGGAAATCGTTTGTCATATAAACAGGCTCGCATTTCTCGGCTTTGCTGAAGTCATTCGTCATATACCTTTTGTTAAAAAAGTACAAAATGACCTGGTAGAGGTAATCAAAGAAAAAAATATCAAGCATATTATTATGATTGATTATCCCGGCTTCAATTTAAATTTTGCCAAGAAGATTAAGCCCCTTGGAGTTAAAATTCTTTATTATGTTTCCCCGCAGGTTTGGGCGTGGGGTAAAGGGAGAATTAAAAAAATCAAAAGGCTTGTAAGAAAGATGTTCGTTGTTTTTTCCTTTGAAGAAAAAATATACAGCGATGAAGGAATTGATGTTGAGTTTGTAGGTCATCCCTTACTTGATAGAATCAACAAGTATGATTACCTGACAAAAGAGAAATTTATAGAGAGCTACAATCTTGATCCAGCAAAAGATATTTTGCTTGTTCTCCCGGGAAGCAGAAAGTTTGAAATTGAAAAAATATTTCCGGCTTGTGTAAAAGCTGCACTAAGATTGAAGAAAGAATTCAATCTGCAAATCGTTGTAGCCGGAGCTTCGAACATTGAGGAAAAATTATTTGCCGGAATATCTCCTTTAAGTGAATACAAAATTATTAAAAACCGGAACTATGAGTTAATGAAATATTCTAAAGTTGGGATAATTAAATCAGGCACATCTACTTTAGAATCCGGGTTATTTGGGTTGCCGATGGTAATTGTTTATAAAACGAGCCGGCTAACATATTTTATCAGTAAAAGTCTGGTCAACCTTAAAAACATTGGAATGGCTAATATTATTTCCGGTGAGAATGTGGTTCCTGAATTAATTCAGCATGATGTTAATCCGGAATCAATATACCGGGAAGTTAAAAAAATATTATCCGATGGTGATTTGTTTGATTCAATCAAAAGAAAACTTTTAACCATCAAAAGTAAATTAGGAAGTGAAGGAGCTGCTAAAAGGACAGCCCGGTCAATCTACTCTTTGCTGAATGAAGTCTAGAAAACTAAAACAGGATTTTCTTCGTTTAATCGGGCAGTATTTAATTAGTATAGCTGCGAATGTTCTTTGTAAAACTTTAAGTGTTACAGTTAAAAACAGTGAATTTTTAGAGGAACTTGCAAAAGAAAATAAAAATTTCATTGTTGCTTTCTGGCATGGAACAATGCTTCTTCCCTGGTATTTGCATAGGAATAAAAATATTGCAGCCCTGATTAGCAAAAGTAAAGATGGTGATTTGCTTGCCAGGCTGTTGAAAAGCTGGAACTACCAGGTTATAAGAGGATCGAGTTCTTCGGGCGGAGAAATTGCCCTGGGAATTATGATTGATTTTGCAAAAAATAAAAATTCAATTGCAATAACCCCCGATGGTCCGAGAGGACCGGCAAAAAAACTTAAAGCCGGTGCTGTTGTTACAGCCAAGAAAAGCGGGTTGCCTTTAGTTCTTATTGGTGTTGGTTATAGAAATAAGAGAATACTCAGGAACTGGGATAACTTTCAAATTCCTGCTTTTTTCAGTAAGGCAAATGCTGTTTATTCGCAGCCGGTTTATATAGATAAAAATCTTGATTACAATGGAACTTCGGAGATGATAAATATTTGCGAAGCGAAATTGAACGAGCTTCAGGCTGAAGCTGAAAGGTTTTAGCTTGAAGACAGGAAAGAATTATGTCGGATGTACTATTTAAGAATTATATTATTTCCTTTTGTAGCAGTTTATTTTCTTTTAATAAGGATTAGAAACTGGTTCTTTGAAAAGAATGTTTTCAGAAGTAAACACGTTAATGCAAAAATCATATCGGTTGGCAATATAACTGTTGGTGGGTCAGGGAAAACTCCTTTGGTTATATTTTTAGCAAACCTTTTAAAGGAGGAAAAGAAAAAAGTCGGTGTTCTAAGCAGAGGTTACGGGCGTAGAACAACTGGGTACCAACTTGTAAGCAACGGCGAAAAAATTTTTGCTTCTGTGGATGAAGCGGGTGACGAAATATTTTATACCGTCAATGAGTGTAAAATTCCCGCTGCCGTATCAGAAAACAGGCATAAAGGAGCAACAAGACTAATCAGGGAAACAGGTATTAATGTTGTTCTGCTTGATGATGGATTTCAGCACAGATGGATTTACAGGGATATTGATATTCTAATCTTCGAGCAGAGATTTTTAAGTGAAGTGGCTTTTCCAAATCACTTCCTGCTGCCGACCGGTAATTTGAGAGAACCTTTTGATGCTGTTAAAAGAGCAGACATTATTGTTATAAACCGGAAGTTTTCTTCAAAGACAGATATTCCGGATAAGTTGAAAAGATATTTTGAGGAGAAGGAAGTGTTTACTGCCTATTATAAAACAATCGGGTTTGTTGATATGAAGAGAAAAACCGAATATGAGACTGAAGAATTCCGGGAGCAGAAAAGTCTTGTAGTTGCAGGCATCGCAAAGCCATTTTCCTTTTTAAATATATTGAACCAGGCGAAGATAGATACACAAAACAAAATATTATTTATAGATCATAAAGATTATTCTTTAAAAGATATAAAGAAGATCAGGAAACAATTTTATGCAACGAATTCATATTCCGTAGTAACTACACAAAAGGATGCTGTTAAGCTGATGGAATATTCAAAAGAACTCGATGACATTGATATTTTTTATCTTAAAATAGAACTTAAACTTGATGAAGAAGAAAAATTCAAAAGATTTATTTTAAATAGTTTGAATTGAATAAATGATATCATCAAAAAAACACTATACTAAAACATAAGATCGGAGGATGGTAAAATAATGTCTAAGAAAAAAAAATATGTTTACTTTTTCGGAGGTAAGAAAGCCGATGGTAAATCTGAGATGAAAGCTCTCTTAGGAGGTAAAGGTGCAAACCTTGCCGAGATGGTCAATATCGGTTTGCCGGTACCCGCAGGTTTTTCAATTACGACTGAAGTTTGTACATACTATTATAATAATAATAAAAAATATCCAAAGGAATTAAAAGCTCAGGTTCAGGATGCACTTAAGAAAGTTGAACAGATAATGGGTGCAAAGTTCGGTGACGCTAAAAATCCTTTGCTGGTTTCTGTAAGAAGCGGCGCAAGAGCTTCTATGCCCGGTATGATGGATACGGTACTTAATCTTGGGTTGAATGATGTGACCGTCCGGGGATTAATTGAAAAGACGAACAACCAGCGTTTTGCTTATGATTCATACAGGCGTTTTGTTCAAATGTATGGAGATGTTGTACTTGGCTTAAAGCCTGCTTCAAAGCTTGAAGAAGATCCTTTTGAAGTTATTATTGAAAAGAAAAAACATTCTAAAGGTATTAAGCTCGATACTGAACTTACAACAGAAGATTTAATAGAGCTTGTTGAGGAATTCAAAGCTGCAATTAAAGAAAAAACCGGTCACGATTTTCCAACAGACCCAATGGAACAACTCTGGGGTGCAGTTGGTGCAGTATTCGGATCATGGATGAACGATAGAGCAATTACTTACCGTAAGCTTCATGCAATACCGGCAGACTGGGGAACTGCTGTTAACGTTCAGTCAATGGTATTTGGAAACATGGGCGAAGATTCCGGAACGGGTGTTGCATTTACAAGGGATCCTGCTTCGGGTGAAAATATATTTTATGGAGAGTATCTCTTTAATGCCCAGGGTGAGGATGTTGTTTCCGGTGCAAGAACTCCTTTGCCGATTAAAAATCTTAAGGACGATAACTTGGCAATCTATACACAGCTTGATGGTATCAGGAAGATTCTTGAAAAACATTACAAGGATATGCTGGATATCGAGTTCACAATTCAGCAGGGAAAATTATGGATGCTTCAATGCCGCATTGGTAAAAGAACAGGCTTTGCTGCAATCAAAATGGCTGTTGATATGGTGAAAGAAAAATTAATCGATAGAGAAGAAGCAATTTTAAGAATAGAACCAAACCAGCTTAACCAGTTGTTGAGACCTATCTTTGATCTTGAAGAAAAGAGAAAAACAATTGATAGCGGAAAACTTCTTGCTAAAGGATTAAATGCGGGTCCTGGTGCCGCTTCGGGGCGTGTTGCTTTAAGTGCCCAGGATGCTGTTGAAATGGCAGAAAAGGGCGAGCCCGTTATTCTTGTTAGAATTGAAACCTCCCCCGAAGATATAAAAGGAATGGACGCTTCTGAAGGCATATTGACTGCAAGAGGCGGAATGACATCTCACGCTGCACTTGTTGCAAGGCAAATGGGTAAAGTTTGTGTTGCGGGCTGCGGGGCATTAAAAATAAATTATAAAGAAGGTAAAATTACAGTTGATGGAAAGGATGGAGTTGTTGTTAACCAGGGCGATTATATTTCTCTGGATGGGACAACCGGCGAGGTAATTCTTGGTAAGCTCGAAACAAAACCTTCCGAGGTAATACAGGTGCTTATTACAAAAACT
>MGZZ01000183.1:18886-18978 GCA_001802795.1 Ignavibacteria bacterium GWC2_36_12 | reverse complement strand
TTTGAGCAGTGAAATCACCAGAGAGTCGGTTATATAGCCGGAGATGGCGGTAAAGTTAAAACGGCTCTAACAACCTCGCAGAGGGCTTACTG
>MGZZ01000183.1:18481-18620 GCA_001802795.1 Ignavibacteria bacterium GWC2_36_12 | reverse complement strand
CCGACCTGATGATATTGCTGCCATTGGAAAAGATCTCCCGGCTCACCCCGAGCGCCTCCTTGAGTACCACGTCCCGGTCCCAGGGGTTGGCGATCCGGAGGGTGTCCAGCATCCGCCCGGGTGAGAGGCAAAAGGGAAA
>MGZZ01000183.1:0-18429 GCA_001802795.1 Ignavibacteria bacterium GWC2_36_12 | reverse complement strand
TGCTGTGCATAAGCGGAACATAAGAGTGTGCACAACACGTTGAGCACAATGATCAATATGATACGGTGCATTGTGCGTCGCATCGATATGCCAATATCTGATGTGTACATACTATACCTCCTACCGGGATTAAATAATTTTCTCTTATTAAAAAGATATAGATAAATAAAATAAGTGAAAAAGTCAGCCTGCGGAATTATATATTATAAAATGCTTAATGTAGAAGGTCAAACATTAATTTGTATACTTTGATTTTACCAACCGATATTTTTCATATTACTTTAAACATTCCGCACTTAATCCATAATATCAGGATTGTAAATAGAAAACATCTTAATAATTTATTTCAACAACACAAGTTTTTTGGTTTCTGAGAAATTTCCTGCTTGCTCGTCTTGGCTCGACCAAACCGAGACAGAAAGTCTGTAATAATAAATTCCGCTTGGCAGATCGCTTCCATCAAATTCAACCTCATAATTTCCCACAGGTTTTTTTTCATTAACCAAAGTTGCTAATTCCCTGCCAAGTACATCGTAAACTTTTAATTGTGTGAACATTATTGCAGAAGTTCCTGTATTCCGAATTGTATATCTAATTGTGGTTGTCGGGTTAAACGGGTTGGGATAATTTTGCTCAAGAGTGGCTGATAACGGCAAGAGTGCAGACTCTTCCTCTATTATCCCTGTTGTTTCTTCCTTGTATTCAACTCTTAAAATTAAGTTATTGATCCAATCACTGCTGACGTAAAGGTTCCCGAGGCTGTCACTTGTAAGTCCAACGGGTTTACCCCATATGTTACTCTGATCGGGAGGGTTTGGCCAGAAGCCCGTCATAAAATCTCCTACCTTAGCGTTGCTGCTGTCGGGATCAACGAACAAAGCCACTACCTTGTGCCCGGGGTCGGGTCCTCTGAATCCAGCGCGATATGCTACAAAAGCAGTGTTTATGTACTCGGGCGGAAAATTACCCGAAGGATAGAAGTAGATGTCCATCGGTGCTACGTGTGCGTCAACCAGTGCAACCGGACGCTTCATACTTTCTACCAGCATGCTGTCTTCACTTGTGATGGGCGGTACGCGCCAGTGCCCACGAATCTCAAAATTTATATAAACCTGGTAACCGTAAGCTAACGGCCAGCCGTAAAAACTACCGTCGCGAACGATATCGATCCATTCCGGCGGCAAAGAATCGACAGCTTCAGTATGACCGTTGTTGGTAGCCCACAACTCACCGGTGAGCGGATGTATGTCAAGACCGATAGCATTGCGCAAACCGCTGGCAAATACTCTGCGTCCTGTGCCGTCAGCATTGAACTGTAAAACAGCAGCGTGTTCCGGTTCATCTCGGCATACATCACAAAAGGATCCTATGGACAGATAAAAATGTCCCGTAGAATCATTTACAGCGATCGTTCGTGTCATATGCGGTTCGTCTTTCTCAGGGATATTATCAACAAAAACCTCACGCTCTTCATAAACCAGGTCGCCATCAGCATCGCTGAATTTGACAATCTGGTGGACATCCGCCACATACATATCTCCCTTATAGAAAGCCAGGCTGTTAGCCCATCTAAGGCTGTCAGCTGCAATGATAACCGTATCGGTCACACCGTCGTTATCCCTGTCCGGCAAAGCGACAATCTGACTGGTGAAGTCGTTAGCATGGGGCTCAAATTCATCGGCCGTGCCGGCTTTCATATTCGCTACATGTAAAACACCATCCTTATTAAAGACCATCATACGGGGACCTCTCAAGCCGGTGATGGCAAAGACTTTTACCGAAAAACCCAGAGGCAGGTTCAGGGTTAGACCCTCCGGTATCATACCCAGAAATTTTTCAGGTACGATGAGAGGAACGGGTTCCAGGTTCAGATCAATCTCCGGTGTCATTTGTATAGTTCCGGGCGGGTAGGGATCTTCTCCCTGGGCAAAAAGTAAAACTGGGAAGATCAGCAAGACTATCGCTTTTTTGAGTATATGCACGCTATTGCTTTCCATAGATTTAGCTATCACTTTAAATTCTTATCTAGATTATTTAGAAAATACTGTAATTATTCTGACTTATCAAATATTATTGTTGACTGTTCTTCATTAACCACGAAATATAATATTGGCGATAACACCCCAAACAATTGATAAATTATTTCCGAACCAAATTCATCCCCAGCGTGGAGTTTCCGGGTTCAGTATTACATTAACTCATTATGTGAATTGGCAGATAAACTGTTAAAACGGTTACATTATGTTGTGTTTTTCTTATTAACCCACGGATTAATCTGTGGGTTAATGAAAATAGAAGTAATTTTTTGTAACTGTTTCAACAGTTTTTTTTGTTGTTTTTTATTTCAAACAACTGGTTACAGTAATATTCTTTTTTAATACTTGATTGTCCTTCGTACAGCTTTTTATTTATAAATATTATCGAGTATCAAAGTAACGTCTCTACCGATAAGACCATCGACTGCCGGATTTCTATTCTCTAACACAGCGTTTGTAAAATCCTCTATTAACGGTTGGTGAACATTCTGATGGGGAGGGTGATGTTCAGTTCTTTCACTCTTTTCAGTTTTTACTATCATAGTTCCACCATTAAGAACCGGAATGTGTATTGATCCTTTAGTGCCAAATATATCAAGTGTATCCTGTGCTTCATAAGCTGCATGTGTCACTCTAATGATTGCATGGGTGTGATTCTCAAATAATAAAGAAACATACGCTGTATCTTCTACTTCCCTTTTAAAGTGTACATTAAATAGTTGGGATTGCATCTCTTTAACGTTCCCAAATAGATGTTGAAGAACTTCTATTCGATGACATCCAAAATCCATCATCGGTCCACCACCCGACTTTTCCTTCTCTAAAAGCCAATATCTTGGCTCACCAGGTTTTCTATCGTACCATTCAAATGCCTGGATCTCGACGACGGTCGGTTCACCTATTTCGCCAGACAAGATAATTTCTTTGGCGCGTTTAATCACAGGATAGAAGTGGCGGTAGTATGCAACGCCAAGAATAACATTATTCTTTTTACAAGTTTCTATCATGCTTTCACAATCTTTTGCATCCAATGCCATCGGTTTTTCACATAATACATGCTTTCCTGCTTTTGCTGCCGCTATGGTTTGTTCCGCATGTAGATAGACAGGAGTGGCTATATATACTGCATCTATTTCCTCGTCCGCAATAAGATCCTGCCAGCTTTTATACCATCTATTGGCACCAAATTCTTTTGCAAAAGATTCTGCAAGAGCATGATTGGCTCTGGCAACAGCAAGTAATTCACACTGTTCTAAAGTTTTTAGTGCAGGGGCAATTCTTTTTTTTGAGATATCCCCGCAGCCAATGAGTCCCCAGCGCAATTTTTCCATCTTACTATCCTTTGATTGATATTTGAGATAACTGGTAAATTATAAAAATAAACCATCGAATTATGAAAAAATTTGAATATTCAAATGGTTCATCTTTTGGACTATTGACTTCTCGAATTGCACATTAATGCTTGGAAACAATCACTTGGGTAAGATCGATAAACTGATTCACACAGATTTCGCACTTAAAGAATTAGTGGAGGTGGCGGGAGTCGAACCCGCGTCCGAAGTTAAGAACCAAAGAACATCTACACACTTAGTCTGTTTTTGTTTTAACTTAAAATTACCAAACAGACCTGGATCACTTTAAGCTTGCCTGCTTTAGTTTCGCATCATCAGCACAGGCAGCAGAATCAGCTATCATACCTAAACGACGTTCTTCCAAACCCCGGCATGAGAGAGAAAGGAGAACGGCTGCTTGTTTAATTAAGCAGCTAAGGCGTAGTTATATTCGCCAGTTATTGTTTTATTCCCAATTGTTTAACGTGTACTCGGGGAACACGATGTGCAGTTCAATGTCTCTTCAACCCCGTCGAAGCCAATTTCACCCCCAGGGAAAAGCAAAGGGCAAAGAGAAAATGAAATTATTTTTGCCACTCAATATCTTCAATCCCGGAGATTTTGTTTTCATAACGGGCTAGTACAAAGAACAAATCTGATAATCTGTTAAGAAAAATAATAATATCGGGACTTATATTCACTGCATTATTTAATGCAACAACTCTTCTTTCTGCTCTTCTGCAAATTGTCCTGCAAATATGCAGCAATGCGGCACTTTTGCTGCCGCCGGGAAGAATAAAATTTTTCAGTTCACCAAGCCGGGAATCAAATTTATCAATTTCTTTTTCAATCTCCTCATAATTAAGTTTTGAAATACGGGGTATGTAATGGCTCTTATTTTTCACATTACCGGGTGCAGATAAATCCGAACCAAGAATAAACAAAGTGTTTTGAATTCTTTCGAGAAGTTTTTTCACTTCGTAATCTTTTATTTCTACTAAGGCAAGTCCGATAAAAGAATTGAGTTCATCAACAGTACCGTAAGTTTCGATTCTCAGTGAATCTTTGGAAACCCTTTCTCCTCCGAAAAGCCCGGTTTCTCCTTTATCTCCCCCTTTTGTATAAATCTTCATTTTTTAAATGGAAGCGATTTTATTTCAACGCGACTGGTTCTATGAAACTGGTCTTTTGCAATTACCTTAGTTCCATCACCCAAAAAGTTTTTCCTCACATAGCCTAAACCAATAAACCTATTTAGCTTCAGCGATTTAACATACGAAGTTATTATTCCGGCTTCTTTATTATCTTCATCTATCAAAACAAAATGTGATTCCGGCAATGGCGGTTCTAAAAATTCTATCCCGGTAATATATTTCTGAACTTTATCATACGTTTCAAGTCTGGCTATTACTTCCTGACCTATATAACATCCTTTAGTTGAGCTTACCAGCCGCATTAGTCTGGCTTCATGAGGATTTATTTCATCATTTATTTCGGAAGGGGCAGCCAGAATTCCTTGTTCAATCCTGAAAGAATTATAGACATCTTCACCAACAAAATTAAAATCAAAAAGTCCTTTATTCTCTATAATATATTTAGTCAGACGGCGTGCGTTTTCTTCATCCGAAATTGTCCAGAATTTAATGTTGCCGTTATCATCTTTAATCTTTACAAGAAAAAATAATATTCCTTCGGTGTGTACAATTTTAAAAGTATTTGGTTGAATATTATTAACAATACTTCCACTAATAAGTGTTACAAATGAATCAGCCTGGGGACCCAACAATTCAAAAATTGTATACTTCCCTTCTGTAACTGTTGTTTTAACATCATCAGTTATTACGTATTTGTTAATCCAGCTTACAATTTTTTCTTTGTGCGCTGCGCTGCAAATAAGTAACTGGTGACTATCAAAATTTAAGAGTGTGGTACGGTCAATTATTCTCCCTTTTTCTGATGTAAAGATTGTATCTATAATTTCTTCTTTTGCAAGATTTTTAACGTTATTGGTCGCAATCCTATGAATAAATTCAAGTACATCATTTCCCCTTAGTTCTATAATCCCCGAATGAGATATATTCCTTAATCCTACACCCTCGTATAATGATCTGATAGCATCACCTGCATTATTATAATTTTTGATAACGCTATCATGATTATTTGTTTCCACTTTATATCCTAGATTTTCAAGATATACTATAAGCGGGGTACTCTGCGAATTCATCCTTTTTTTATTTTCTCCTGTATTTTTCCTGTTATAGTTTAATAAAAAACACTTCCGGGATAAAAATTTGACTGCTAAAAATAAGAAAAAAAATGATAAGGATGAACCGGATAACTGCTCTGTATCCTTTTCAAATAATGGCTAAATTACAAAAGCTTAACTCTTTTCAGAATATTCTTTAATAAAGTAAGCTGAACTGATTATTCCTAATTGAAAATGTTTTAAATCGAAATGTTCATTTGGCGAATGAAGATTTTCGGAGTCTAATCCCAAACCCATTAAAACGACAGGGGACTTTAATCTCTTAGAGAAATCAGTAACAATAGGAATTGAACCGCCTTCCCGAACAAAGATAGTTTTTTTGCCAAATGCTTTCTCCATAGCTTTAGCCGCAGCTACATTTGCAGGGTTTTCAATAGGTGTTATACCGGGCTGTCCGCTATGCAGCTCTGTAACTTTTATTTTTACAGACTTAGGGGCAAGTTTTTTAACGTATCGTGCAAACTGTTTAGCAATTTTCACAGAATTTTGCGATGGAACTAACCTCATACTTATCTTGGCAGTTACTTTAGAAGGGATAATTGTTTTGGCTCCTATACCCGTAAATCCTCCTATTATGCCGTTACAGTCTAGAGTGGGTCTTGCCCAAATTCTTTCAAGTGTAGTAAAACCTTTTTCTCCACTTAACTCACTAACACCAAGATCTTTTGCATATTCTTTTTCAGAAAATTTAAGAACTTTAAAGTTCTCACGCTCTTTTTTAGAAAGTTTCAGAACATCATCATAAAAGCCGGGAATTGTTATTCTGCCGTTTTTATCATGCAGTTTTGAAATAACATCGGACAAAATATTAATTGGGTTTGCTACCGATCCACCGAAACTGCCGGAATGAAGATCACGGTTCGGTCCTTCCATTTCAACTTCAAAGTATGACAAGCCTCTTAGTCCGTAAGTTAATGTTGGAACACCGGCTGCATAAAGCGATGTGTCTGAAACCAGGACAGCATCGCACTTAAGCAAATCAGTGTTGTTTTTTAGAAAAACCCTCAGGCTTTCACTTGCTATTTCTTCCTCTCCTTCAATAAGAAATTTAATATTCAGAGGCAGACTCCCTTCTGTTTTAAAAAAGGCTTCGACACTTTTTAAATGAACAAATAGCTGACCTTTGTCATCAGTTGCGCCTCTTGCAAAAATCTTTCCTTCTTTAATTACGGGTTCAAAAGGAGGGCTGTTCCATAATTCAACCGGGTCTACCGGCTGAACATCATAATGCCCGTAAACAAGTACAGTCGGTTTGCCGGGCGCTCCAAGCCATTCACTATAAACAACCGGGTGCCCTTCCGTTTTAAATATTTCAACACGGCTCATACCGATTTTTTCCAGGTTTTCAGCAACAAATTTTGCACAGTGTTCAATCTCATTTTTATATTCAGGTAAAGTGCTGATACTGGGAATTTTCAAAAATTCTTTAAGTTCATTAATGTAATCTTCCATATTATTCCGAATAAAATTTATTACATCTTTCAACTTTTCTCCTTATTTAATTATTTCAGAATTATATGCAGTAATAGAATATTAATTCTTAAAGTATGTCGAGACAAGGGCAAAATTGCCGGTCGAATTTGAAAACTTTATTCCGGCTTTATCTAACATACTTAATTGAGACTATAATTAAAACAGGAAATTAATATATTTTGGCAGTTAGTGTTCAGGTACTTTCCTTGTTAAACCTGTAGTACTTAATTATATTAAATACATGCTGTTGCACAAATATATACTCAGGAATCACCTGGTTCCGTTTATCTTTTCTCTTCTAACACTATTCAGCATTTTTTTGCTCCAGTTTTTAATGAAGTTTGCAGACAGGCTTGTTGGAAAAGGTCTGGATACATGGGTAATAATTCAGCTGATAGTTTATAATTTATCCTGGATGGTAGCTCTTGTCGTTCCGATGGCAGTGCTTGTTGCATCATTAATGGCTTTTGGCAGTATGTCTCAGAATAATGAAACGACAATAATAAAATCCTCGGGAGTCAGCCTCTACAAAATGATTACTGCACCCCTCATTGCTGCTACAATAGTCGGTTATCTCCTTGTGTTGTTTAATAATGATGTATTGCCTGACGCCAATCACCAGGCTAAGTTGCTTATGCAGGATATTTCAAGAAAAAAACCTACACTTTCATTAGAGCCGGGCATATTCTCCCAGGAAGTTTCAAATTATGCTATCCTCGCCAGGGAAATAAATCCAAAATCAAATGAACTGACGCTTGTGACTATTTATGATTATACTGATCCAAGAAAAATAAATATTGTTACGGCAGAAGAAGGAAAAATATTTTTCTCAAAAGACCAATTCAAACTGATAATGGATCTTAAAAACGGTCAGATTCATGAATCGGATATATACGAAACAAGCACATACCGGAAATTAGTTTTCCGGAACCACCGCATAGCAATGGATGCTGAACAATTTTCTTTCCAGCAAACAACTCCCGGAGGTCCCAGGGGTGAAAGAGAATTAAGCACTAACGACATGTTAATAATTGTTGACAGCCTTGAAAAGAAAATGGGCGAATACAAAAATCATTTTAAAGATGAAACTTACAGGCAAATGTTCCTGATCAACAGCACAAGTAATAAAAACAAAGGAAAAATAATACAAAGGAAAAATCCCCTGGTTTATGTAAGAATAATAGACAAAATACGGACAGCCAAAAATCTGGTTATGTCAAACAGCAAAAGAATTGAATATGCACAATCCGAAATTGATAAATACATGGTCGAGGTTCATAAAAAATACTCTATCCCGGTAGCCTGTATTGTTTTTGTTTTGATAGGAGCACCTTTGGGTGTTATGGTTAAGAAAGGTGGTTTCGGTGTTGCAGCAAGCATTAGCCTTTTCTTTTTCCTTGTGTATTGGGCTTTTTTAATCGGCGGCGAAAAACTTTCCGAGCGCGGTTTCTTTTCTCCTTTCTGGGGCATGTGGACGGCAAATATTTTACTGGGTATATCAGGTATTCTTCTTACAATAAGATCGGTTAAAGAAACTGTAACAATCAGGTTTTCTTCCCTCAGAAAGCTGATTCCAAAACAATTCAGAAATGAAGAAGAAAAGAATTCAGATGAAAATTATTGACCGGTACTTAATCAAGCAATTCGTACAGACTATCTTCTTCGGGCTTTTAGCTTTCACCTTAATATTTGTTGTTATTGATATGGTGGAAAACATAGACGACTTCATCGATCAGAAGGCTTCCGTAGATATTGTTCTTCATTATTATCTTGTATTTATTCCCGAGATAGTAAAATTAATGACACCGGTTTCAGTTTTATTTGCAGCTTTATTTACTGCGGGTAAGATGGCAAACATGAGCGAGCTTACAGCAATAAAAGCAAGCGGCGTCAGTCTCTACAGGTTTATGATTCCTTTTTTAATTACCACTCTATTCATTAGTCTTTTATCAATTTACTTTGCCGGTTATGTAGTACCGAATGCGAATCAAACTAAAGTAAATTTAGAAAGCAAATATTTAAACAAAGGATCTGTTTTTTCAGGCAGCAATATTTTTTTCCAGGATTCCCAAACGAGAATTGTTAATATCTCTTTCTTTGATGTTACTTCTAACCAGGCTAACAGAACAAGCTTCCAGGAGTTTGATATTACTGATCTAACCAAAATGATTTCGAGAATCGATGCAGCAAGAATGATTTATGATTCGACAACGGGAAGCTGGATTGTTAAAGACGGCGTCAAGAGATTTTTTAACGATTCAGGACAAACAGCAGAATACTTTGATACATTAAGACTCGATGACCTTAATTTTTCCCCCTCTGATTTACTTACCAAACAACAAAAACCTGAAGAGATGAATCTCGGCGAATTAAAGAATTTAATAAAATCGCAGGAAAGTGCAGGAAACGATCCTACAAGAACATTGATTGAATATTACTCCAGGTTCTCTTTCCCGATCGCGAGCTTAGTTTGTGTAATATTCGGTTTGCCAATTTCCGCCAACAAAAGAAGGGGCGGTTTGGCTGTGCAGGTCGGAATAAATATTCTGGTTACATTTATCTACTTAGTTTTTATGAAAGTAAGCCAGGCATTCGGGAAAAACGGCGCTCTCGATCCGTTACTAACCGCGTGGTTTGCCAATTTAGTTTTTCTTGCTGCGGCATTAATAAATTTACCAAGGGTAAGACAATAAGCCGAAAAGTATTACACACAGATTCTCATCAGACAAACATTCTCACCTGACTTTAAGTCGTGGGCTAATAAAACGAAAATAATTTTCTGTAACCGTTTCAACGGTTTACTTACTTAAAAAACTGTTAAAACAGTTAATGAATTATGATCTTCCACTCATAATCACCTCGATAAATCGAGGTGTGAACGTTTGGGGCTTTTTAAATTCTTTTTCTATAAATTTGAAAGCAAAAATAAGATTACTTTTTAATAACCTCTTAGGTTATATCAATGGGTTTTGAAAAATCCTTCTTACTAAACCAGCTTGTTTACCAGCTTTACGGTTTAACGGAAGAGGAGATTAATATTGTAGAGGGTGCGTGATGAGACTGACTGACTATATTTGCTAGTTAACGCAGGATACCAGCAATGTTTTTCAGAGCAGAGGATAATTTACAAATTTGAAGTCTGAATCGTGATGACACTTCTCTGACATTTTAAAGTCCGAGCTCGCTCCTTTAATATCTCCAAAGTGAACTTTTAATGTTGCCAGGTTGAAGTAGGCACCAGCATCTTTAGGATTCAATTCAATTGCTCTTGTAAATTCATTAAATGCATCTTCGTATCTGCCTTTATCACCTTTTTCCACTCCTAAAATATTAAGAACAATCTGCTTTTGCTCATTAATCAGGAAAGGTTGCTGCACCTCATCTGTTTGGCTTTGTTCAATTTTAATAATTTTATTCACAATAAAGAGGATGTAGATAAATACTGTTAACTGCGCCTTTGAGGGAAAGGAATAGAAAGAATTTTATAAAGAAATATCGTTACTTACTTTGAAACTTCGCCCTAAGGTGTTGATAATTATTTCGTTTGTAACATCAACTATTATCTGACCATATACAAGGGGAATAAAATTCTGTTTTGGATCGTAATGTATAAATCTTGTTTAACAGCTTTATGGTTTAACAGGGAAGAGATAAAGATTGTAGAAAGAGAGTACAAACCCTTCTCGCCTCCCCTTTAGTAAAGGGGAGGACGGGTGGGTTTAAAACTTCCACCTCGAACCGAAAGAGACAGATAGTGTTTTTGTAGCATTCGGTGCAACAACACTCTGCATATCCGATGTGGCAAAATGCAGTTCGAGTAATCCTGCATCAACGCCTAATCCGAACGCCCAGCCAAAACCCAAGCCGCCGCCTAACAAAAATCCTGTCCTTAAGTATGGAAAATAATCCATCGGCTTCCACTCGGCACCAATTGAAAATCTTGGCTGTACACTGTTGCCGGGCATTTCATTTAATCCCTGATTATAATCAAATGCAAGCAGCAGGCTGCCTGGAAATTTTGTTGCGCCTTCCCAAAGCATACGCGAAACACCAACCCTTAAAGCCGTAGACAGACCGGTATAGAAATGATCAATCTTTTTGCTGTCTCCAGTTATTGATTCTTTAGCAGAATCGAGCTGATCCTCGTTGGAAATATCATCAATATAAAGGTAACCGAATGAATTAAACTCTGCCGCATTCTTATCCCATTTAATTAAACCGACATCCGTTAAAGCTAAAGAGAAAGCCCATTCTTTAAGCGTTGCAGCAAACCCGATATCAAACCCGAATCCCGTACCTGCAGGCGAAGGGAACAAGCTAAAATCCGATTGCGTCGATACGGAATCAAAATCATATTTTACTCCCATCATGTCTGAGAAAGAAGAATAGCCAACTAAATCGGTTTCTCCTGTAAGCTCTGCGCTCGAGCCGGTTGAAAAAGAAGATACGTTTTTGCCGGTCCCTACATAGGAATAGCCGTGAACAAGTTTAAGAGTAACTCCGGCAGCAAAATTATCGAAGAGTTTAAGCTCCGGCATTTCCCTTGAATAGCTCAATGCAAAATTCCTTATCCACCAGCCTTTAATATCACCTTCGCTTAGATCAAATTTTCTACCTATAGCATTGCCGGATAATGCCAGGTCTGCCAATGCACCTGGAATATTTACTCTCATTCCAGCATAATCATAAATAGAAAAGGCAAATGCACCTATTTTTTTATCGGGTTTAACGCCGGCTGAAAATAAAGTAGTAGTCACTGAGGCAAACACCGCACCACCACCATCGAATAAACTATTTAATTCTTCTTTATCCCGTTCCGTTAGAAAGCGCGGTTCACCATTTACGCCACCGAAGTAATAATTTATATCGTTTATAGAGATAAAGTTTGAGCCCGTTCCCAATGAAACCGAGGGAACAGGCAGCACAGTTGAAAATTGAACCAGGTAATCATTATTCAAAGAAAGATTTGCCGGGTTTATTCCTACCGAATAAATACCTGACGTTGTTGCTGTATATGTTTTAGCTAAGCTCATACTTCTTGCATCAACAACTCCAACAGAACCAAACTGCCCGTTAGCAGTTGAGTATAATATCACAAAAAGAAAATAGACTAATTTGGATTTCATATCGTTATTCCCCCTTATCCGGATTAACATTGTATTTTATTTTTCCATACGCTTTCAACTTTATCCAGTCCGATGGTCTTATTGCAACAATCTGGGGGGGATCGAGATTGGCATCTTTGGTACTAAAGCTTACCGAATAATTCAAATGGTAGGCTTTGGAAAGAAGCTTAATTTTAGATTCATCGAGAGTTATAGATTTTACCGGATTTAGATAAGAATTTAAAACTTCACCATTTAGATCGACTTCAGCACCCAGGAATGAAATTGAATCGCCTTCCTCCTGGTTGCCGGTTAAAGAAAACAGATAATTGTTGTCTTTATCCATTGCATCTATTTTTAACCATGCTGTAAGAGGAATTCCGTTGTCAATTTCAAAATTAATTTCCGCACCTTTGCCTTTCTCTATTTCTTCCCTGTCCGACTCTGAAAACTCAATTGAGGTCTGCTCGCTTATAGTTGTAGTTTTTATAGCAAGATAACTTCTTGTTGAAAAGTCGGTTTCAAATTTTATCGAATCAAGGTTGGAGTAAGTTCCGTTATCATTTTCCGGATTAACGATGTATTCCGCTTTAAGAATCACGGAGTCCGGAAAATAGGTTACAAATTGATTTATATTGCTGTTATCTTCTGTAAACGTCCGCTTAGATTCTCCATTAATAATTCTGAGAGTAAAATTCGGATTTCCCAGCGTATCTCTCAGGTAAAACTTGCTTCCATCATTTCTTTTTGCAATTATGTTGAGATTCCTTATTTCAAGATCTACGGGCGTATTGAATTCTGAAATATATGAGGCAATCAAATTCAGCTTTGCATCTCTTAAAAAAGTTTTATCTCTGTATTCTTCCACTTCCTGCACGTCAAAAAGATAACTCGAAGTCTGGTCCCCGAGAGATTTAGAAAGTATTCTTCCTTTTAAATAATGAAAAGACATCTCAGACATTGAAACATCTGTATAAACTATGTCCCCTACCTGAGAAGACACGGCACGTACGATTAGTCTTACACTATTTCTTAATTCAACCGGTTGATCAGCCGGAATTTCGTAAGTATATCCTTCCAAATTCCGTGAGAGAGAATTAGTTTGTCCTGATGAAACATTACTATACAAAACAATAGAGTTGCCATCCCTGTCTTTGAAACCCGGTATAGTGATATTAACAGTTACATCGGTAGATGAAGGATTTGAAACTGCAAAGTCAATTGTTCCTCCGTCAAGTTCAGCACTTTCTACCTCAATTCCACCGGGAAATTGAATATATGCAACGGCACTGTCATTATCTGATGTAAGTGTTGGTATACTGCTTAAAGATTGATCGCTTATATCTACAAACTCAGAAAGATTAGAATTAAGGTAATACTTATCTGATTGAAGCAGATAAATATCTGTTCCGGATGTATCTACGATTATGTGCGCCTGCGGTTTGATAATTTCATCCAGCGTGTATGATTTATTAATGAGGGGGAGATTAAGTTCTGTATCCCATTCAGGGGCAATCAAATCATCGGGCAAATCCATACAGCCCGAAAAAAATACCAGCAACAGAATTGCAAAGAAGACATTAATTTTTTTCATCATAACCTCATCATTATTTCACATATAACATTTGCCGGGGCAGGCGCCAGTTCATCTCGAACAATACTCATACAAATCAACTTCATGTCTTAACATACTGAGACACAAAAAAGCCAATTTTGTACCAAAATTAAGGTTATAAATCGCTCTTTTATGATTGATTAGGAATTGAAAGGGGTAAGTCTTACAGGGAAGAAATAGTAATTTTTACTATTAATTTAAGGAATGAAAATCAATTAACTTTTTCGTCTTTCCTTACAGGAGTGAAACCAAAATGCTGGTTCGGAGGGGAATCTAATTTAATTTCTCCGAACCTGCTCTCAAATTTGTCAATATTGTCCTTCAGAGCTTTAAGCAGCATTTTGGCATGTTGGGGTGTTGTTATTATTCTCGCATGCACTTTGGCTTTAGGTAAACCGGGAACTATACGGGTGAAATCTATAACGAACTCAGCGGGCGAATGAGTTATTATTGCCATGTTGGAATAAATACCCTCGGCTTCTTTTTCTCCGAGTTCGATATTAATTTGCTGTCCCTGTGCCTGGTTATTTTGTGCCATGATTTATTCTATCTTATAATAAATTATTAACGTAAACTATCCGCTTTGCTAAAAGCATTTGTTGCATCATCCTGCATTCCTAAAACCGTATATACCCTCCCAAGAAGTTCCCACAGTGAAGCATCATCAGGTTTCAACTGAACTACCTTTTCCATGTATGGTAAAGCCATCTGGTATTTTTCCCTGTACTCACTCGAAGTTTCTCCCTTTTCCTCAGCTACTTTATTCAAATAAGTTCCCCATTTTACATATGTAACTCCCAGGTTATAAAGTGCGTTCTCATAATTCGGATCAATTTCAATCGCTTTTTTAAATTGCAACTCAGCTTCCTCAAACTGTTCGCCTCCTAAAAGCAGCACACCGTAGTTGTAACGGTAATATTGATTCTCCGGTTCTGTTTCTACACCGGCTTTAAAAACTTCTTTGGCAACTTCCAGTTTATCGGCAGCAATATAGGAATTTGATAAAGACAGGAGTATATCCTGGTTATTCGGATAATATTTTCTTCCTTCTTCAAGAACTTTTATTGCTTCATTAAAAGTTTTCATTGCAGTAGTCGAGTCGGTCTCCCTTTCTTTTACCCCTCTCTCATACAGGATTTCACCAAGGTAACGGTAGCCATCAAGAGCTTGTTCTTTTTCAATCATAACTTTAAGCGGATCCACAGCTTTTTCAAAATTACCGGCACTCATATAAACAAAAGCAAGATTCTTATACGTATCAATAGAATCCGGTTCAATTTTTATTGCCGATTCAAAACTGTCAGCAGCTTTACCCAAAATAACTTTACTCGAATCTTCATTCTGACTATTGACGCCATCCTGGTATGCCTTTACCCCTTTATTAAAAAGGTTAGCCCAATGATATATTCGCGATGCGGTTACATTCTCTTCATAATTTTTACTTATCGAAAGAGATTTATTAAACGCATCCATCATTTCACTATACTGGTCCTTCTCTCCATAAACATAACCGAGAAGATAATAGCCTTCGTCACTATCCGGATTTTTCTGAACATCTTTCAGAAGGGCTTCTAATGCCTTGTCATAATTTTTTTGCTGTATATATAGTTTCGCACTTGTTAACTCTGTTGAGCTGCACTGGTACCCCATAAAAGTAAAGCCGAGAAACACAAAAATAAGTGTTAAAACTTTTGATGATCGCATTACCAACTCCGCTAAATAATCTTAATATGTGAATTAAAATTAGTATATATGGTTTCGATAGTCAAGAAACAAACCCGTCAGTATTCGGCTAAAAGCAGTAATATTTCCTCTTTTCTGTGAGAAAGTTCTAAATTGATTTTACATCATTAAAAGGATATTTTTAATTATAAAAAGAGGCGATTCTTGACGGTAGAACAAATAATCCGAACTGCACCAAAGGTACTGTTACACGACCACTTAGACGGCGGTTTGAGACCTCAAACCATCATAAACCTGGCAAAGGATTTACGATATAATAAGCTACCTACAAAAGATCCGGTAGTGCTTGGTGAATGGTTTCACAGGGGTGCCAATAAAGGAAACCTCGTCGAATATCTACAGGGATTTGAACATACGACAGCAGTGATGCAAACAAAAGAAGCTCTGGAACAAACAGCTTATGAGATGATGGAGGATATGAAAAACGATGGGGTATGTTATGTTGAAACCCGCTTCGCACCTGTATTCCATACAAACAAAGGTCTTTATCCTGAAGATGTTGTTTCGGCAGTGTTAAATGGATTGGAAAAAGGTAAAAAGGATTTCGGTGTTGGATATGGATTAATATTATGTGGAATGCGGAATATGAAAAACACTCTCGAGATTGCCGAGCTTGCTGTTAATTTCCGCAGCCAGGGTGTAGTAGGATTTGATCTTGCTGGTGAAGAAGGCGGATACCCACCTAAAAAACATGTAGATGCTTTTCAATTTATACAAAGAGAAAACTTTAACATTACAATTCATGCTGGTGAAGCTTTTGGAAAAGAATCAATATGGCAGGCTATACAATGGTGCGGCGCACACCGGATAGGACATGCAACCCGCTTAAAGGAAGATATTACATTCGACAAAAACGGTAATGTAGTTGCGTTCGGTGAACTTGCTCAATATGTTCTCGATAAAAGAATTCCTCTGGAAATATGTCTTTTGAGTAATGTTCATACAGGTGCAGTTGATAAAATTGAAAACCATCCGTTCGGTCTCCTGTTCAAAGAAAAATTCAGAGTTACAATAAATACTGATGACCGCCTGATGAGCGACACTACTATGACAAAGGAATTCCTGACAGCAATTGAATTCTTTAATCTCACACTTGATGAAATTGAAAAGATAACCATTAACTCTATGAAGTCTGCATTTATTCATTACAAGGAAAGATTACATTTTATATACAACGTAATAAAACCTGGTTACCAGAAAATCCGGGAAAACCTCCTTTCACTAAAAAGTATTCCGGGCAATTATGAAGAAGCTATTCACAAATTATAATTTTGAATTCAACAAGAATGAAATCAGGCTCTTAACTTCCTTCTGTAAACAAACTCTAAAACAAACTGAAGGGGACAACAAGTTCTTTTCCGAAACAAAAGCCTTCACTTCTATACTAAGCAAGCTCAATAACGGCGGAGGTACAATTAAGCTCACCAGGGATGAAAGAACGCGTCTTACTCATCTTTTAAAGAATAATACCGAACATCTGAATAAACAGCTCAAGAAGAGCTGGTTCTTTAAAAAATGGTTGTACAAATCTTTATACAATCAATACACAGAGTTGCTCGAAAATCATTTTAAGGATTAGTAATGATACCTGAAGTGGAAAAGAAAACTATAAAGGCGCCGAGGGGCTCTCAATTATCCTGTAAAGGCTGGATACAGGAAGCTGCAATGAGAATGCTGAAGAACAACCTTGACCCTGAAGTAGCTGAGAAACCTTCCGAACTTATTGTATACGGGGGCAGTGGTAAGGCTGCAAGAAACTGGGAATGCTATGAAGCGATCATTAATACGTTAAAGAATCTTGAGAATGATGAAACTTTATTGATTCAATCCGGAAAACCTGTTGGAGTGTTTAAAACTCATCTCAACGCACCAAGAGTACTAATCTCTAATTCAATGCTTGTTCCGGATTGGGCTAACTGGGATGAATTCAGGCGTCTTGAAACTCTTGGGTTAATAATGTACGGACAAATGACTGCCGGTAGCTGGATTTATATCGGAACACAAGGAATTTTACAAGGCACATACGAAACCTTTGCTGAATGTGCAAGAAAATATTTTGGAAGTGATTTAAAAGGTAAGTTTCTTCTTACAGCAGGTCTTGGTGGAATGGGCGGTGCACAACCTCTTGCAGCCACAATGAATGGTGCAGCATTTCTCGGTATAGAAGCAGACGAAGAGCGGGCAAAAAAAAGAGTTGATACAGGATATCTTGATAAAATCTCTTATAATCTTGATGAAGCACTAAAAATAGTTTTAAAGGCAAAAAAAGAAAGGGAAGCATTTTCTGTTGGATTAATCGGCAATGCAGGAGAAATCTTACCGGAAATTCTAAACAGAAATATTTTCCCTGATATTGTTACTGATCAAACTTCCGCACACGACACACTTAACGGCTATGTGCCAATGGGGATGAGTTTAAAAAATGCACTTTTGCTAAGAAAAAAAAATCCCGATGAATATATAAAACTATCTAAAAGAACTATTGTACAGCATCTTAGAGCCATGTTGGAATTTCAGAAAAAAGGTTCGATAGTTTTTGATTATGGAAATAACATACGCGGCGAAGCGAAAGACAATGGAGTCGAAAATGCTTTCGATATTCCCGGCTTTGTTCCAGAATTCATCAGACCTTTATTTTGCGATGGCAAGGGACCATTCAGATGGGTTGCTCTCTCCGGTGATCCAAATGATATTTATATTACAGACCTGGCAATAAAAGAAACATTCCCTGAAAATAAATCTTTGTGTAACTGGATAGATTTGGCTCAAAAGAAAGTGCACTTCCAGGGATTGCCTTCAAGAATCTGCTGGCTTGGATACGGAGAAAGAGCAAAGATGGGAAAAATATTTAATAATCTTG
>MGZZ01000182.1:1713-18055 GCA_001802795.1 Ignavibacteria bacterium GWC2_36_12 | reverse complement strand
ACAACCTGCTTGTTCATTCAGGATTCGAGGGTACTTCTCTTTTCTACAATCTTGGGAATGCATATTATCGAACAGGTAAAATTGGTTATGCAATACTTTATTATGAAAAAGCTTTGAAGTTGTCTCCCGGCGACGAAGATATAATTCACAATCTTAATCTCGCAAACTTAAAAATAACAGATAAAGTAGAATCTCTTCCTGAGTTTTTTATTTTCCAATGGTGGGAGGGATTGTTGGCATTCTTTTCGACCTCCGGCTGGACAGTAACCGCCTATATATTTTATCTGCTCCTGGTTTTTTCAACAGGATTTTATTTTTATACAAAAAATCCGTTTCATCAAAAGACTATACTGATAGGCGGGGTTGTCACCCTGTTCCTGCTTTTAATAACGGCAGCCTTGCTGTCTATTAGATTGAATAGAGAATTAAGTCTTAAAAACGGGATTATTGTTGAAAATATTGTAAATGTTAAACTTTCTCCGGATTCCGGAAGCGACGATGCTTTCATCGTTCACGAAGGCTTAAAAGTGATACTAGAGGATAAAGTTGAAAACTGGATAAAAGTTCGTCTCCAGGATGGAAAGTTAGGGTGGATTCCGAGGGAGGACGTAAAAGTAATTTGAAAAGAATACAAATTTTTTATAATTAACAATTGAACTCAAAATAATTTAAAGGAGATACGGTGAATAGATTTTTTTTATTAGCCATTACTTTAATTTTTGCTGTGGGTTTTTCTTTTACTATCCTGGCACAGGAAAAAACAAAAGAAGAGAGTGAAAATAAAACTGTTGAGCAAAAATCCGACAGCAGCGTTGTGTTTAATACAGTTTGTCCCGTTTCAACTGAAGAAGCCGACCCCGAAATAACTTATACATACAAAGGCAAAACTTATGCACTCTGTTGTAAAAACTGCTTGAAAAAATTCAAAAATGACCCGGAAAAATATATTTCCCGGCTAAGTGAAGACGGGAAATCAATTAAAAAGAAGAAAGAATAGAATATTTAATTGCTCTAAAAAGACTCCTGTTTTTTTGCAGGAGTTTTTTATTTTAAAGGGTATAATTTTAGAATATTATAAAATGGAAAACGAAAAATATAAACGTTATAACAATATCAAGCTTGCAATAGGAATCGGGAAAGGCACTTTGTCTTTTATCTTTATCCTGTTATTTGTTTTACTAGGTTATAGTACTCTGTTAGCTGAATATTTCTCAGAGTACATTTCCAATTCCTATTTACTTTTTATTGCATTTGTCTTCACAGTCGGTGCAGTTACCGGAATTATTTTTGCGCCGGTAAATTATTATACAGATTTTTATCTTGAGCATAAATACAATCTATCAAACCAGACCTTCATAAAATATATGCTCGAGCGCTTAAAAGGATTGCTGGTTTCTATTATTATTGGTGTTCCTGTTTTGATTTTCTTTTTTTATGTGCTGAACAGATTCGGTTCACTCTGGTGGCTGCCGCTTGCAATTGGGTTGTTCATTTTATCTGTAGTTCTTGGAAGAATAGCTCCTGTTTTAATCCTGCCGCTTTTTTATAAAGTAACTCCTATCGATAATGAAAACCTGCCTGCCGATAAAGCAGAATTGAAATCCCGGATTGAAAGGCTTTCCAAAGATGCTGGAATAAAAGTTGAAAACGTTTATAAATTCGATATGAGCAAGAATACCAAAAAGGCAAACGCAGCTTTTACAGGCATCGGTAAATCAAAAAGAATTCTTCTTGGAGATACTCTTCTTGATAATTACACTCAGGATGAAATTGAAACTGTAATTGCTCACGAACTCGGACATTATAAAAAGAAACATATTATTAAGAACATTATTATAGGCACCGTAACAAGCTTCTTCACTTTGTTTTTAGTTGCTTCCCTGTACGAATATACAATTGGATTCTTTGGATTTAATTCTATAAGTAAGATTGCCGCATTGCCAATCCTTTCTTTATGGGGAGCAGTAATCGGGCTCATACAAAGCCCGTTCAATAATATTCTTTCCAGGAAATTTGAATATGAAGCAGATGAATATGCCGTGACTTCAACAGGGAAAGCGTCATCTTACATTTCAACACTCGAAAAACTTACAGAACAAAATCTTGCCGATAAAGATCCCCATCCTTTTATCGAATGGTTTTTTTACAGCCATCCTTCGATTAAGAACAGGATTAATGCTTTAAAAAAGTTTATCGATAAAGGTAATAACCCATCGCTACCAGGAGAACTTGAGTTTGAAGGTAATTAAGTGACTTACCTGAAATTAATTTTACTCCTTGTTCATACAATCATAGTATCAACATTAGCTTTGCTTGCCGGGTTGCTGGACAGAAGCCATAAAATCTATTTTATTCTTACTAAAGTTTTTTCTGCCCCTGTTCTTGCTATGGCAGGAATAAAAGTAAAGATAACCGGCAAGGAAAATGTAATTCCCAAAACGCCTTATGTATTTGTTTCAAATCATCGTAGTCTTTTTGATATTCCTGTTCTTCAGCGTTTTGTGCCGAATGATTTTAGTTTTGTATTTAAAAAAGAAATTGCATGGGTTCCGTTATTTGGATGGCAAATGCAGTTGGGTCCACATATTATAGTTGATAGAAAAAATCCGGAAAAAGCAATGAAGAGCATTGAAAAAGCAAAGAAGATGCTCGTTCAAAGGAAAATATCAGTTCTTCTTTTTCCTGAAGGAACTAGAAGCAAAACAGATGAAATGCTGCCATTCAAAAGAGGAGCTTTTCATCTTGCTGCGCAGGTTGGTTTCCCGATTATTCCTGTCACTGTTTCCGGTACGAAAAATCTTTTCCAGAAGAAACCGTTCAGAATAAATTCCGGCAAAGTCACGCTCAATTTTGATAAGCCTATTTCTGCAGATAACATAAATAGCAGGAAAGAAGAACTTGAACTTATGCAAAAAGTAAGAGATATTATAAGTGAAAATTATAAGGAATTGAGCAGTGCCGGTAACGCTTAAGGATGCTAAACATATTGCTGAACTTGCAAGACTTGAATTTTCCGGTGAAGAGCTTGAAAGTTTTACACATCAGCTTAACCAGATACTTGAGTATGTTGAAAAGCTGAATGAACTTGATACAGAAAATGTTGAACCGCTATCTCATCCTGTTGAAGGAAACAATGCTTTCAGGGAAGATGAATTGAAACCTTCGATCAACAGGGAAGAAGCGCTTAAAAATGCCCCCGATAGAGACGAGGAATTTTTCAGAGTTCCCAAAGTCATAGGATAAAAAAGCCTTTCCTTCACCTTAGTCAGTATGTAAAAATTTGGTAGCCGCAACCTTAAGGTTGCGTTTGAAATTGACTTAGACCAATACGGGGACCTATCATAAAAATAATTCTCAACCTAAAGGTTGAGACTACCAGGAGGGATATGAATAAGAAATACATAAGAGAAAAGAAACATAGACTGGATCCGGAGATTTATGTTGGGGAAGAAGTCATTTCATTTACACTTTGTATAAAAAACAGAAACAAATATTTTACAAATAAAAAAACCTTTAAAATTTTTGAGGCATATTTATTAAATGAACTGAAAACCTTTAATTGTTCTGCTTACGTCTATTTGTTTATGGCTGATCACGCGCATTTTGTTTTATCAGGGAATAACTCAAAAGCTGATATCAAGAAATGCCTTGATATGTTTAAGCAAAAAACGGGATTCTGGCTAAGTAATAACAACAAAAAAATTAAATGGCAAAAAGATTATTATGATCATATTCTTAGAAGTGAAGAAAATTTAATAGTACATTTAAAATACATATTGAATAATCCGGTTAGAGCAGGTATAGTGGAATACTGGAAACAATATCCATATAAAGGCTCGACAATTTATAATTTTAACGAGTGGGATTAGATTGTTACAGGTACATAATTTATCATATTCCTCAGGCTGAAGCCTGAGGCTACCTCAACATTAAAGGATAATTGCCGGCTTTAAAAGAACAGGCACCTGACTCCTTTGAACTTCACTCCTTAAAAAGTAATTTTGAAGTATGATTATCGGAATTATACCTGCAAGGTTTGCTTCCACAAGACTTTTCGGTAAAATACTTGCCGATATTGGCGGGAAACCGCTAATTCAACATACTTATGAGAATTCCAAAAAATCAAAACTGCTTAATGATGTTATTATAGCAGTTGATGATGATAAAGTTGCCAGAGTTGCGCGCGGGTTTGGGGCGAGAGTTATTGTAACACCAAAAGATTTGCAGTCCGGCTCTGACAGAGTAGCTTATGTAACAAGAGATTTAACCGATGCAAAGATTATTGTAAACATTCAGGCTGATGAACCTTTCATAAAAGGTACAATGATTGATCAGGCTGTTGAGCCTTTGTTATTTGATAAGACTGTAAATATTTCTACTCTGGCAAAAAGAATCGAGACTGTTGAGGAATTAAGATCTCCTTCTGTAGTTAAAGTGGTTTTTGATTATAACAACTTTGCTATGTATTTCTCCCGTTCTGCGATTCCTTTTGTCAGGGATGCAAAAACGAATTCCGAGAAAATTCAACTTACAGAAATTTATAAGCACATAGGTTTATATGTTTACAGGAGAGATTCTCTTTTGAAATTCACAAAACTTCAGCAGACTGATCTTGAAAAAACGGAAAAATTAGAGCAGCTTAGAATGCTTGAGAACAGCTTAAAAATAAAAATAGTAATTACGGAATTTGATTCTTTGTCTATTGATACTCAGGAAGATCTTGTGAAAGCCCGAAAATATTATCTCAGATATTTATCTGCAAATAAGGGATAGAATCAATCAAAATGAAAAATTATAATAACTTTGCCTAAAAATTAAATTAAGCTTATCTTAAGGTATGGACTGTATTTTTTGTGATATTATTAAAGGCAAATCCGAAGCCGAAATTATTTATGAGGACGAAAACATAATTTCCTTTCTCGATATCAGACCTTTAAACTATGGTCACACTTTAGTTGTACCTAAAAAGCATTATGATAATTTCCTTTCTCTTACACCGGCAGAGTTGGATTACCTTACAAAAGGTTTACAGGTTATTTCTGCTGCAGTAGAAAAAAGCATTAAAGCAGATGGTTTTAATATTGTTGTTAACAACGGCAAAGCTGCGGGTCAGACGGTTTTCCATTTTCACTTTCATATCATTCCCCGTTTTACAAATGATTTCACTTTTAGACCGAGTTTTAAAAAATATTCAGACGGTTCAATGAAAGAATTTGCAGATAAAATAAGAGTTGAACTGAACACAAAAAGAGATTCCATCAATGGATAAAAAAATAAGGGTATTGATTGCTAAAGCCGGTCTGGACGGACACGACAGGGGTGCAAAAGTAATAGCAGCCGCATTACGCGATGCCGGAATGGAAGTCATTTACACCGGCTTAAGACAAACTCCGGAAATGATCGTGGAAGCTGCATTACAGGAAGATGTCGATGTTATTGGAATCAGTGTTTTATCGGGTGCGCATATGACTCTCTTTCCAAAAATTCTGAATCTTATGAAGGAAAAAGGTTTAAATGATGTACTTCTGACAGGTGGAGGAATAATTCCCGAAGAAGATATCAAAGAGCTTAAAAAAAGTGGGGTGGGGGAATTATTTACACCGGGAGCTCCAACAAGCGCTATTGCAGATTTTATAAAATCCTGGTGCAAAAAATACCCTCGCAGTTATATAGAAAAATAGTTTGAACAGCAATAAGCCAAATTATTTCTTATCAGGATATTGTTACTTACTGATTAGTTCCTTAGTTTCTGATTAGAATCCCAGCTCAAATAGTAATTCTTAAAGATTTAGGGTTAAGTATTTCAATCACATAAATCAAAAGGAGTCACTTTTATGTTTAAGCTAAAGTTTTTTTTACCACTGGTTTGGTTAGTTATTTGTTATTCCGGCTTAGCAGTTGCTCAAGAGGAAATGAATGACCAGCTTTACTGGATCCGTGAGGAAGTTGCAAAAATAAATATGTTGCAACAATACGAAGAAACCTCTAAGCAGTGGGTTGGGTTGATGACCGAAGGTGGACTCGATCTTCCTTACGTACGGGCATCTCAAAGGAATGACGGGCACTATTACTATCTCATACCTCTTTCAAATTATGCCGAGATAGATAAATTTTCATCCGTATTCGGTTCTGTATTAGATAAAATAGGCAAAGAAAAGTGGGGAGAATTTATCACTGCAAATGAAAGCAGTATAGAAACACATCGCGATTTTATTGCTAAATGGTCTGCTAAATACTCTTATGTGCCAAAGGAATCCAGGACAAAACAGGGAGAAGCAGAATTTATCCACTGGGTCTTTTTTAAATATAAACTGGAAAAACGACAGGAAGTTCTGGATGTTATAGCTGAATGGAAAGCTCTTTATGAAAAAAATAATATACCGGATGGCTGGGGTATCTGGCTGGTAGAAATTGGTTTGGATAATAATTCAATTGCATTAACAGAAACAGCTAAAGACGGCGCAAGCTTCTACTCAGCGATGAAAGAAAACAGTGACAAATTAAAAGAAGAGGAAGCAAAGCTCTGGGCAAAGCTGTCTGTCAATGTTCTCAGTATTGAAGAATACTATGGTAAACCGAGACCCGATTTAACTTATACTAAAAAATAATCAGTTGTTTACTTTTAAGCCCTCGAACAGAGGGCTTTTTAATTTGCTATGGGCTTTTGTATTAATGCAAAGCAACAAGTCTAAAATTATTTTGTTATTAAATCATTTCTTTGAATCATATCCAATTGATATTCAAACCCCTAATGAGTAATTTTGTATATGGATAATTTGTTCTTTTTTCTATTAATTTAATTTCAAAAAAGGAGTTTTAGAATATGGCTGTAAAAGTAGGGATAAACGGATTTGGAAGAATAGGAAGACTTGTTTTACAGGCTTTGGCAGAACGTGGAGTTTTGGGTAAAGATATAGACGTAGTTGCTGTAGTAGATGTAACAACTGATGCAAAATATTTCGCGTACCAGTTAAAATATGATTCTGTTCACGGAAGATTTAAAGGCGGGTTAAGCACCTCTAAAAGCGATCCTAATGCTGAAAGCGATGACGTATTGATTGTAAACGGTAACAAAATAAAATGTGTTATGGCAACTAAAGAACCTTCGCAGTTGCCATGGAAGGATTTGGGAGTTGAATATGTTATTGAGGCTACAGGATTATTCACTCATTCCGATAAAGCAAAAGGACATCTCGAAGCAGGAGCAAAGAAAGTTGTCATCTCCGCACCGGCAAAAGGCGATGTAAAAACTTTAGTTCTTGGTGTTAATGACCAGGAATACGATCCTGCAAAACATCATATTATTTCTAACGCATCTTGTACAACAAACTGTCTCGCTCCGGTTGTTCATGTTCTTATTAAAGAAGGGATAGGAATCGAGACAGGCTTGATGACTACGATTCACTCTTATACTGCAACACAAAAAACAGTTGATGGTCCTTCGAAGAAAGACTGGAGAGGTGGCAGGGCTGCTGCAATAAATATTATCCCGTCTTCTACTGGTGCTGCAAAGGCAGTCGGGGAAGTTTTACCTGTTACGAAGGGTAAATTAACAGGAATGTCGTTCAGAGTTCCAACTGCTGATGTTTCTGTAGTTGATTTAACTTTCCGTTCGGAAAAGGATACATCGATTGAGGAAATCGATAAGCTTTTAAGAAAGGCTTCGGAAACATACCTTAAAGGTATTCTTGGTGTTTCAGATGAAGAAGTCGTTTCCACTGATTTCATTCACGATGAGCGTTCATCTATTTATGATGCCTTGGCTACGCTTCAGAATAATCTTAAAGGAGAGAAAAGATTCTTTAAAATTGTTTCCTGGTATGATAACGAGTGGGGTTACTCCTGCCGGGTAGCAGATCTTTTATTAAAGATTATAATGAAATAAATTCCTTCGGGGCGTAAACACGCCCCGCTTTTCTTTTTTATCAATCCTATTTAGGTGAATCCGGTAATTTCCGGTTAATATTGAGGAATGAAAATGAAAAAACTTTCAATTAATGATTTAAATCTTAAAGATAAAAAGGTTCTTGTTAGAGTTGATTTTAACGTACCTCTCGATGAGAATTTAAACGTAACCGATGACATAAGAATAGTTTCATCTTTGCCAACAATTAAGAAAATTATTTCTGATGGCGGCAAAGCGATTCTTATGAGCCATCTTGGAAGACCTAAAGGTAAAGTTAATCCAAAGTACAGTCTTAAACCTGCTGCTGAAAAATTAGCTGAACTTTTAGGTAAGAATGTTATTCTTGCCCCGGATTGCATTGGAGAAGAAGTAAAGAAAATTGTAAACAGTATGAAGCCGGGTGATGTAGTGCTGCTCGAGAACCTGAGATTTCATCAGGAAGAAGAAAAAAACGATGCGGGATTTGCAAAACAATTATCGGAATTAGGAGATATTTATATCAACGATGCTTTCGGAAGCGCACACAGGGCGCACGCTTCGACTGAAGGTGTTACCAAGTACATAAATCAATGTGCTGCAGGTTATCTTATGCAAAAGGAGCTTGAATATCTTGGCGGTGCAGTTTCTTTTCCGAAGAAACCTTATTGTGCAATTTTAGGAGGCGCAAAAATATCAGGAAAGATTGATGTAATTAACAACCTGCTCGATAAAGTTGACACTATGCTTATTGGCGGAGGAATGGCATTCACCTTCTTTAAAGCTCAGGGAAAAGAAATTGGTAAATCTCTTCTCGAAGAAGAAAAGCTGGAACTTGCCAAAGAACTGCTGAATAAAGTAAAAGGTATGAATGTCAGGTTTTTGCTTCCTATAGATGTTGT
The DNA here is from genome assembly GCA_001802795.1 of Ignavibacteria bacterium GWC2_36_12. Taxonomy (GTDB): domain Bacteria; phylum Bacteroidota; class Ignavibacteria; order Ignavibacteriales; family Ignavibacteriaceae; genus RBG-16-34-14. The sequence goes on along the minus strand of MGZZ01000182.1, from coordinate 9,271 downwards.
TGTTGCAGATGAGTTTAAAAATGATTCTCCATCTGAAACAGTAAGTATTGATAATGTTGCGTCCGCGAAAATGGGATTGGATATAGGACCTGAAACTATTAAATTGTTCAAAGATGAAATCATAAAATCAAAGACTATTGTATGGAACGGTCCGATGGGCGTTTTTGAAATGCCGAACTTTGCTAAAGGCACTTTTGAGATCGCTGAAGCTCTTGCCAAAGCCACTGCAAATGGTGCCATCACTGTTGTCGGAGGCGGCGATTCTTCTGCTGCAATAAGCAAAGCAGGGCTCGAGGATAAAGTATCTCATGTTTCAACTGGCGGCGGTGCCTCGCTGGAATTCCTGGAAGGTAAAATTTTGCCGGGTGTTGCAGCGCTGACAGACGTTTAAACTTTAGTAAAATTATTTCATGGTTCTTTCATAATCTTAATCGTAATCATACTCGTAATCGGGTTAAGAATCGAGTAAGATTATGATTACGATTAAGAAAAAAATTAAGTACAGGATATAAGTGAACCAATATTATAGACCAACAGGTTTCGGCGGATTCAGTTTTTTCCCTCCTGTTATTAAGAGCCTTTTGATTATTAACGGAGTGGTTTTCTTTTTACAACTGTTGATGAATACGTTAACATTTAACGGGTATCCTGCCTGGTATATACTTAACAGGTGGTTTGCTCTTAATCCAATCAGTGGCATCGATCCCGGTAGCCAGCCGTTTAATTTCCAGATATGGCAGCTTATTACTTACCAGTTTATGCACGGAGGTTTTTCTCACATCCTTTTTAATATGTTTGCTCTCTGGATGTTCGGTATGGAAATAGAAAATTTATGGGGCGCAAGGAAATTCCTTTATTATTATTTACTTGCAGGTATAGGTGCAGGACTTTGCCATTTGTTTGTTTCGCCGCTTTTAGGAAGTGGAGCGGCTTTTACTATTGGTGCTTCAGGTGCGATATTCGGAGTTATGATTGCATTTGCCATGCTATTTCCCAACAGGTACATATTTATTTATTTCTTCATACCTATTAAGGCAAAATATTTAATCACTATTCTTATTGTTATGGAATTTATGCTTGTAGACAGCGCTGGCTCCAATGTTGCACATCTTGCTCATCTCGGTGGTGCCCTTACCGGTTTTATTTTCCTGATGCTGGATAAAAATACTAGTATTGCATTTAAGGATCTTTTTAAACGATCCTCATACCGAGCTACAAAACCGTTTAATCCCTTTGGCGGAATATCAGATAAGTTCAAAAAGAAGGAACAAAATATTCAGGATGCAAAGTTTCATGAAATCGAAGAAGATGAAGTATCACAGGAAGATATAGACAAGATACTGGATAAAATAAGCCAATCAGGCTACCAGAATCTTACTGAGAAGGAGAAGAAAGTTCTTTTTAAAGCAAGTAAAAAAATGAATTGAGCTTGTGAAGTTGTATTTTAATAAAAGTAGTCCCGCCATATTTTTCACATTTGTTTTATTCTTATGCTTCAACTGCAGCAAAGAAAAAATTATTGAAGAAGATAAGCTCGTTCTAATCTATTCTGACATGCTTGTTGCGCAGGATACTATTAATCTTTCTGCCGCCGGTCTTGATAGCCTAAGAGATGCCGTCCTTAATAAGTATGATGTAAACGAACAATTATATAAAACTACTCTGGATTATTATAACCAGGACCCTGATAAATGGGAGGTTTTTTTTGATAAAGTTATTGTTCACGTTGGAAGTTTAAGGAAGAAGCCCGGCTGAATTTGTACTTTGCAATTGCTATTCTCAACATAGGATAGCTGATTGAATCATCAAGACGATGCTTAAGATCCTTCAGGTCATCATAACCTTTCTCAATTTCAGTAGTAATTTTTTTTAATTCATTTGAGTTGAAAAGATGCAGAATATTTACTTCCGGATCGAATTCAAGAATAGTTTCAATCTGCATCGAGATAATTGATTCCGACACTTTTCTAAGCTGTGCCATCTCTTTTAACCTGTAACCTTTTTTTAACAAAGAATATGTTTCCCGGATGTTTGCAGGGAGATCTCCTGAACCCGGTTGTTTTGCCGGAGTATCACTTTTTTCATTATCAAAATTATTTATTGCTTCAAGAAAGTCTTCCCCTATTTTATTGAACATTCTGATAGAAGTATTTTTAATTGAAAGAAATTCCCCCTTTGACTTAGGTTTTTTGGATGAGATTTCTCTCAGTGTTTCATCAGGACAAACGATCATGCTGCTCTGATGAAATTTTTTTGATGCACGGCTCCTGATTTCTCTCAGGATATTGAAAAGCTCGAGGTCTCCAAGGTAATTGTCAGATTGCTTATTAATTCTTTCTACAGTTTTTTCGCCGGCGTCTGCTACTCCTTTTCCTGTTATTTTTAATAACTTCGATTTATTATAAGTTTCTGCTATGAGTCCTTTATTTATCATTGAGCGAATAATTCTTTTTAACTCACCTGAACTATAATTTATACACGCCCCGAAGGTCTGGATGTCGGGATATTCCAGAGGCTTTGCAGTACCACGCAGAATACCTGTTAATAGAGATTCAGTTAAGCTCTTTTTGCTTTCAATGAGTGTTCTTAAAATAATTTCCGAAACATATTTATTAATATTTTCGCTGCTTTTAATACCGGTCAAACACTTGTCGCACTTTCCGCAACTATACCTGTCAACGTTTTCGCCAAAGTAACTGAGAATAAATTTAAACCTGCATTCCTCGGTAAAAACATAATCAACCATTTTATCAATTTTCTTCTGAAGGTTTAAATAGCTTTCTAAAATCTTTTTATAGTTGAGCCTGAGTTTATCAGTCTCTATTCGTGGACTTGTTAATAAAACACTTTCTTTGGATAGTGACTTCTCATAAAAAATTATTCCCATATTATCCATAATTGTAAAAGCTTCATTAACCTCGTTAAAATCCAGACCAAATTTTTCCGCAAATTGCGAAACAGAAAATTGTACTTTTGTTGTAAAGGTTGTACTGCCGTATTCTCTTAAAAGTAAAAGCGTTATATCCTTTATTATATTGTTGATTGATACTTTTATAAAATCCTTCAGTCGATCCTTATTCCATAAGAACTGTAGCGTGTCTTTTTTTTCATATTCGGAAAGCAGTCTTAAATAACCGGCAGATTCCAAAAATTTCAGTGAAGCATGTAACAGTCCTTTTGAAATTTCATTTTTCGAGTAAGCAGATATATAATCGGGGTTTAACGGAATTTCTTTATCAGGTAAATTTCCAACTGCTACTTTTCCGTAATCGCAGATAGCATTATATATTTTTTGTATGATTTCTTTGTTCGGATGCGACTGCGATAAAAAGTAATTCTGTATTCTTATATCGTTTTCATCATGAAGAAGAAAGACTTGAGATTCCTTCCCGTCCCTTCCTGCTCTTCCGATTTCCTGGTAATAATTTTCAATTGAACCCGGCGTATTGTAATGAATTATTAACCTGATATCTTTTTTATCTATTCCCATTCCGAAAGCATTTGTTGCAGCAATAACCGGGACAACGTCGTTTAGAAAATCTTCCTGTACCTTTTTTCTTTCAATAGAATTAAGTCCCGCATGGTAATAGGAACAATTTATTTTGTGCATATTCAGGTATTCGGATACTTCTTCCGCCTTCCTTCTCGAAGAAGTATAAATGATAGCGGGTGTTTTATTAATTGAAAGAAGTTCGAAGCATTTTTCATTTTTCTTTTTTGTGAGGATAGTATTCAGGTAAAGATTCTCTCTCTCAAATCCTCTTACGATTATTACGGGTTCTTTTCCCGAAAGGGATCCTTTGGAAAATCCAAGCTGTGTTGAAATGTCCTTTATTACTTCAGGTGTGGCGGTAGCCGTAAAAGCAGATACTTTTTTTATTCCCGTATATTCAATGAATTCTTTAATCTTTGAATAACTCGGTCTGAAATTATGCCCCCACTCGCTTATACAATGCGCTTCGTCTATAAAAAGGAAAGATGGATTGAGTTTTTTCAGTCTCTCTGCAAAATTAACATTGGTCAATCTTTCAGGCGCAACGTAAAGAAGTTTGGTTTCCCCGTAAGCAATTTTTTGCAGAACTTCCTCTGCTTCATAGAAAGTCATTGTGCTGTTAATGAAAGCCGCAAGGTTTTCTTTTTGATCCTGCCTTTGCCAACCTTCGGTTGATAAACCGGCAGGCAGGTTGAGTGAATCTACCTGGTCCTTCATTAAAGCAATGAGTGGAGAAATAACAATTGAGAAATTGTCCGAAACGAGTGAAGGGATTTGATAGCAGACTGATTTCCCGGCTCCCGTTGGCAAAACAGCAAGAACATTTTCGCCTTCCAGAATAGAGTTGATTATTTCTTCCTGTGCAGGACGGAATTCGTCATATCCGAAATATTTTTTTAGAGCCTGGAGTGGATTCATTATTTAGTTAAGTTCTAAGAACTTCACCAATATAAAACAACTATCGTTAAAGAAAAAATTTCTGTTTTAATAGCGCTATAAACAATTATGTTACTGAAAATCTTAACTAATTGAATCCCGACAGGAAATATATCCATTCATCATAAATACTCAGAGTAACTTATTTTGCAACATATTTTTGCTTAAATTTATACAACGATTATTTATGCTTAGTGTATGAATGTTATAGAAACTAAGGGGTTGACGAAAGTTTATTCCTCATCTTTCAAAAAGAATAAAATACAGGCACTCGTTGATTTCAATTTAAATGTTGAAAGAGGCGTGATATTCGGGCTGCTCGGTCCAAACGGTGCAGGCAAAACCACTCTCGTTAAGCTTTTGCTCGGGATAACTTTTCCAACCGCTGGTAGTGCCACAATAATTGAGAAGGACATTTCTGATTATAAGATAAAGGAGAAGGTAGGCTATCTTCCTGAAAATCATAAGTATCCTTCATATTTAAAAGGTGGAGAGGTACTAAAGTTCTTTGGCAAGTTAAGTGGAATGAACGGAGTTAATCTTGATAAAAGAATTGACGAACTCCTGGAACTGGTCAAACTTTCGCAATGGAAGAAGACAAAAGTTAAAGCATATTCTAAAGGAATGATGCAGAGGCTTGGGCTTGCGCAAGCTTTAATAAATGATCCGGATTTAATTTTTCTCGATGAGCCTACCGACGGAGTTGATCCAATTGGAAGAAAAGAAATCCGCGATATTCTGATTGAGCTTAAGAACAGGTCTAAAACTATTTTCTTAAACAGTCACCTTCTTTCCGAAGTCGAACTAATCACCGACCGTGTTGGAATTTTGAACAAAGGGAAATTACTTCGTGAAGGAACTGTAAAAGAGTTTACTGAGAAAAAGGAAGAATATAAGCTTGTTGTTGACAGCACGGATACTGAGCCCGGTAACTTTGCATATACAAAGCAACCTGATGGCAGTTACTTAGTTAAGGTAGCTGATATTGCTGAACTAAACAGGATTATCGATGATTTTCGTAGCAAAGGTATCTTACTTAGAGAGATTGTTCCGCTTAAAAGTACACTTGAAGAAATGTTTATCTCGTTGATAAATGAATCGGAGCGAAACAACAAATGAATAACATCTGGATAACAACCGGGTACACTGTCAGGGAAGCACTTGCCAGAAAAGTTTTCCTCTTCTTTCTTGGTCTCTCGGCTCTTGCAATAATTATTTCTGCCATAGTAGTAAATATTATAAGTGATTCTACTTTAATGGGTGGAGTGGATTTTAAGCAGGGAGGCATTGTTGTTAACGAGATTGCCACATCTATCGAATTGATTATCATAACACCTTTAACAAGTTTATGTGTTCTCCTTGCAATTTTTTCAACTGCCAGTTTTGTTCCCGTTATGCTCGAGAAGGGAAATATCGATCTTCTTTTATCAAAGCCAATTTCCAGGACTCAACTTTTAATTGGTAAGTTCTGCGGCGGATTGCTTGTAGTTTTAATTAATGTTGCTTTCCTTGTAATCGGTGTGTGGGCTGTTGTTTCATTAAGATTTTCATATTTCGATTTTACTTTTCTGAGCATAATACTCTCAGTTACTTTTGCATTTGCGGTGCTCTATTCTCTAATTGTTTTGTTCGGAGTTATTACCCAGGGTTCAGTTCTTGGTATGATGCTGGCGTACTTTATCTTTTTGATATTGAGTCCGCTACTTTATATGGGTAAAGAGCAATTTAGTGTAATAATCAAAAGTGATTTTATTAATTCGTTGATTGATGTTTTTTATTACATCATTCCCAAAACCTCCGAGCTGATGGGAGAAACAACTATAAACCTCGCAATAGGAAAGGGAATAGTTGATACACAACCGATTCTTACCTCGTTAGCTTTCATGTTTGCCGCACTTGGATACAGTATTTACTTGTTTAATAAGAAAGATTTCTAACGGGGTTTGGCAAAGTAGTTGATATTGAAAGAAAAATGACAAATAAAAGAATTTACAGGAAAATAAAATGACAAACGAAAATCTTAAATTAGAAGACCTGCTTGAGAAAAGAAAGCAATATGATGAAGGCTCAATAAATAATATCGCAATCATAGGCGCCGGGTTAATGGGGCTGGGAATAGCTCAAACGATAGCAGCATCAGGGCTTGAAGTTCTGTTAATTGAAAAGGACCCCCTCCATCTTGATAAAGCGAAAACCTCTTTATCATCTTTAATAGACAGGGAGATCAGAAGATGGTCTGTAACTCAATCTGAAAAAAAAGCCATACTAAGCAGAATAAAGTGGGAAACTACATTCAATAAAATTTCGGGATGTGACCTGGTAATAGAAGCAGTTGATGAAGATTTTGAATTAAAGAAAAATATTTTCCAGAAAATTGATATAATTGCCGACAAAGATACAATATTTATTTCCAACACATCTACTTTAAGCTTAACTAAGATTGCTGAAAGCACAACACGACCGGATAAGGTTATCGGGATGCACTTCTTAAATCCAGTCCCTAAAATACCTTTGGTCGAGCTTGTAAAATGTCTGCATACTTCTAATGAAACAGTGGAAAAAACTAAAAAGTTTGCAACGCGCATCGGCAAAACATCTGTAGAAGTTTACGAGTATCCCGGTTTTGTAACAACAAGAGCGATCGTTCCTCTTCTGAATGAAGCCATGTACATACTTCTGGAAGGTGTGGCAACTGCTAAAGATATTGATACTGCTATGAGACTCGGTTACAATTTCCAGATGGGACCACTTGAGCTTGCAGACAGCATGGGTCTTGACGAAGTGCTTGCCTGGATGGAAACACTCTGGAAAACACTGGGAGAACCGAGATACAGGGCATGCCCAATACTTAGGAAGCTTGTACGTGAAAGAAAACTCGGCAAAAAAACGGGGGAAGGATTTTATAAATACGATGCGAACGGTAACATTATTGCTGAAGTCTGATTATCTAAAAATAGTTGAAGGAAAAGAATGAGAGTACTTGTTTTAAATTGCGGCAGCTCATCGATAAAATACCAGTTTTTTGACACTGTTGAGAAAGCTGCTCTTGCAAAAGGAGTAGTTGAAAGAATTGGTATGAGCAGTGCTGTTCTTTCGCATAAACGTTATGACGGCGATGAAATAAAAGTC
>MGZZ01000182.1:0-1703 GCA_001802795.1 Ignavibacteria bacterium GWC2_36_12 | reverse complement strand
TACTCGATCATAATATTGCAATTGAATATGTGCTTGGCGTAATGTTGAGTAAAAATCACGGGGTCATTTCAGATAAAAAAGATATTGAAGCTGTCGGGCACAGGGTTGTACACGGGGGGGAAACATTTTCGGCATCAGTTCTTATAAATGATGAAGTAATCCAGGTATTAAGGAATAATATTGAACTTGCACCCCTTCATAATCCTCCTAATATCAAGGGTATATTGGCAGTATCAAGAACACTTCCCGGTACCTCTCAGTGTGCGGTATTTGATACCGCGTTTCATAGTTCTATGCCGCCGAAAGCTTTTCTCTATGGAATACCTTATGAACTTTATAAGAAGTATAAAATAAGAAGATACGGTTTTCACGGCGCATCACATTTTTTTGTAGCGAATCAGGCTGCTGAAGTTATCGGAAGAGATATAAAAGAGTTAAAAATTATTACCGCACACCTCGGTAACGGCTGCAGTATGGCTGCTGTTAAACATGGTGTTTCTGTCGATACGACTATGGGATTTACCCCGCTTGAAGGATTGTTAATGGGTACAAGAAGCGGGGATATAGATCCTTCACTTATCCTTTATATTATGGGAAAAGAAGGTTTGTCGCTTAGTGAAGCCAATACGCTACTTAACAAACATAGCGGGCTTATCGGGATAAGCGGTGAGAGTAGCGACATGAGGGAAATCCTGGAAGCCGTTAAAGGGAATAGTAAAAGAGCAGGTTATGCTTTCGATCTTTTCTGTTATAAAATAAAAAAATACCTCGGTGCTTATGCTGCTTCTATGGGTGGTCTGGATGCATTTGTATTTACCGGTGGAATCGGGGAAAATTCTTATGAGGTCAGGAAAGCAGTTTGTGATGATCTTGCATTCTTAGGTATCGAGCTTGATGAAAATAAAAATGCAAACGGTGATAAAATTATATCTTCGGATAGTTCTAAAGTTAAAGTCTTACGAATACCTACCAATGAAGAGCTTGTAATAGCTCTTGATACTGCAAAAATTGTCGCAGAGACGATGGTTAAAGCTTAACAAATTTATTATTTTTACCCTGCTGATCGTTAATTCGTTTAATAAAAATAATTTTTTTTCGGTATGTCAAAAATCCATCCATCTGCTATCGTAAGCCCGGAAGCAAAAATTTCTCCAGGTGTTGAGGTCGGTGCTTTTTCTATTATTGAAAATGATGTCGAGATAGGAGAAGGGACAATCGTCCATAATAACGTTACTATTGAAGCCGGAGCGAGAATAGGTAAAAACAATATTATATATCCCTTCTCGGTGCTGGCAGCTATACCACAGGATTTAAAATTTAGGGGACAACATTCACAATTAGTTATAGGTGATAATAATACTATAAGAGAGTTTGTAACTATCAGCAGGAGTACAATTGAAGGAAATAAAACTGTGGTAGGGAATAACTGTCTTTTTATGGCTAACTCCCACACAGGGCACGATTGTATAATAGGCAATAACTGTATTGTCGTTAACAGTGTTGCTTTAGCCGGTCACGTAGTCTTAGAAGATTACGTTGTTCTTGGAGGATTAGTTGGTGTTCACCAGTTTGTAAAGATCGGGAAAAACGTAATGGTCGGCGCACATTCTATGGTCGTTAAAGATATTCCTCCTTATGGATTATTCTCAGGTAACCCGCTTCATTATGAAGGATTAAACATTGTAGGTTTGAAGAGAAGGAAT
>MGZZ01000181.1 GCA_001802795.1 Ignavibacteria bacterium GWC2_36_12 | reverse complement strand
TCTAAAAACTCATCTAAAAGTAAAAAAGGATATAAATTAAACAAAGTGAAAATATAATATCGTATTTTTGTTATTGTAATAATTGAGAGATATTTTATGAGCCACCCAAAATACAAAGCTAAACACACGAAAGGATTCTTCGATGAATCATTTCGTCTTGAGCAACTAACTGTGCAAAAAGACCCTCTGGTTAAACTTAAAGAACGTATTGACTTCGAAGTGTTCCGCTCACTACTGGAAGAAGCATTCCATAAAGAAGAAAAAGGAATCGGGGGAGCGCGCCCGTATGATTATGTACTCATGTTTAAGATTTTGATTTTGCAACGCTACTACAACATCAGCGATGATACAATGGAATATGCCATTTTGGATCGTCTTTCCTTCATGCGTTTCTTAGGCTTGACACTTGCGGATAAAGTTCCCGACGCCAAAACAATTTGGCATTTCAGAGAGCAACTCGTAAAAGGAAATATAGCCGGAAAATTATTTGACCGATTCAAGGAAGAGCTTCACAAAAACAATCTTATAGCCAACGAAGGGAAAATTGTAGATGCCAGTTTTGTGGAAGTCCCGATTCAACGAAACAACCGAGAGGAAAACAAACAACTAAAAGAGGGAAAAATTCCCGATGAGTGGAAAGCCCATCCCAATAAATTGGAGCAGAAAGATGTCAATGCGAGATGGACAAAAAAGAACGGAAAGAGTTATTACGGCTATAAAGATCATATCAAAGCTGATGGGAAAAGCAAACTCATAGATTCCTACATGGTAACCGATGCCAGCGTGCATGATTCGCAAGAGACAGAAAATTTACTTGAAGAACAAGACAAAGGACAAGGGCTTCATGCAGATAGCGCTTAGAGCGGCGAACCGGTAAAAGAAATTGTAGAACACTACGAGATGAAAAATTACATCCACGAAAAAGGATACAGGAATAATCCGCTGACCGAAGAACAAAAACAAAGTAATCATATCAAGTCAAGAACAAGGGCGCGGGTGGAACATATTTTTGGATTTATAGAGAACAGCATGCATGGCTCCTTTATCCGAACTATTGGACTGAAAAGAGCCACTACCATAGTGGGTTTGATGAACTTAACCTACAATATTTTTCGAGCCATTCAACTCGGATATGCTTCTGCATAGGGAGAAGGGTAAACTGCCGAACAAGAATGATTAGAAAATCAACAAAAATGAGTAAATAAAAAAACTAAAAAGTAAAAACAACATAGAATAATTTACTGGAAGCATCTGCCTCCTCCATTTGCTAAACTAGTCAACGGAAGTTATACGATGGATTTGCTAAATGCTGTTTTTAGAGATGCCCTAAAGCTATTGTTCTAAACTTGCTGGCTGGAATATATCTTAGGAATGACAAATATAATGAAGCAATAAATCTTTATGATACAATAATTGATCAATACCCTAATAGCTACGCATCAGTGAATGCAAAATTTGAGAAATTCTTTGCAACATTAAATTATGCAAAGAATAGCACGTTAGCATCTAATATTCTTTCAGAGATTCAATCGCTTAATTTAACTGAAGAAGAATATTTAATGAGGCTGGAATTTGCAGATTATTTGTTAAATAGTTTTGGTTCATATGGTTCACAGTATCTTGGAAAATCCAGTAATTCTAATCAGAAGAATGTACAAGAAAGTTTACCAAAAGAATGTTCGCTTCTTGAAAATTATCCCAATCCTTTTAACCCAACGACTAAGATCAGCTATCAACTACCAAACGCTGCGCTAGTAACACTAAAAGTATACGATTTACTTGGCAGGGAAGTTGCAACTCTGGTTAACGAAGAAAAACAACCCGGAAAGTACGAGGTAGAATTTGAGGCTAGTAGTCTTTCAAGTGGTATCTACTTGTACAGGATAATCATTAATGATTTTGTTAAAACCATGAAGATGATCGTTGTTAAGTAAGTTTTGTTTTAATCTTTCTCACCAAAGGCGGTCACTGTACCGCCTTTATTATGTATAGCGATTTTAGTTAAGTTTGTATGTATGAAAACCAAAACTCAATACAATACCATCGGTATAATTGCTAATACAACAAAAGAAAACGTTAACCTTGTTGTCTCAGAACTGATCAAGAAATTGCAAAAGAACAATTTTCATTTTCTTTTAAGCAATTCGCTATTAAAGCAAAAGGAAATAATAACCAAAGAAATTAAAAAAAGCAGTTTTGTTTCGGATGATAAACTTTGCAAGAATAGCGATTTGATAATTTCAATCGGCGGTGATGGAACAATGCTTACTACCGCATACAAGGCCCAGTTTTATGACAAACCAGTCCTTGGAATAAATTACGGTAAGCTTGGTTTTCTGGCTGAAGCAAACATTAATCAAATTGATGTTCTGATTGATGAAATAAAACGTAACTCAATAAAAATTGAAGAGAGAATTTTAATTACCGCAGAAGTAATCGGCCATAAGGTTGAGAGACTCTTTGCGATAAATGATATTGTCATTGATAAAGGCGGCTGGCCTAAAATGATAGAGCTTGAGCTTGTAGTGAATAACGAGTACGTAACAACATTCTCAGCAGATGGAATTGTAATTGCTACTCCCACTGGTTCAACAGGTTATTCGTTGTCAATTGGAGGACCGATTGTAAGTCCACTGACTGATGCAATTACATTAAGTCCTATCTCTCCGCACAGCTTAACTGTACGCCCGATAGTTTTACCAAGCAATCAAGAAATTTTAATTAAAGCAGATTCACTTCATAAAGAAATTTTAGTTAACTGCGATGGTCAACGGGTTTTTGCATTTTCTCCGCCGTTAAAAATTAAAATAACAAAAAGTAAACGCTCCTTAAAATTAGTCCGCACTTCGCTCACAAGCTATTTTGAAACTTTGAGAAGTAAGCTTCTTTGGGGAATTGATTTAAGAAAAAGATCGGGGAATAATCTGGAGTGAGAGCAAAATCATTTCATGTAGTTCTCTTTCTCTTCTTTGCCGCTGGTTCGTTAACAGCACAATATACATTCCAAATTGTAATCGATGAAGAAACATCTAAACCAATGCTCGTAGGATTGTGCGATCGTAATGCTTTTTCAGATACGAGCTTCTCATCATGGTTTAATAATGAATATGAAAGTTATAATGTCGATACTTCTACAATAAATCTTATCACAGATGATATTCACCAAGTGAATTTAACAATCATACTGGGAACATGGTGCAGCGATAGCAGAGAACAAATCCCACGACTGTTGAAGATTTTAGATTTTCTTCATTATCCGGAAAGTAAAATGCAAATGTTTGCAGTAGATCGAAATAAAAAAACAGGGGAGTACGATATTGATCATTTGAAGATAGAGCTTGTCCCAACTATCATTCTTTTCAAAGAAGCTTTGGAGATTGAAAGAATTGTTGAATTACCCCGGATGAGTTTAGAAGAAGACCTTGTTGACATTATTCTTTCTGCCCGATAACAGATCAATAATTTTATGAGATGTTTAAATTGCAAACGCCCCATTCAAGGGGCGTTCTTATTAGTTCTCAACTTCTTCTAAAACAGGCAGCTTGATATTTACCTTTGCAGGAATCTTCTCCTTCGATTTACCATTTTTCCCATTTGAAGGAACCTTTTTGGCATCGCCATTTTTCTTAGCTGGATTATTCTTATCCTTATAATTTTCGTAAGCGTAAACTTTATTCTGATAATTTCTCAAAATGATTTTATCTTCATCATGATGAAGAACATAATTTGGAAGTATCGGAATCTTTCCGCCGCCGCCGGGTGCATCAATTACAAAGTGAGGAATTGCTAATCCGCTTGTATGACCGCGCAGGTTTTCAACAATGTTTAAGCCAGTTTCAATTGAGGTGCGGAAATGATTTGCTCCTTTTGTTTCATCAGCCATGTACATGTAATATGGTCGGACCCTGATGCGCAGGAGTTTTTGCATTAACTCTTTAACTGTAGCAGGATGATCATTAACACCTTTCATTAATACCATTTGGTTACCAACGGGAATTCCCGCATTGGCAAGCATTTCACATGCTTTAGAACTTTCAGGAGTAATTTCCCATGGATGATTGAAGTGAGTATTAATATAAAGCGGATGATATTTTTTAAGTATAGAGCATAATTTATCAGTAATTCTATGTGGAAGAACACAGGGCATTTTAGATCCGATTCGAATTATTTCGATGTGAGGCATGCATCGCAAGCGTTGTAATATTTTTTCAAGCATTGTATCTGTTAGCATTAAAGGATCGCCTCCAGAAAGAATGACGTCGCGTATTTCTTTATGCTGTTCCAAATAATTGAATGCACTTTCAAGACCCTTCATCGAAATTTTCTCATAATCACCAACTTTACGCTTACGAGTACAAAAACGGCAGTAAAGGCCGCATTGGCTTGTCACGAGAAATAAAGCTCTATCCGGATATCTATGAGTAATATTTGGAACAGGACTCATAGCATCTTCCATCAAAGGATCTTCAGCGGCATCAAAGTCTTCAAGTTCTGCTTTATCAGGAACACATTGAAGCCAGATGGGGTCGCCTGGATATTTGATTAAGCTAAGGTAATATGGATTAATTCGGGCTTGAAAAAATTCGTCAAGAGCTTCAGCCGCATTTCTATCGATCTTAAATTTATCTACGAGCTCATCAACAGTATGAACGCTGTCTCTTATCATTCGCTGCCACAGTTCCATGACTTTCCTTTGTGATTGTTTTTACTTGCTGAAAAATTTACCAAACACCATTAGATTGTCGCCGACGGAATAAAAATCGTTTATTTCGGCGATGATCGAATAGTGATTTCTTAGATAAAAATTTCTAGCTGCAGCATAAGCATCTTTAGATGAAGTTTCTGCTAACAGCCACCTTGCATTCTTTGAAAGAACAAATTCTTCTGCATGTGTCAGAAGACTTTTCCCAATTCCTTTTTTAGGATGCTCGGGATTTGTTACAATCCAGTAGAGATCATAAACTGCATCGGTTATCGGTCTTTTACCCACGCAATAATATCCCAATATTTTTTTACTATTTTCGTAAACAAAAACATTGTAATCGGTTTGCTCTGGATTATTAGCCGCAATGTTTACTAACTCCATCGCAACACTAACTTCACTTTCGGAAAAAGCTTTAACTTTTCCGAGAAACTTTTCAATAATAGGAACATCAGCTTGCTTTAATTTGCGTATCATTTATCCGGCGGCTTAAAGCAAATTTCGTAATCGTATAAAGTAAATCCGAGTGACTCATACCGTCGGCATTTGCTGCTCTCGCGAATCCGGAGTCACTCGAAATATCAGGATTCGGATTAATTTCGATAACAAATGGTATGCCATTTTCATCTAGTCTTATATCTATTCGCGCATAATCTCTGCAACCCAGAGCATTGAATGCCTGAAGTGCAACAGACACAATTCTTTTTTTTGTTCGAGCATCAAGATCGGTTGGACATTTAGGTTTTGTGTTTTCATAATACACGCTGTCAGCAATCCACTTACCATCGTAGGTTACAATCTTAGGTAAGCCTTCAGGCAAACCTTTAAATTCAATTTCGGAAATAGGTAATACTTTATTTCCTAATATCGCTACGTTCAGCTCTCTTCCATCTACATATTCTTCGGCAATTATGTTCTGCTTATATGTACTGACTAAAAAGTTAACATGATTTTTTAATTCTTTGAAATTTTTTACAACTGAATACTCGGAGATTCCGATGCTTGCATCTTCTGTTAGTAATTTTAAGATTACCGGAAATTTAAGATTAAAATTTATTTTGCTGATACTTCCGGATTTATCTATTACCAATGCGCGGGGTGTATTAATATTGTTCGCCCGCAAAATGTCCTTCGCTCTCTGTTTATTTAGACAGTTGCCAAGGCACAGCGGCTGATTTCCTGTAAATTCTACTTTTAAAAGTTCAAAAAGACCTGCCATACAATATTCATAAGTAGAAATTCCATCAACCGATTCGACAAAGTTTAAAATAACATCCGGTGAGTAGCGATTTATTTTTGCTATGCTTCTCTCTACATTCCCATCTATAGCAAAAGTTTTTACATCGGTAAAATATTCTAGCAATGATTTGTTTATTGAGCTTATCTCTTTACTAAATCCGCTTTCAGAAAGATCATTTATCTCAGATTGTTTTTCAGCAGGTTTCCCATTGTAAATTGAGAAGACACTAACAGGCGAGTTGTAGCAAATTAATATTTTTGAATTGTCTTTCATATCAGGTTGTATCTTTTTGCTGCAACGGATAGAACTTTGTTTATCATCTGGCTATAATTCAAACCAATTGTGCGTGCTGCTTTAGGAAAACATGAGTTATCTTCCGGATTGGGAAGAATTCCAGGGAGTGGATTAACTTCTATAATATTTGGGATATTATTTTTATCAAGCCGCAAATCAATTCGAGACCAATCTTTGCAGCGAAGCACTTGATAAGTTCTTAATGTCGTTGCTTTAATTTTGTTTTCAAGAGCCATATCAAGTTTAGCTGGACAGCTAAAAACATTTAATGGTTTTTCTCGAGTGTCTAAAATCCATTTAGCTTCATAGGAGTAAATCGGAATGAAATCCTGTGGAAAATCAGCATAGCTTATCTCAACTATTGGAAGGACTTCAGCATCGCTATTATTTCCGATGATTGCAGCTGTAAATTCTCTCCCGGGTAAAAATTCTTCAATTAGGGCCGGCTGATTGTATTCATTTAATATTCTTTCCACCTCGAGCATCAATTCATTTTTATTATTTACAAACGAGGAAGAGTAGATTCCTTTGCTAGATCCTTCGCCGATAGGTTTTACAATTAGCGGAAATTCTAATCTGAACGCTTTTAGCTGTTCAAGCTCATCTATAACTATAAATTTAGCATTGGGGATTTTGTAGTAAGATAAAATTTCTTTTGTGCGAGCTTTATCCAAACAGATTGATAAGGTTAAAGGATCCGAACCGCTGTATGGTTTTTTTAGCATATCAAGTATTGCAGGAATTTGTGCTTCGCGGCTTAATCCATTGAATCCTTCAGCAATATTAAAAACGATATCACATTTAGATTCTTTAAGTTTTTCGTAAGCGTTATGATCTGCTTCAATAAGTTCTACTGTATGAAATGTTTCGATTGCATCTTTAACTGCAGTAATGGTTTCCCATGTGTCCCATTCTGCAAATGTGTCGGCAGATTTTTGAGGCTGTGTTCCGTAATTATATTGGATTGGAGATAGATCTTCTATGAAAGCGCCACCTTCTGGTTTAACATTGAATGTAAGAGCAACGTTCAATCGAGAATCACCGAAAAAAGATATAATAAAAAAATCTCCTTTAATTTTTTTTTGCAAATATAACTATTAGGAAAAAGAATTCAATAAATATTTAGAACAAAAATTTAAAACATCAGCGCTAAAAAAACTTTTTACTCGCAAAAATATTTTCTGATAAAGAAAAATTTTTTTGCTGTACTAAATTTGATTTAAAAAATATTTATATGCAACAAAAATTTTTTATTTGTGACAGCGCAAAAATATTTTTAAAGGGGGTGAGAAATAATTTTTTAAGAAGATTATGCTATACTTGCATACTTTAAATTGTTCCGATAGTGCTGCAGCAAATTATTTTTTATTATCTGGTTAGATTTATGTTCAAGGTGAGGATCGTTTTCAATTATACTGAATGCGGCTTTTTTTGCGTTGATAATAATTTCCGTGTCATGAATTATATCAACATGCTTCAATTCCGGAAAGCCGCTTTGTCTTGTCCCAAAAATATCTCCTGGTCCTCTTAACTTTAGGTCTATCTCTGCTACCTTGAACCCATCTAAATATTTAACCATAGTTTGCAATCGAACGGCGGATTTATATTTATCAAGCTGAACAGGAGAGAGATAATCTGTTTCCAAATTAAGTTTGTGGTTAGCCAAAGCATATTCATCTTTTGTTACTAAAATACAGTACGCTTGCTTCTTACCTCTTCCAACTCGTCCTCTTAACTGATGAAGCTGCGATAATCCAAAACGATGTGCGTCATTAATTAAAATAATATTTGCATCGGGAATATCAATCCCGACCTCGATAACTGTTGTAGAGACAAGAACATCGAATTTCTTTTCTAAAAACAGATACATTACTTCCTCTTTCTCCTGCCAGCTCATTCTGCCATGGATTAATCCAATATTCAAATCGGGAAGAAAATCCTCTGTTAGTATTTTGAAATATGTTTCTGCAGCTTTAAGCTCAAGCTTTTCTGATTCTTCCACCAATGGATAGACAATAAAGGATTGATAACCGTCTTTTTTCTTATCGCTGATAAATTTGTAGATATCGCTAAGTTTTCCATCACCACGGAGAAATGTTTTAATTGGAATTCTATTCTTCGGCATCTCATCAATAATAGAATTATCAAGATCGCCATAGACAGTCATAGATAAAGTTCGCGGAATTGGTGTTGCACTCATAACAAGAACATGAGGAGTTTTACCTTTTGCAAGCAATCTTGCTCTTTGTGCAACTCCAAAACGATGTTGCTCATCAACTACAACCAATCCTAATTTCTTAAAGTTTACTTTTTCCTCGAACAAGGCATGTGTTCCAATAATTATATCCGCTTCTTGCAATTCAATGCTTTCAAGTTTTTGTTCTCTAACGGATTTTTTTTGTCCCCCGATAAGAAGCGCGACTTTTATTTCGCGATCTTTATGAACTTCATAAAGCTTCTTCATCATCTTAGATATGTTTTTTGCATGCTGATCGGCTAGAATTTCCGTTGGAACCATTAGTGCGGATTGGTAACCATTATCAACTGCAATCAGCATTGCTATTAAAGCAACAATTGTCTTGCCGCTGCCAACATCACCCTGTAATAGTCTGTTCATTGGTGACGGCTGCATTAAATCCCTTTTAATTTCGCTAAGAGCCCTTAGTTGTGTTTTGGTAAGATTGAATGGTAAAGTTTTTAAAAAATTAGAAACGAGATTTGTTTTTATCCCGAAAGTATATCCTTCCAGTTTTCTTTTATAATTCTGTTTTCGCAAAGCTACCAGCACCTCAAGATAAAATGCTTCCTCAAACTTAAATCGTTTTGATGCAAGTGTTAAATTTTCTTTGCTTTCGGGGAAATGAAAATTCTTAACAGCATCAACTATACTTGGGAGTTTATTCGTTTCTATTAAGGACTGCGGGAGATTTTCGGTTAGTAATTCAACATAATTATCGACAGCATATTTAAGAATTCTTCTTATACTTAAATCTCCCAGGTTTGTTACCTTTAACTCTTTGGGTATTCGATAGAACGGAATGATCTTTCCCGTGTTTAAAAAGCTAACAGACTCATCTTCTGTGATTCTGTCGAAGTCAGGATGCGTGAACTGAAGGTTACCATATTTAGAAATTGATGTTTTGCCAGAAACTGCAAAAATGTCTCCAACATTAAAAATATTTGAAAAATATTTTGCTCCCTGAAACCAAACGCACTCAAAATATCCTGTTGCATCACGAAATTGTATTTTTAAAATTTCTTTCCGGTTAAAATTTCTTTTCTCTATATCTTCAACTTTTCCAATGATGGTAAGCTCACCATCATATCCATTCATTAAGTAACCATAAGCTTTGGCGGCAGATAAAGTTGTTGTTCTATCAAGATGCCGGGAGGGAAAATAAAAAAGCAGATCGTGTATTGTTTCTATTCCAATTTTTCGAAATGATTCTGCTCTCTTAGGTCCAATTGATTTGAGATATTGAACTGATTGATTGAGCGGATTACTTTTTTCTTCTATCAACATAGCTAAAAATAAACCAAGCAAAAAGTAATTACAATAATGGTCTGTTGACTAACCCAGTTTCTTAGCAAATCATTATCCTCTCAAAGAAACTAGGTTAGTTTTTGAATTTGAAATTGTAATTTATTTGGTGATTATTAATTGTGGTTTGGAATTTCGGTTGGGAGAATTAGTGAGACGTAAAGTAGGCTTCCTATTCCATCTTCATATCACGTGTCATTAAATCGTTGGTTGCTTTTACGGGATCTTTATCCTCGAATAAAATTTTATAAACTTCATTGGTGATAGGTGTTTCCACATCAACTTTTTTTGACAACTGAGAAGCAGACCTTGATGTTTCAACACCCTCAGCAACCATTTCCATAGATTTCAAAACTTCTTTTAATTTTTTACCTGCACCAATCTGTTCGCCGACAAATCTGTTTCGGCTGTGCTTGCTCATACATGTTACAATTAAATCTCCCATTCCAGAAAGACCGGCAAAAGTTTCTGGTTCCGCACCCAATGCAACGCCAAGCCGGGAAATTTCAGCGATGCCTCGCGTCATAATTGCTGCCTTTGTGTTATCTCCGAATTTTGCGCCGTCTATAATTCCCGCTCCTATTGCAATAATGTTTTTAAATGCTCCACCCAATTCAACGCCTAGTATATCTTTTGATG
>MGZZ01000180.1 GCA_001802795.1 Ignavibacteria bacterium GWC2_36_12 | reverse complement strand
GAAAAAGACATAGACAATGTAAAACAACAACTGCATAAACAGTATTCTTCATTAATTGATTCGCTGGAGTTGAAGAAGAAAACAGATAAAAAAAATGATGATGTGCTCGATGCGGAAATCTTAAATAATACGGAAAAAAAACTTTTAGTGGCACCGCAGATTCCCATTTTGTCTTTTAAACCGGAAAAGATATTGAAAATCGATCTTGGTAAAACCAAAAGTGCTGAAGAAAAAGCTCTTTATAAAGAATATCTCGATAACGCATTAAACGAGGTTAACACTCTATTGGAAAATGTTGGTAAGCAAAGTTCGGAAGCCGATCAGGTTTTTGCTTTGCAAAATAAAACAAAAAAATTCCTTGAAGAGACTGAATTAGAAAGTAGAATACTGATTCGAAGCCAGCAAAGCACCGTTCGGTCTGAAGAAACCGTCCCTACTTTTAGCAATAGTCCTGAAGATGTAGCAACATCAAATGATCTGTCGAGACAGGTGAAGAATTATCATGTTATTTTAAGGCAATTAGACATTGAACAGTTGTCAAGGACTAATATAAACTGGAAAGTTTCTTTCGATGAAATGGAGAGAAATCTCAGTCTGAAGGATTATCAAAAATTATTAAAGGAGGTGAAAAAAAGGTTGCAAGAATTTAAATTAGTTCTTGCAAATAAAATCGGTTCTGCCGGATGATATTCAGACTATTTCGGGTAACTTTCGTTTTTCATTTCCTGATAATTTTTTCTTCCCAAGTCTACTCTCAAATTAATTGGCACCTTAACAGTGAAGTTGGAATATTTAAATCATCCGGCGATGGTATTTTAAAGAAAGAAGATTTGTTAACCCGCTTTGATGGTTTTCTGGAATATGAGTACGATACCGACATAAGAAACGTGTCGGTTACTCTGCGTGTCCGACCCGAGTTTTATAGTTTTAAAAGCCCCGTTAATTCCATTAAAATTAAAGCCGAAGGTAACTACTTCCAGGCGGAAGAAAATTTTAACTGGGGCTTTAACTTAACGAGGCAAATAAATTTTTTTAATAATGATGTAGCTGATTTTACTTATGATATTTTTACACTTACCGGCAGCGGGACATGGTTTTATTTTGATAAGTTGCCTGTAAGTACAAATGCCGGTTACGCATATCAGAAAATAAAAAACGATGAGGAATATAATGTTGACCTGATATTTATTGATTGTAAATTATTAGACCAGGCTTCTGCTAATATGAAGTTTGGCTATGGTTTTTATTTGGAGAGATTTTTTATAACGAATGAAATTTTACTTCAGGGAACTAAAACGGGTAATGAGAACGATGGCTGGAGATTTGGGCCCCAGGTAAGTTTTAATTATCTCAGGGAATTCATCGTAAGTGTTGATTATAAATTTCTCATTCAGGATTCCAGGTTCACTAAATATTTTTCTTACGAACATTTAATAAGATTTATTGCCGGGAAAATTTTCTTCACGGACTGGTCGGTTTTTTTGCTGGTAGATTATAATTCCTTTTTTCTTAAAAAAGCGGATAATTACATTGAAAGGGTTACGCCTCTTTATACTTCACTAAACCTGGAAAACAGGATTTCTCTCAAGATTGCTTATGAACTAAGTAGCAATATCGAAGTTTATACAAAGTCAGGTTATTTTAAAGATAATCTTTACGAGGATAAATTTTCACTTGAAGGATGGAATGCAACGATAGGAATTGAATTGAGCAGAGGAATTCTGAACGACTAATATTCCGGGAAATACTTTAACTTCATTTTATGAAAAATAAATTATATTTGGTTTCTACTCCAATAGGTAATTACGAAGATATAACCTTACGTGCACTTCGTATCCTCAAAGAAGTTGATTTTATTATTTGTGAAGAATTCAAAGAAGCCCGGAGATTACTTTCGCAATACCGGATAGAAAAAGAACTCTTTGCACTTAATGAGCATAACGAAAACGAAATTGCAAATGAAATTCTTCTGAAAATCTTAAATGGGAAATCCGCTGCTTTAATTTCTGATGCAGGTACACCGCTCTTTTCCGATCCCGGTCATTTGCTTGTTGAGCTTTGCATTTCACAGGGTATTGATGTTATTCCTGCCCCCGGTGCAAATTCTTTACTTCCCGCACTTATTGGTTCGGGATTTGATTTTGAAAAGTTCTACTATTATGGGTGGTTATCTCCTAAAAAGGAAGAAAGAAGAAGAGAGCTTTTACAGATTAAGGGAATTAGAGAAGTAATAGTTTTACTTGACACACCGTATCGTTTAAAAAGTTTATTAACTGATATGGTAAAAATTTTAGGAAGGAATGTACGGACAGTTTTAGCTTTTGATTTAACAATGAAAACGGAAAAGTTTTTCAGGGGAACAGCAGAACAGGTTTTAAAAGCTGCCGAACAAAAAAATCTGAAAGGGGAATTTGTATTGATAATAAATAATAAATGATTCTGAAAATCTTTTTGCTATTTCAGGTCTTTAATAAAAGCTACAATCTTCCCGGTTTCTTTAAATCCTGTGCTGCTGTGGAAATCATAGCTTACTATGTTATCAATGTATGCATCAGATCCGATTTTTGTGTAGCAATTGTCTCTCACGCATTTTTTCCATTCAAGTAAAAATTATCGTGCAATGCCCATTTTTTCTAAACTCAGGCTTTACATAAATTCCCTCAACATATCTGCAGGGCTGAAATCTCTATCTTAAACAAGGGAAGGGTAGGGATGAGTTCAGTTGTTATATAAAAACATTTGAATTTATATTATTTCAAAGGGTAAATTTTCTTTTACAAAATTATTTTGGACACCGCTGCTGCTTGTTTTAATACTTGCAGTTAATACTTTTTCTGTGTTAAAACATTACTATATTTCCTTATCTTTTCTCTTGCTTTTAATCTACAGTCAGCTCTTTAAATAAGTTTTTTGAAATTGAATTTAGTAACATCATAAACGGATAATTATCATGCCTATTTTTATGGATCGCCACGACATACAGGGGATAACAGCTAAGGTTGTTGCAGAAATACACCAGGCAGATCTGAAAGTCCAGGGTAAGTATGGCTGTAAGACGTTAACATACTGGTTCGATGAAAAAAGCGGACTGGCTTTTTGCCTGATTGATGCCCCGGAAAAAGAAGCTATAATTGGCATGCACAAAGAAGCGCATGGAGGAGTGCCGAACCAGGTTATAAATGTTGAAAGCAATCTTGTTCAGACATTTTTAGGAAGAATAACATATCCAAAAGTTCCGGATAGTTCCTCAGAACCTGATCTGATCATCAATGAAACTGCCATCAGGACAATAATGTACATAGAGTTTAAACGGACAGGAATCCGTCTCAGCAAATTCAGGGAAGAAAAACCAGGTAAGAGTTTAAATGATTACAACGAACTTATCCATCAAACTATGAAGCAGCGCGGATGCAGAAAAATAAAAGATACTGATGACGGTTACATTGCATCCTTCATTTCAGGACCTGATGCTTTAAAATGTGCTGAGGAAATCCTGAATAATTTTAATGAACATAACAGAGAAAATCCCGGGAGAGAAATAGATGCAGCAATTGGGATAAGCACCGGAGCGCCGGTAACAGGAAATGACGAATTTTTTGGTGAAACTATTCAACAGGCAAAACGATTATCGTATATAGCGGGTAAAGGAGAAATTTTTGTTTCATCTTCATTGAACATATTGAATGCTAACAAAACATTCACTAAAACTCTGAAGCCGGATGAGGAAAAGTTTTTGAATCAGCTGCTGGACATAACCGAAAAATACTGGAACCGGTCAGAGCTGAACGTGAATGATTTTTGTAAACAAATCGGTGTGAGCAAGTCACAACTTTACAGGAAGACAACTTCATTAACAGGATATTCACCGAATGAGTTTATAAGAGAATTCAGACTAAAAAAGGCTTTAAAGCTTATTGAACATCGCCGCGGGAATATTTCTGAAATAGCATTTGAATCGGGCTTCAGCAATCCTTCCTATTTCACACAATGTTTCCATAAAAGGTTCGGCATTCTTCCATCAGAATATGAATCTTTTGTTTCATGATCCTTCCGCTGAACTAATTTTGATAGTAATTGACCTAATATTGGTAGAAATCCTTCCATACCCTTTCTAATTTCGCAGCGAAATAAACAAACCAAAAAATTTTCGGAGGCACAATGAAAAGATTCATTTTTTTCCTTTACGGGGTTATTTGTTACATAATATTTCTTGCAGCCTTTCTTTATGCAATCGGATTTGTCGGGAACTATTTTGTTCCGAAAACAATTGATTCCGGTTTCCAGGGCGGAACAGGTGCTGTATTAATTGTAAATATCCTGCTGCTTTCTCTCTTCGCCATTCAGCACAGCGTGATGGCAAGGCAAGGGTTTAAGAGATGGTGGACAAAGATTGTTCCTAAAGAGATTGAAAGAAGCACGTATGTTTTATTTTCAAGTATTGCGCTTATAGTTTTATTCTACTTCTGGCGTCCGATGAATGGTATAATCTGGCATGCACAAAGCACTGCACTGGCACCTTTATTAATGGTACTGTACTTTTTCGGCTGGTTTGTCGTTCTTACCGGAACTTACCTGATTAATCATTTCAACTTATTCGGCTTGCAGCAAGTTTATCTTAATTTAAAGAAGCAGGAGTTATCTCACCCGAAATTTGTAACACCGCTGTATTATAAATTCGTGAGACATCCATTAATGCTTGGATTCATTATCGCATTTTGGGCAACGCCTGTAATGACTATAGGTCATTTGCTGTTTGCGTTTGCTACCACGGGCTACATCCTTGTTGCAATACAATTAGAAGAGCGTGATCTCGTTCGTTTCCACGGTGAGTCATACAAAAGATATCAGAAGGAAGTCTCGCAGATTATCCCGATGGCGCCGAAGAAGCATGATTTAGCAGAAAATATCCGTTAAGGATAAATCAATAATTTCATTCACAAATAACAGAGGTTTAAGATGGCTTTATTTATGGATATCCACAAAGGTGTTGATGGTTTAACAGCACAAGCTGTTGCAGAAGCACATAAAAAAGATCTCGAAAAACAGGGGAAGTACGGGGTAAAGTATCTGAAGTACTGGTATAATGAAAAAGACGGAAGTGTTTTCTGTCTTTCCGAAGCACCGAATAAAGATGCAGCTTTAAGAGTTCATAAAGAAGCACACGGTTTGATGCCCGATGATATAATTGAAGTAAAAGAAGGCAGTTAATCTTCCTGAAAATACTTTGCTCTTAATTCTTCGGTTAACATCCGGGGTTTTTTATTTTCACCTGATTGGTTAATGTCATAAACTATTTGAAAACGGTGATGTTTATGAAATTCCTAAAAAATAATTATATAATAAACTTTTCACCCTGTCTAATTTCTTCTAAAGATCTTTTATGTCCCCTTCCGATAAATGTAGTCAGATTATTTTCATTTGAAATTCAGATTGTCTGCTTCTTTCAATGGCTTCTGTACAATTTAATTTTTGCACCCTTAAGCTACCATCTCCCTGTTATATTTATTCCTGTACTGAACCGGCGATAAACCAGTAATTTTTTTAAAAGTAGTACGGAATGCTTTAGTATCATTATAACCGACTTTATACATCACCTCATTTACATTTTCCCGCGAGGATTCCAGACTAATTTTAGCTGCTTCTATTTTAACACGCTGAACATACTCCACTACTGTATTTGAAGTAGCTTTCTTGAATCGGCGTTCAAGGTTTCTTCTGCTGAGTGCAAACATTGTAGCTAACTGATCAACAGATATTTTTTCCTGGTAGTTAGTCTCGATGAACTCCTGTGCTTTTTTTATTGGTTCATCCTCATGCCCTTTTTGTCCGATGAAAATCATAAAAGGAGATTGGCTGTCTCGTTGAATATCTATCTGGAATGCTTTGGAACAAAAAACGGCAGCTTCTCTGTCTACATATTTTTCAACAAGATATAAAATCAGGTTTAACGATGAATAAGCTCCTCCGCTGGAGTAAATGCCGTTTTCATCTGTTATAATTTTATCTTCAACAAGGGTTACATCAGGAAAAGCTTTTCTGAATTGATTAGCGGCGAGCCAGTGTGTTGCACACTTCCTTCCGTTTAATAATCCCGTTGATGCAAGTAAAAATGCACCGAGACAAAGACTGGCTACTTCGGCACCTCTTTTATGTTGATTAATAATCCACGGGATAAAATCTTTGTTATCTTCTATCGCTTTTTGCAGATCACCATACATAGCAGGTATAATTATAAGGTCTGTTTTTTTTACATCTTTTAATAAGCTTGTAGAAATTGTATAAAGCCCATCATTTAACTGAGATTCACTTGAAATACCTATTAGTTGAATTTTGAATAAAGGTGATAATCCTTTATTTGTTAAGTATTGATTTACTTCAGTAAAAACCTGTCTCGGACCCTCAATATTGCCTAAAATTGCACCCTTAGTTACAATTATTGATATATGTTTCATGTTTTTTTAGAAATTTGTGAATAAGTTTTTTATACAATAGTAAATAAAAGTATTGTCGCAATCAACCCCTTAGATTGCCGTAATTACACCTTTTATTTTTTCAACTGTGTTATTAATTTTATCAAAGAGTTATAAAGGTATAATATTACTTTTTTTTGTTTTTAAATATGAATAAATCATGATAGAATTGACAATTAAAATATATATTGATACATTTCGATATATAAATATGAAGATCCACGAAGATAAAAAGTGAAAATATTGGCGTTGAGCTAACGCCGATGAAATTTCTCATCGTCATATAAATTCTTGTGGAAACGGATCTATTTTAGGTGGTAGAAAAGTCGGTAGCAGAGTAATAATAAAGAGCCCGAGTGAATTTGGTTCGTTAAATATCTGATTCTTTGAAAACCTCAAAAAAATTTTTCTAACTATTGATATAAACAGAGAGCTGCTGTTTATTTTCAGTAGGGCATTATTTTTCAATTTCCGAATCAGAAAATCTTTTAACTTAGCCCAACTCATTCATCCCAATATACTAATGCTTATTGCACATAATAAAAATATATAGATGGAGATAACCGTCTTTTTAAAAACAGAATATGTACGAGAATCAAAAAGAAGGAAGCTCAGTATGCGTATAAAGATTAGAAAAATAATGTTGGTTACTTTACTTGTGTTTTTTTATATGTTGTCTGTACCCCAAGCACAGACTATTGTAAATCCCGATAGCTCACTTCAGATAATTTTAAATGATTTGAAAGGGACACAAATATCTTTATTACAATCGCAGGAATATGCTAAAGAAAATTCTACTTCTGTTAAGCAAGCAGAAGCAGTTTATCTGGCTTCCTTAGGAGTTCTTCGTAGAGAAAGGGGAGTTTTTGATCCTGAATTTTTCTTAAGCTTCAATTATGAGGATCAGAAAATACCTACAGCATCATTTTTTTCAGGCGCAACGGTTCTATCTACTCAACAAACAAATACGTCAACGGGCTTACGGTTGAACTTACCTATCGGAACAAATTTGGAACTGTCATTAAATTCTACAAAGTTAAAAACAAATTCTCAATTTGCTTTCTTAAATCCAGAATATGATGCTTTCGGCGCTATAACTCTGCGTCAACCCTTACTTACTGGATTTACGGCTTCAGCACGCAAAGATCTGAAGCAAGCTGAATTGAATGTGGAATCTTCAAAGGCACAATATGATCAGGAAATTTTTAAGACTAATTCAACTGTTGAAGAAGCATATTGGAATCTTTATGCTGCCGAGAGAGATTATGCAGTTCAGAAGCTTACCCTTGAACGTGCTGAAGCAGTCTTGAAAGAAGCTCAGCTCCGGGAACAGGCTGGGCTTGTCGGTCCAAATCAGGTTGCTAACGCTAAAACATTTTGGGCACAACAAAGATTATTATTAATTGATAGAGAAGAGGAGCTTGATAATTTGTCGGATCAGCTTGCAGTTTTAATTGGTAAAAGACCCGGTTCGGGAAGTGCACGGTTTTTAACTATTGATGATCCCCCAGCTAATTTCCCGATTGAACCGCTTGATGGTCTTATTGAATATGTGTTGAAAAATAATCTTGAGCTTCAGGCAGCTCAAAAGAGTGTTGAGATTGCAGATGCATTGGTAAATGCGTCTGTATGGCAGTCCCTTCCACGGGTTGATTTGGTCGGTTCACTAACAAGCAATGGGTTAGGAGGAACCTCACAGGATGTTATCTTTGCAGAAGATACTTTGCGTTCATCAAGCGGCGGTAGTTTCGGCGACGTGCTCTCACAGGTTTTTAAACGTAAGTTTCCCGGGTGGACTATAGGCGTAGAGATAAGTATTCCTATCGGTCTTAGAAGTGGGTTGGGGGAAAATGATCGTTTGGAAGCAGGATCATTAAGCGCACAACAGAGTTATATCGAGTTATCACTTTTGCTGGAAAAACAAGTCCGAACATCTTATCGTGAATTGCTGCATGGAAATGAACGTTTAGAAGTTGCAAGAGATGGCGTTGATGCTGCACAAGAACAAGTGAGGATCGGAATGATTGAATTTCAAAATGGTCGTTTGTCAGCCTTTGAATTAGTCCGGCTTAGCGAGGATTTTGCCGTTGCTCAGCAGCGTTATTCTTTGGCTTTAGTTAAAACTGTAAAAGCGGCAGCTGATTTAAAACAATTAACATCGGGATACTATCCATCTGTAGAAAAACAATAGTAAAAGATTTTATCAGGATAAAAGAAAGGAAGAATTTTATGTTAGGAATTTCAGGTTTAAAGAGTTATTGGATATTTAATTTTTTATTCGTCGTTGCCTTTATATTATTTTTCGGATGTTCAGATCAACAAACTCCCGCAGGCGGTTTTCAATTACCTCCGACCCCAATAGAAATTGCTGATGTTAAAGCTCAGAATGTTGCAGACAAATTTGAGTCTGTTGGCACTATCGAAGCAATTGAAGGTGTGACCATAGTTTCTGAAATAGATGCATCTGTCATAAGTCTTCCATTTGAAGAAGGCAGCTTAATTAAAAAAGGCGACCTCATTGCTCATTTAGATGACTCACAGCTTTCTGCAGAAGTAAACCGGACCGAAGCATTGTTAACGCAAAGTAAGGCAGCCTACAAACGTATAAAATCAATTGTTGAACAAAAGGCTGGAACTCCGCAGGACTTAGACGATGCGTTAGCCAACATGAAAGTTGCAGAGGCTAATTATGAGCTTGCAAAAGCACATCTAAATAAAACACGAATAGTTGCACCTTTCGATGGAATTATTGGTGCACGCAAGGTAAGTGTTGGTGCTTTTCTCCGAACAGGACAGGAAATAACCCAGTTAGCTAATCTTAACGAAATACGGGTAAATTTTTCTGCACCGGAACGTTTTCTTGCTCAGCTGAAACGAAATGCGGAAGTTAGTGTCTCTTCAACAGTTTACCCGGGCTATGAAGTAAAGGGTAAAATAATAGTGATTGAACCAATATTAGATTCTGAAACCCGAAATGTTAATGTTGTCGCCCGCGTTAAAAATCCCGGGCAAAAGTTTCGTCCGGGAATGTCTGCAAATATTTCTGCTGTTTTAAGTGAAAGACTTCATGCTTTAACTATTCCTAACGAAGCAGTTTTTGCAAACGGAAATCAATCGTTTGTTTTTGTTGTCAAGAAAGACAGCAGTGTTGCTGCTACTCCTGTTACACTTGGCTTGCAATTGCCTGATATACTAGAAGTAGTGAGTGGATTAGAAGATGGAATGCAGGTGGTAAGAGCAGGTCATCAAAAACTTTTTGATGGGGCAAAAGTGATACCGGTTAATTCGGGCAACGTTACATCAACAAAGTAATATAATATGAATGAATGTTTATCACTATAAAAATTTATATCGTGAATTTAAAAGATTATGCATTAAGAACATGGAGTTTATAATATGAAACTTAGTCAAGTATCAATTCAGCGTCCGGTATTTGCAACAGTAATGAGCCTCGCTATTCTTCTGTTTGGAATTATTTCTTTTACACAGCTTCCTGTTAGGGAATATCCCGATATTGATCCCCCGATTATATCTGTTGTTACATTATACCGCGGTGCAAGCTCAAATGTTGTTGAAACAGAAATTTCAGATGTGCTTGAAGAACAATTTGCTACGCTTGAAGGAGTAAAAACTATAACTTCTTCCAGCCGTGAGGGTGGTTCAGTAATAACTATTGAGTTTGAATTAAATCAGAATGTTAATGAAGCGGCAAATGATGTTCGGGACAGAGTCTCTCGTGTGCGGGGAACTCTTCCACAGGAAATAGAAGACCCGATAATTTCAAAAGTCGATGCTAATGCTCAGGCTATAGTTTGGCTGGCACTTTCAAGCACGCATCATTCAGGTTTGGAATTATCTGATTTTGC
>MGZZ01000179.1 GCA_001802795.1 Ignavibacteria bacterium GWC2_36_12 | reverse complement strand
CAATCCATTACTTTAGCAGTCCCCGGCATAGCAATATTATCTCTGTTAAATTATTTTTTGCTTCGGTATAAAGAATAGTTAATGATCGATCTTTCATTTAAGCAAATATGTGAGAGGATAAATAAACTAAATCTCCCGCATTTTGATCTTGTAGTTGGAATTGCAGAAGGGGGCATCGTTCCTGCGAGTTTGATCGCTTATAAACTGGGAATTGATTTAAGAATAATAAAAATCAATTACCGTAATAATCAGAATAAACCTATCTATGATGAACCGGTAATTCTTTCACAAGAGAAAATGTTTGATAAAAAAATTTTAATTGTTGATGATGTATCGGTTTCCGGGAAAACCCTTGAAACTGCTATCCGGGTTTTACGGGATAATTCTATTACTACACTTACTTTAAAAGGAAAAGCCAACTATGTATTATTTCCTGAGATTACCGAATGCGTTAACTGGCCCTGGAAACTCCATCCGAAAGAAGAAACCGTTTAATTTTTCCAAAATATATTTTTTATTTTTTCTGATAAGTATCTTTCCTCAGAATAAAAATGTACTGGCTCAGGATAGTATTAAAACTTATATTCTGGAAGAAACTGTTGTTACGGGTACGAGGTTTGAATTGCATAAAAGTAAATTGCCTTTAAGTATTTCCGTTATAAATTCTGCCGACCTAGAAAAAATTCACGATATAAACGTTCTTCCATTAATTAATAATTCAGTCCCCGGGTTGTTTTTAAACAACAGAAATATATTAGGCTATGGAGTTGGTCCACTGTCATCTGGGCAAATAAGTATCAGGGGGATTGGAGAAGGTCCGAACTCCGGCATACTTGTTTTAGTGGATGGACAGCCGCAATTTATGGGAATCTTTGGACATCCTATAAATGATTCCTACCTCAGAACAAATATTGAAAAGATAGAAGTAATTCGTGGTCCTGCTTCTTTATTATATGGTTCTAATGCTTTAGGCGGGACTATTAATTTAATTACAAAGCAGTTGGAATCTGAAGGATTATCTTTGCATTCATCACTTTCTTATGGTTCATTTAATACATCAATTGCCTCAGGTACAATAGGATATAAAAAAGACAACCTGAGTTTCGTAACTTCCATAAGTGGTGTAGGAACAGATGGTCATAGAAAAGATGGTGACGATAATTTCAGAAGCAGTTCCGTCTTTTCGAAACTTACTTACTCCTTTAGTCAAAATTATCATCTCAGTTTTGATGGTAATATAACAGATTCAAAGTTCTATGAACCCGGACCTGAAAGTGCATTCAAAAAAAATCAGTATTACAATTATCTTCGCGGAAGAGGCGCTCTCTCTTTTGAAAATGATTTTGATATTACTGAAGGTGCATTAAAACTTTTTTATAACTATGGCAATCATAATTTTTTTGACGGCTGGCGATCGAATGATAATATGAGAGGAGTTACAGTTTATCAAAGCGTAAAATTTTATGATGAAAATATTTTTACAGGCGGAGTCGAGTACAAGAATTATGGAGGCAAAGGGGAGAATGCGAATATTCCGGCTCCGGCTGCGATAGGTTTAAATCAAAACCTGTCTGTAGATGAATTTGAAGGTTATGGAATTTTACAATTTACTTTTTTTGAAAACCTGAATCTAAGTTCAGGGCTAAGGTTTACAAATAATTCTGTTTACGGTTCTGAATATACACCTCAGTTCGGTTTATCATATATAATTAACAGCACTACAGTAATTAAAGGAAATGCAGGCAAAGCTTTTCGCAGCCCGACTGTAGCCGACTTTTTTTTATTCCCCGTTTCAAATGAAAATCTTGAACCCGAAAGAGTATGGACTTACGAGATCGGCATATCTAAATTTTTCTTCGGGCATTTTGTAAAAAGTGAATTAACGTTTTTTTATCTGGATGCAGATAACATTATACAGGCTATTCCTTCTGCGCCGGGTATGAAAAAAATAAATACAGGCAGTTTTAATAATAAAGGAATAGAGTTGATGTTATCAGTTTTGCCGGGGAATCCTTTCAGATCTACTTTGAATTATTCTTATCTTATTACAAGTATAAAACTTCCTTATGCCCCGGAACATAAATTAAACATCCACCTGGAATACAATTTCAACATATTCACAGTAGCCTCCGATATTCAGACCATAATCAATTTATATACTGCAGGCTCATTAAGAAAACAAAACTACACACTGCTTTCCTTGTCTGCAGATGCAGGATTAACAGAATGGTTGTCTCTCTTTGTAAAAGGAAATAATCTTACCGATAAAAAATATTACATCGATGAAGGATACCCCTCGCAAGAAATAGCTTTTTGGACTGGTATCAGGTTAAAATATTAGATAAAAAAGTCCCGGCAACTGACCGGGATTAATTTTTCAGGCAGTGATTCGAAACATTACTTCGATATAAAATTTTTAAAGCCTGAAGACTGCAGGATTTGACCGCTGCTGTCAACAATATATGCTTCAACATTTTCTAAACTTTCAGCCAGTTCAAGTCCTTTGGCAGGACCAAGAACAAAAATTCCTGTTGCAAGTGCATCTGCTGTAAGATTGTTATCTGCAATAACAGTAACACTCTGACATTCTGATGCAGGAAATCCATTCTTTGGATTTATAATGTGATGATACCGTCTTCCATTCTCTTCAAAATATTGTTCGTAATCACCCGATGTAGCAACAGCTTTTCCATGCAATTTTAATTTTTCAAGAATTTGTCCGGCTATTCTTGGATGTTGAATACCAATTGTCCAGTCATCACCAATTCCTCTGATCTCACCACCGGTATTTACCAAAGCATTTGTTATCCCTGATTGTGCAATTACTTCAACCGCTTTATCTGCTGCATATCCGGCTGCCACGGAGCCAAAATCAAATTTTACTCCGCCAGGTTTTTTTAGTTTATTCTTGTCAGGAAAACCTACGTATTCCCATCCTGAATTTTCAAGTGCTTTAGTAATTTCTTCTTGATTCGGGATAGCCGGATTATCTTTACCAAATCCCCAGGTTGAAATTACTGAACCAATGCTAATGTCGAATGAGCCTCTGCTAAGCTTCCAGAATGAATCGCATTTCTGTATTAATCCAAAAATTTCTTCATCAATATTTATTATTGAATCACAGCTGTTGTTTATTTTACAAACCGAACTTTCACTATCATAAATTGAAAGTAATTTATCTATGCGTTGAATTTCATTAAATGCATCTGAAATTACCGCATCAGCCTTCCGGTCATCGGAATCGCGGATTTGAATCTCAACAATTGTTCCCAGCAGAAATTTTGAGCGTTTGATAGTGCTAATTTCCTCGTTCAGTTTTTCGGCAACAAAAAATCCAATAATGAAAAAAACAATAAATCCCAGATATGAATAAACCTTTTTCATTACCTCTTCATTTTTGTAATTCAAGTTATGCACGGTGTCGTAATCCTAATCGTACTCTTAATCGCCTTAAAATCGAGTAAGATTAAGATTACGATTAAGGAAGTCCCTGCATAAGGTGGCTAAGTAATTTGTTATAAAACAGAATCTGTGGTTTTAAACTGTTTCTATTCTTATCAATACTTTATTCGGTGCACATGCTATTAGTTTACCGGGTTCAGAAATAAATCCGGAATGTCTGCAAATCTGGTGTTTGCATGAGGCAGTATGTATATGCACTAACCCGTTTTTTATAGCAACACCGGTTTTACCCTGCGGACCATTAACAACAATATTCTTATAGGAATTATTCAGATTAATTCTTTCAGCAATTCCTTTTTCGTTTTCAATAACTACAACTTTTTCTTTAGTATTGAATAACCGGGAAATTAAATCTCTTTTCCTGTATTCAGCAGTAAAAATATACTCAGCTTTCCTGTTTTTAATTTTTGATCTGATTTCTGTAAACATCCGGTTAAAATCTGTTTCAGGATTAAAGATTTTGTTTGTGTTATCGCATATCAAAATATCAGAACTTATTTTTTCATTCAGCTTAACAATGCTGATTGATGTATTACTGCCTGAAGATGACGTACTAGGAAGAGCCTGAGAAATTATCTTATGCCATCTTTCTTCAGCAAGAATTACAGGAGTACCGGAATTTACTTTATGCTGAAATGATGATACAAGTGACTTCACTACGCTATCATCTGCAGGAATAAAACCATAAACTGTAAAGAATTCTTCTTTCCCGGAGTTTACTAACTTACCAACACCGTAACCGGCACTTAATGCTGCGGCTGTAAAACCTGATAATTTTAAAAATGAACGACGTGATATCATTTTACTTTACTCCTTAAACCGGCATAGCCGGAACCAAGATATTTAAGCACCAAAAAACAAATCCCAAAAAACAAATAAATTCCAATTAAGTAAATTCAAAATTCAAAACTCGTAATGCTGCTGGTTTGAGCTTTTTGGATTTAAATATTGAAATTTATTTGTTATTTGTTTTTTGTTATTTGGAATTTCTTTTCCATTTTACGTTTAATTTGACGACGAAGTTATTACTATATATCAGAGAAATGTCATTATCTTATTAAAACCATTTTTTTTGTTATGCTTGATCGTTCAGTAGTTAACCGATACAAATAAATTCCGCTGGGTATATTATCACCACTGAATAATACCTGGTAGTTACCAGCATTTTGTGTTTTGTCAACCAATACTTTAATAAGGCTGCCCTGGATATTAAACACTTCTAATTTCACCTTACCTGATTTTGGTATTGTATAATCAATTTTAGTTTCCGGATTATAGGGATTAGGATAATTTGTTAATTTAATTTGATAATCAATTGGTCCCTTTTGATGAACAGAAACTGACAGATTTGTTAAATATGATACTCCTTTATCGGTGGCAATCCACAGATTATTATTACTATCAACTTCTAAATCAAATATATTATTACTTATTAGTCCGTCTTGTTCTGTAAAAGATTGCCATGAAGATTTATCAGGAGATAATTTGGAAAGTCCCCCTCTTGTACCAAACCACATATTTCCATAGTTATCACGTATAATTGCCCGAACGTAATTATCTATTATACCGCTTGTAATATTATTATATCTCCCCCAGTAATTGATATCTTTAGTGTCTTCACTACCAAAATGAGTGGAAACTCCTTCTGTAGTGCCGTACCAACGAAGTGTATCATCGGTAACGTAAATAGTAAGTACAGAATCAGATGCCAATCCGCTCCAGGTCGTAATAATTTCAGATGCAGATGTGATAGCATCTATTCCATTATATTTTAATCTTTTGACACCGCCGCCCGCGGTTCCAATGTGTACCCAATTATCTGATAAAGATTTCAGTGAGTTAACTTTGCCGCTTTCAAATCCATTTTCTTCAGTAAAATTATAAACACCTGAATTCGTAATTACTGACAAACCTTTATCTGTGCCAATCCAATTATTTGATAAACCGTCCAGGTCAATCACAGTAACAGTATCCGAAACAATATTATTATTTGCTTTGGTAATGTACTGAGGATCGGAAATACTGCTGCTAGAATTAACATTCAGAATTGTTGCTCCTGAGTTTGATGCCGCCCATAATTTTTTAGAATCCAGGGGAAGAAATGATACAAAATTAAGTTTATTACTGCTTAGCCCGTCATCGGTTTTGAAAGCATTCCAAATATTGTTTTTGTATGAAGCTAATCCTGCATCAGTGGCAAACCATACTGTACTATCACTGCTGATTGTAATAGAATTAACCATGTTATCAGGCAAACCACTATTTATAGTAGTAAATGATTTCCAGGTTTGGGCAAAAAGATAATTTATATTGATACAGGTTAAGAGAATAAAAATTAATATTTTTGATTTTCCCGCAAATCGGGATTTCGTATAATTCAACATTTTATTTTATCAATATCATTTTTTTGGATTGTGAAAAAAGTTTGTTTTCTGCTTCTACTGTTATCTTATAAATGTAAACACCGCTGCCTACTGAAGCTCCTGAAGAATTTGTACTGTTCCATTCAATATTATGGTGACCCTCTGAAAGCTGATCATTTAAAAGCACTTTAACTAATCTTCCGAGTGCATCATATATAGAAAGCTTAACTTGTGCGCTTTTATTAAGGTTAAAGGAAATAGTTGTTGCCGGATTAAAAGGATTGGGATAATTCTGATTTAATTTAAAATCCATTGCAACTGGTGAGTGTTGAACAGAAGTAACCTTTCCCAATTTTATTAATTCAATTCCCTTAGCTGTTGTATCCAGGTCACGGCTGTATTGTTTATCTACAGAATTATTCCAGTGTTCATGGACACCAAGGCTGCCTAAAATTGTTCCATCATTTTCAGGATCATATTGTATCCCTTCGGGCCAATTTGCCGAATCGGCTGCTTGTTCTAAATAATCGCAAACTCCTTCCATTTGAATTACATCAACCACATTTTCATAGCTGGATGGATATCTTTCTTTTGTAAATTCAGTTCTTATAAAATCATAACCCACTGACTCAATTGCTACGGGGTCAAAGGAGGCAAATATGGATGAGGTCCAATCATTATTAAATGGTTCAGATTGAAATTTTGTAGGCGGATTTAATTCATGATCTGTACTCCATAAAGCATCCATTAAATAAACAAGGTTTTTCTTTCCCAAAATTTCATGCCCCATAAGATCAACCTGCACTCTATATAGACCGTACCCCGGCCGGGTTGTTAAGCCGGTTTCTCCGGGTTTCATCAATCCATTATGTAAATGATTTGCCCCATCTCTTGTATGTGATCCAAAATGATTTTTTGCAAACATAGTTACACCGCCTCTAACGTGACCTTTCATTTGCGGCAAATTTAGCATGTATTCCATTTCCTCATAAATCTTATAGAGTCTATCTTCATATACCGGATTCCCATTACTAACTAAAACAGTCCCTCTATCGGAATATTTTATTAGTGGGGTCGTTCCTTTTACGGCTAATTCTCTACCAAGGTTAGTATGACCGGTATGATCCAAATAATGAACGTTTGGAAATTCCGCACGTAAATATTCGTAAATATGCTGATAAATAAATTTCATAGGATCACCGATGTAAATATCTTCCTGGGCAACATTTGCGTTGTTAACAAGCTGGCGCAAAACAGATAAAATAAATGCCGGTGATGATTCTGAAAGTCCGTAATACCTGTTAACGTTACCCCACCAGCCTTC
The DNA here is from genome assembly GCA_001802795.1 of Ignavibacteria bacterium GWC2_36_12. Taxonomy (GTDB): domain Bacteria; phylum Bacteroidota; class Ignavibacteria; order Ignavibacteriales; family Ignavibacteriaceae; genus RBG-16-34-14. The sequence goes on along the minus strand of MGZZ01000179.1, from coordinate 4,768 downwards.
ATAAACTTTTGTTAAATCATCATCGTTATAATTTCCGCTCCAGGCACTGGTTGCATTCATTTTAATGAATACTTTTTCACCGGCTTGATATCCAACTTCACCTTTTCCTCTGGTATTATTATGAAATTTGAATATTGCATCCCATGCTTCAGAGTCAGATGTTTTTCCTGTTAATGACTGAATTGCTTGTGAAAGCATTTGGTCAATTACATCCTGATTGTTGTTCTTTGGTTCAAAGTATGAATTGCCTTCTTCCATTGGATCACAATTTTCATTTGTTGCATCGGGATTGTGAACCCAAACAACTCGTCCGGGAAAAATACCTTTTGCTTCACCAACAGGTTCATTAGGATTCTGGTAAATTGTTGGATACTGATTATTCAATTCAGGGTTGTTATCTGAAAAATAAGTGCCTCCAATTGTAAAGGTTACAAGTAATGCTGCAAGCACGTATTGGTTTTTAGGGAAGGATTTTTTTATTCGTGTAAAAGCAAATAAAGAGATTAGAAAAACAGTTAGATTTTGTATGAAGCCTGCGGCAAAAGGCATTGCGGCTTTTACACAGGGATAATTAATTCTGCTCGGTTTACTGATTACTCTGAGTATTATCCAGAGAAGGGCAGCGAATCCTATAAATGGAAGTATAAAACATGATAAACCTTTGACCGTTCTGAATCCCCTGAACTTACCTGTTTTAGGACAAATCTTAACATACTTGTTAATGAACTCTTTCATGAAAGTATCCCTTCCCTAAATAAATAAAATTTGCCAAGCGGGGACAATATATATGCCACGAGTTATAACTCATTTTTTCATTTAGAATGATTGTTTATTGGGTTAAAGCTTTTCATTTTCAGGATTTTAGCTTCTTATATGTGAGAATGGTTTAAGAAATTTCAATTTACATCAGGCAAATCTTAATGGAAAGAAAGTTTTGCTTTAAAATAAAAAGTGATCTAATGATCCTGTGCTTACTGAAGGGATGGGTTATTAATTTTTTTTATCTAAGAACAGTTGAAGATAAAAGTCTTACTGATGTTACGCAAAACGTTTTTTGGAGTAATGGAATGTTGTTTCTGTTTTTTTTCCATATTATTCCAATACTCCAACCTGCATTCCATTATTCCTTCAAAGGAGTCCTTTGGACAAATCTTGCGTAAGGTGACTTACTTAGTCATCAACATCTTAATAGTTTTTACAACCGGTTTTGAATTTGTTGTCTTAACAATAAGCCGTGCAAAATAAACTCCACTTGCAAACTTAGAACCATCGAATTTAGTACTGTAATATCCGGCTTCTTTTGTATCATTAACTAATGTTTCTACCTCACGCCCCAGGATATCAAAGACTTTTATGCTAACCAAACCTGCTGTCGGTATTTGGTATTTAATTTCTGTAGACGGATTAAAGGGATTGGGATAATTTTGCCTTAGAGAAAATTCTTCTGGGATATTGTTTATATAATTCTCACCGATTCCCGTAAGTAGCGGTAGGTTTTCATCCATCCAGTTCATACGATCATTAAGCCACTGTTTCAGGTAATCTATTTCATCCTGGTATGTATTGAATGAATAAAAGATTTTAGGAGTAACCCAAAAACCTGTGCCTGCATCTCCAGGCCCTGAAAAAACTTTGAAGTTTCTTTCCTTCGCTTCCATTACTGAATCGGCAAAGCTATCAATTAAATCTTCGATTTCATTTTTTGCTAAAATACCTGAACGCAGCGATTGCCAACGCTGCATAATACGATTTGCAAATTGCGGTTCCCGAACAAGTTTTTCCCACCAAAATGGAGGTAGAGTCAGATCTGAGCGAATCAAAGTTCCCAGCGAGAGTTCGTCTAATTCCCAGCCTTTTGTACTATCTGCACCATAATACCCTGCGTTACCTAAAGAAAAGTTCATATCCCATATCGGACCTGCATGAAGCTTTTCACCTTTGTTATCTCTGTCTTTATAAAAATATGCACTTAGCCTGTATCCATCAACATTCTTGCAGAGTTCCATCAGAACGAAATAATCAACAAAAGAATCTTCATCTATATATTTAGCATATCCATTATCAGGATCGGCATAATTTGGGCCGTCCATTGTAGATTCGAATGCATCTATGAATCCTTTAATGTACTGTTTCTGCTCTTCTTTGATCTCATCAGACTCGGGATAATGATACTGATACCGAATTTGATTTCCCGAACTTGGGTAAGGCGGGTAAGCTGAAACAAAAAAATCATTATTCGGATCAGGCTGATCGAGTTTAATTATATATCCGCCGGTTAGTGAATCACCTTGAATATCATCAGCATCCAAATTAGAAATATTAACGCGGTTTTTATCACGCTTGATTTTTTCCAATAGGGCATACACACCTGCATATTCCCCGTTAAGAACCAATTCACAGTACCTTGACCGGCTTGCATAACGTCCCATCAGGTTGGAAAGGCGGTACATTAAAACATCTCTCATGAGAGTTTTATCACTATAAAAGCTGTATAAAATCCAGTCGTTTTCTTCAGGTAAACCTAGTAATGATACATTATTATTATTACCAAGAGCATTCTGGGTTTCAATATTGTATGATTTTTTAGGAAATGAAACGGAGCTTGAACCATGAACTTCAATACTGATTTTTCCATTGTACCCGTTAAACTGATCTGTAACCTCGTTCCTTTGCCCAGGTCCATTATCAATTATACCCATATCAGCTATTATTCTTTCATCATTGGGAATTTCGCTGCCGTTAGTATTAATTATTACTATAGGCAGATTCGAAGACTCAAACAAAGGAGGTTCCCCAAATATTTCCAACACGAGTTTGATATTAAGTAAAAAATCCTGATCATCAGCCGAAAGATTAAATCCTTGTATAGCAAGTAAATTTTCACCAACTCTAAGTATACTAACGGCACTTCTATAAACCTCATACAGATAATTATAAATTAAATTGAACTCTTCTGGTTCAGTACCGGAATTATGTTCGCCAGTTGATAGTGAATTGTACTTGGGACTCCCCGGTGCGTTGTTTGAAGAAATCAAGCCACCATTTAAATACAGTGCGTAGCCGTCATCATATCTTAAATAAAGCATCAGCTTCCTTGCTTTTAAAATTTGTTCTTGCGTAACATTAAATTTGATTCTGACCATACAGGACTTGTCAGGTGTTCCGCTTGAATTATACATTTTATCACCAACAGGAATATTAATGAATTGATCATATTCTGAACCATACCCTATACCGCCTGTTCCTGTCATCCAGCTATCATCATTGAAATTCAGGCTTGACCTCCATGTAGCACTCACGGTTGCTTCGGGTATAAGAACACGTACTGTAGTATTTTCATCAATAAGGTTTATAGATTGTGAATGGAGAGGGTTAACAAAAAAAAGAATGATAAATATAAATTCTAAGAATTTTATATTTGACTGGTGCTGGTTCATATAAAACCCCTTGTTAATTTTTATTTAATAAAGAATGAAAAATATTTATATGACGGTTCAACTTTTAATTAGCTACTTGTTAAAACAAATGATATACCAATGCAAAGAAAAATATTGTTCCATTTTTTACTAAAACATGAGGGGAATTTTCGATCTCTATCGTTATTTATCAAAAAGATATAAATGCGATTAAATTTTTATATCAAATTGACAATAACTTAAAAGATAAAAAAGGGAAATTCTATTATAAACCTTGATGGAAGAAAATTTTGCTTTAAAATAAAAAATGCCATACAAACTGCTTAACATTTGTATGGCACAAGGAGAACAGTATGAGAAAATATCAATCTTTCATAAGCCTTAAATTTTTTTCTATCAGTTTATTTCTTTGTTCAACACAAGCATAACTTCTCAGCCCGTCTTCAGGAGTATTGAATACATAATCGAGCAATTTATCAACTGTTGAAACAGCGACATGCATCCGGGTGTCTGAAGAAGCATAGTAGATAAGCACATCGCCATTATCTCTTTTTAACCATCCGTTGCTGAAAACTACATTAGAAACGTCTCCGACTCTTTCTTCTCCTTCGGGAGCGATAAAATATCCTCCCGGTTTAACAATTGGCTTATTTGGTTCCTTCAGGTCGGTCAGGAATATATAAAGAACATAACGCAAACCTGCGGCGGTGTTTCTTACTCCGTGAGCTAACTGGAGCCAGCCTTTTTTAGTCTTGATCGGGGCTGGTCCAATTCCGTTTTTTACTTCTTTGATTGTGTGATATACTCTGTCATCGATAATTGTTTCTTTATCAATTACAGAATTTTCAATTGAGTCCGACAATCCCCAGCCGATTCCGCCGCCGGTTCCTGTGTCAATGAATCCATCCTGTGGACGTGTATAGAAGGCATATTTTCCATTCACAAATTCAGGATGCAAGACCACGTTTCTTTGTTGAGGAGATTTTGTTTTTAAATCTGCAAGTCGTTCCCATTTTACAAAGTCTTTAGTTCTGGCAATACCGCATTGCGCATTTGCAGCAGAAGTATCGCTTTCAGGTGCATCCGGGTCTTTTCTTTCCGTGCAGAACAAACCGTATATCCATCCATCTTCATGTTTTACAAATCTTATGTCGTAAACATTAGTGTCAGGGTTTTCAGTCTCAGGCATTGTTATTGGATAATCCCAAAACCTGAAATTATCAATTCCATTTGGAGATTCAGCAATTGCCAGAAAAGATTTTCTATCGTTTCCTTCTACTCTTACCCCTAATAAAACCTTTCCGTTAAATTCGATAGCTCCTGCATTGAATGTACCGTTAACACCGAGTCTT
>MGZZ01000178.1:16109-19230 GCA_001802795.1 Ignavibacteria bacterium GWC2_36_12 | reverse complement strand
ATTTCCATCGGATGGAAACAACTTTATTGCAGATTTAGAACTAAAAGTTATCGACAATCCTGTTGAACTCGAAAAAAAATTAAAAATATTACGGGGAGTAATTGAAACGGGTTTATTTGTAAATGCCCCTGATAAAGTAATAATCGGAGAAAATAATACTATTAAAATTCTTGAAAATAAGGGGAAAAATAAATAATAATTAATTAATCATTTTTCTTTAAGGAGCGTGAAACTTTCCTAAAGTTTTTCCTGGCAAGGAATAAAAGGACAAGCAAATACGTAACTACACTTACCTCAATAAAACCCATCATATCCTCCTGAATAAACAAAATCTTAAATTATTAACACGGTCTTCATTTCTTTTCTTAAGGATCTGTAATGCTTTCAGATTGATCATCACTGTTAGATATAGTTGCATAAATAGTATAAGCCCCCTCGTTAAAAGTACTTGAAAACACAACTAAAATCCTTGTAGAGGCTTTGAAAATAACAGATCCCTCAACATCGCCTTCCGAAGATGTTGTTTCCGTTCCGACTGGAACTTCATAAGTAGTAGTATAACTATAGGTTCCTTTAGGGACGTCATTAATTGTAAATGAAACCCCCTGGTTTACTTCATAAAGACTACCCCGGAAGTTAATTAAAACCTTTCCGGCAGAATAATTTTTGAATGTAAACTTATTTTCAAGATCGGGATCGCAACTTGTTAACACCAAAGCGAATAAAAAAAGTATACTTATTATGATTACCTGCTTTTTCAATTTACTCTCTCATTTTATTTACAATTATATTATTCGACAACTGAAAACAAGTATAGTGCCATCAATGCGAGATAAATTTATTATTTCTAATCTTTGACACTTAAATAAATCGGTAAAGATTACATAAGTAAAGGTGAATTTTTGCAATAAAAACTACAAAAAAATGAGTTGGCTATGGAGAAGCCGTTAGTTTTTAATGAAGAAATACCAGGAATCTTCTGTCGAGAAACGGAAAACAGAGCTATCGATATTATGGGTCGGCACAGGTCTGAATAAAAAAAATCTGGTGTTTCTTTAATAAGTTTTTGAAATCTCTCTAAAATCTATTTATCATTTTCAAAATTCATCTTCCCTTCCGAATTAAAATAACCTACGACAAAAACGAGAGCAGCATTCCAGTTGATTGCGTTTTCATTTGAAGCATAACTGTTAACATGATCAACATAGCATAAAGCCGGAGGAGTAGAATTATTAAAGAGCGAATCAAGAAGAGCATCCTGAAGATTCTGGTTTGGTCCTCCCGCAATTATGCCGGGAACAGGGTCAGCTACTTTATCAGCCCCGGAAGGACGATGATGTGGATTCATAACCGGTTCAGAACCTACTCCCGTAACAAAACACTTGTTGAGTGCATTCGCTCCAAGAATATAGTTAAGCTGGGTCAATGCTTTATTATAAAAATCACTATTACCCGACCGTTCAAACCCAAAAATTAATAAGATGGCATTGTTCAACACTTCAGAATTGCAGCCCCACACATATTCTCCCGGATTAATTGTTATTCCAAACCCATTACGATTCGATCTCTCTTTAAGTGAATTACAATAATCTAAAAGGCTAATACTGATATTGTCTGTAACTTCCTGCAATACAGAAGATTGTTTGCTAAAAAGATATGTGATTTGTGCAAGAGCTTTCACATTTCTCCACCACATAGTAGAATCTAATATAGCTGCATCGTTATAATGATCGATAAAATAATTATGGAATTCTGTTTTTGCCGTTGATTCAAAAAGCTCAACTGCTGCCCATAATCTTTCATCACTATCATCATAATCATAATAATAACCTGTATTCGTTCCTATTGGATTTCTAAATCCGCCCTGAGGGAAAATATGAGGATGTTCTGATAAAAATTTCCAGGCTAAAATGGATGCTTCAAGACAGGTTTTTGCAAAGCTGCTATCATAAATACTAAATATTCTCGATGCTCTTGCCATAATAGCCGCGAAGTTTCCTGTACCTGGGCTTGAAACCTGGTAAATGTATCTCTCTTCCTTATCTTCCTGCGGCATAATGAAAGGTTCAAAAAATTTTCCTGTTAATTTGAAATAAACTCCGCCGTCGGCTCTTTGCATTTTAAACAACCATTCAAGCTCAAATCTTACTTCATCAAGAATATCCGGAATACCGTTTCCACTTTCAGGAATATTTAAATTATCAGAATCAAATTTTTCAGGAAAATATTCATAAGCCATTAATAATGTGCCGACTGTTATTCCGGCATTAATAACATACTTCCCGTAGTCCCCAGCATCATGCCAGCCTCCTGTATTTTCAATAAAGCCGGATTCACCGGTACTTGAATGCAACACAGCATCACTGAGATGACAGGCAGGATGATTATATTCTCCGGCGTATTCCGGTGTTAAAGCTATTCCGCATCTCTGGTAATAAAATTCTTTTAACGATTTCTCCATCGCTGAACGGAAAACATCAGAAGAAATTTCAAAAGAGAATGAGCTATCGCCGTTATCAAGTTTAACAAAATAGATTCCTTCTCTTTCTAAATCTGAAAAATCACCCTTGTAAAGAGTAAGCGCTGTGGCAGGATCATTTTTTACTGAAAGAACCAGTGTACCACTATAATAAATTGTGCCGGTCGATTTTTCAATAATGTAAAAACTATCTGCCTGTCCGGAATAATAAAAATATTTGGGAAGGTTTGGTAAATATCCCGCCTGGTTAATAAAAACATTGGCAGCAAAAATCTGAAATGAAAACAGATTTAGAATAAGAAATGATTTGAGTGTATTCATTGTTTACTCAATTTTAATTTTGAGCAAAATAATAAACTAAAAAACTTGTACCCACGAGAGGATTCGAACCTCCGACCTGCGGTTTAGGAAACCGACGCTCTATCCTGCTGAGCTACGTGGGCTTAAATTATTTAATATTGATTTTAATTTTCTCCTACCTGCTGCCGATTTATAATATTTCTCCCTTTCTCTCGCATTTGTTCTATCTACTGCTTCTTCCTTATAAATGATCTTCCAGGGTTTGTATTTACTAGTATAAATTGTTTTCCCGGAATTATGTTCGCTTAATCTTCTTTCAAGGTTGTTAGTAAAACCAACATA
>MGZZ01000178.1:10657-16088 GCA_001802795.1 Ignavibacteria bacterium GWC2_36_12 | reverse complement strand
GTTCAGGAAACCGACGCTCCCCGCCTTGCCCGACTCATTCCGGATTCCTGCAAGTCGGGCAGGTATCCTGCTGAGCTACGTGGGCTTCTAATAAACAGTACACACCATATGGCAAAAAACTAATATACAAATTTATTTATAAGCTGACTTATTTACTAAGAATTTTGATGAGTAAATTTGATCCTTTCCATAAAAAAAAGTATAACCCGCGGTGACAGGTTATACTTTTTAGTGAGGAAGAGATGAAGAGGAAATCTTTACATATTAAACCAGTATGTAAACTTTACCATAAAAATATTATCGGCTTCGGTATCGAGCAGTCTGCGAAATGAACGACCTAAACGGAATTGACCTGTTTCTTCATCATCGGACCTTGATTGTGTCCATACAAAATATACAACTGAGCCGGGAACAAATTCCCACCTCAATACAGCATTTCCTCTTAAAGATTTAAAGTTGAAATCGGGATTATCAATTTGAAAAGAATTTGCTGGTCCATCTCCATCAGGATCAGCAGCTAAAGTTGATTCATCAAAAGTTGAGTTGCCTGTCCCGTAAATATTGTATTCATAAGTTTTGGGTGCAGATAATTCTTTGAAATCGGAATAATCGCCACAGGAAATCAATGGCTGAGCATAAAGCTGCAAGCTTAATTGAGGTGTGAATGTCCAGTTTAATCTTATCCCTGCTCCAAATGTTTTTTGATCGAGCTTTGCAAAAACATAGCGTTTGCCAAAAGTATTCACTGCTGTTTCGTCCGTAAAAGAATCAACCCATTGAATCATTTGTTTGTTAGTATAGTAATAGGGACTAATGGTAACCGATACATTTGAAGACGGACGAATTTCAATTGAGGTATCAAAATCAAGATTATATGAATTGTCTGCCTGGCGATATGTATAGAAACCGGCACCGATAACAATGTCCCTTTTATCATCCGATGTAGCATAAGCATTTGCCTGGTAGCCCGAATGATTAAGTGTTAATGGACCACCTCTTGTTCTCCGATTACTGACAGTTTCCGGGTTGTAAGCAAGATTCCAGTTTATAGTATAATAATTCAAAAATCTTATAAAACCGAAGTGGAATATACCTTCCCAGGTTATGTTGCCGTCGTAATCGTAATTCCTGAATATTGCGCCCCCTGCTTCAAGATATCTATAAATAGAAGTTTGTTCTGTCCAGAAATATCCTGCACCAACATGCATGTTTACAACATCTGCTCTCCATAAAAATCCAAGATCATTCAGATCAAACTTAGGAGAAATAAAACCGAATGCGGAATTGAAAAAGAAATTACCTTTCTGCCTGTTGAGTACAAATCTTCCGGCATAACCGGTTAAACTCGAAGCAGAGCTATCTAAAGAAAAACTGACAGCATCTGGTCTTTGGAAGTAATGTTGCGAGTTACTTTGCAAATCCAGAATTCTTGATTGGTTCCCGGTAATATGACTTAAGCCCGACCAGCCGGCTACAACCCAGGTTTTAGATGAATCAAGGAAAGTCCATCCATCAACGCCAAAAATATAAGCACCTTCATTTATTTCATCTCTCAGATCATTATCATGGAAAAATCTGTTTGTAACAGTTGAAATAAAACCAAGCCCCTGCTTTCCGTCGTTGATTTCATTTTGCGCTCTAATTATTCCATAATAAGTTAAAGGTTCCACTTCCATTTCTGATCTGACCCCGTCAGTTTCCAGTTTTGCAAATTCTCTTGACGTTAAAGATTGAATAGCCCCAACATTCCAGTTATCACCAATCTTACCTGTTATTTTAGCAGCGCCAAGAATGTGTGTTCCGTCTGGATAATCTGTGAAGTCGGTTTCATCCGGAGTTTCTCGTTGTGGTGTTCTTCCGATTCTTCTGCTGTAAAAAAAATCGGGATTAGACCAGTTAAATCCCCAATAATTAGAAGCTCCTCCCTGACCAAAATTAAAAATAGTCGAGCCTTCTACAAAGAAAGGTCGCTTCTCATCGAAAAAGGTTTCAACATCACTAAGATTAATAACAGCAGGATCAATTTCCACCTGACCAAAGTCCGGATTAACAGTTGCATTAAGAGTAAGGTTCGTCCCCAATCCCATTTTAAAGTCTGCACCCAAACCCGGCACATAGCGAGAACTGGAGTTAAAAGGATCGTTCGGCTCAGGATGGGTATATTCCGCTCTTGTTGTAACATAAGGAAGAATTTCAAGTCTGTCCGGAGGAGTTATATTATTTATTCCATTAAGTTCTGCAAATCTTGAAACAAAACCATTTTCATTCTTTGGCACATAAATAAAGAAATCCTGTTCGTTATTACGTGCGATATCTCTTCTTAAATTTATTCCCCAAACATTCTCAGAATTCTGATGAAACCTTAGTTGAGAAAAGGGAATTCTTATTTCTGCCGTCCAGCCCCCATCATCTATATTTACCTTCCCCTCCCAAACGCCATCCCACGTATTATCATCCCACGTATCATTATAAAGTACCCCATCATAAAGAGTTCCTGCTGCGTTAAGTCCAAAATAAAAGCCGCTTCTTTTATCATTGTAGGGATCGAGAAAAACAGCAAACAAGTCTGAAGTTACGTCAACATCTTTTCTTGCAAGCCTTGCAATTATTGAATCCGGATATGAATCGTGCATCCTTGCACCGATGTATAATGCAGCATCATCGTAAGCTATTTTTACTTCTGTTCTTTCTGTCGGTTCTTTCCCTTCATCCGGATCCCTTTGAGTGAATTGTGTTACAGGTGTTATTCGCTTCCAGAATTCTTCATGTAAATCTCCATCAACAGTTACAACCTGATTAATTCTTATCGCCTTTATTTCCTGTTTTATACCCACAGTATCTTTAACAAAGGAACTGATATTGGTTACAGTAAAAAGAATTATAAGAATTGTAAAAAATGATTTCATTAAATTATTTTTTTAGTTAAGACGCTAAAACAACCTGATATGTTTCAGTAATAAAATCTCTTATTAAATTAAAATAATCCAATTAATTTAGACGTGCGGTTATTTTAAATGATTAACGCTTTGATTTTTTTATTTCAATATTCCCTATTGATGTTTCCAAATCTATTCTTGTTCCGCCTCCATTAAGATCATAAACGGCATGATACTCTCCTCTTTTCTTATTATAATCTTCCTTAGAAGGTTTAAAATCTGATAGTATGTATTCGGAGATATCTTTTTTATCTGACCATACCTCTGCCCATTTTACCGTAGCTGTTATCGTTGCTTTCGCATTTCCCGGAATATAAAGGGTTATATTTCCATAGCCAGTTGTAATGTAACTTTTATTATTTCCTACCGACACAAATTCAGCCGAAATATCCCCGGCACCCGAAGTAATCTTAACATACCCGGAAAGATTATTCAGGTTTACGTTCCCCGCGCCCGTCATAATACTTCCACCTTTGCTAATACTATTTCCGTATATATCCCCTCCACCTGTTTTTACAGACATTTCACCTGAAATATTATTTACTGAAATATTACCACCGCCGGTAGAAACTTTTATATCGCTGCCAACATTTCCACAATCTACATTACCGCCGCCGGTAGAAACGCTTAACGATTTAGTTACGTTTTTAACAATAACATTTCCACCGCCGGTATTTAATATACACTCCCCTTCCACTGAACCTGCGACAACGTCCCCACCACTTGAATTAAGCTTGGTATCCCCTTTTACATTTCCGCAGCTGATATTTCCGCCAGCTGTTGTTGCAGTCAGTTCCCCGCTAACATCCTTTAATTCAATTTCACCGCCGGCTGTACTTATTCTTACTCTTCCCTTAATATTATTTAATACTTGAACGTCACCGCCAGAAGTATTCAAATTAAGATTGAATTCTGAGGGAACGGTAATTACAAAATCGGTATAATAATCGGACCTGATTGTGATATTATTTCCATCCTGGTAAATTGTTACATTGTTGTAATCATCGTCTTCGCTGTTAGAAATTTTTACCTCATTATCCTTGCCCGTTTTCACCTGAACGTCTCCACCGGAAATCTCAAGCTTTATGTTACCGCCTTTATTTACTTTAAAGGACTGTGTATTATATTCATCCTGTGCAAAAGTTTTTATTACAAATATTAATAAGCAAATTGAAGTCAGTATGACTGTAAACAGAAATTTATTTTTCATTTTTTGGAATCTCCCTTAAAGCAGATCTTATCTGATATTTTACATATTTGTTTTCTTCTTTACTAAGATTCTCCCGGAATGCAGAGATCTCATCTTCGTTAAAACCATTTCCCTTCTTACTAATCTCTTTAAGACTCGTTATTGCCTCTATTCTCATCGAAGAATTTTCATCATTCAAAAGAATATAAAGCAAAGCTTCTCTTACCTCAGTGTCAAACGCAAAATTTCTCAATAGTTTTAAGGCTTCCCTTCTCACACCGAGATTTGTATCATACTTTGCAACTGTAAGTAATGCACCTGTAATTTCTCTATCGTCTTTAGCGGTATTTGTGCTAATTACATTTATTGCATTCAAACGCACGCCAGGATTTTGTTCATAAAGCATAGAATAGGTTAAAATATTCTGGATTTGCGGATCGTTAACATTTCCTTTAATATGAATCGGCTTTGTAGCATCAACGGTAAATTCTATTTCACCATCTGAAGGATCCTTGTCGATAAATCTGACGTTAGTAATCCTTGTATTTTCTTCAAGAGCAGAAACATTTTTATCCTGGTTAAGTGGTTGAATTACAAGCTCGGTTTCTTTATTAAACAGGAAATAACCAATTAATATTCCTGCTGCTAAAACAGTTGCTCCGCCGAATGCAATTTTTGATGGAGAAAAGAAGAAATTAGAAATGTTAATTGAAGGCAAAGTGAACAATCTTCTTTTCGATTTCTCAACTTTTAATGCAGCTTTAAATTCTCTTCTTGCTTCAGATAAAAGATTCTGGTCAGGTTCGGGCAAAACAATTTCCTTTAATGACGAATAAAATCTTTTCTGTTTCTCGAATTCAGCACTACATTCATTACAATTTTTAAGATGATTAAGAAGCTCGTCTTTTTCATTCTGACTAAGCTCATTATATAAAAAGAGCTGAATCCATTCCTGATATTTTTTGTGACTCATTTTTATTTTCCTTTCTCAATGTCTTGCCGAACTTGCTCGCCTTGCTTCACGAAGTCGAAGCAGGTTTCGGCATCTTTTTTAAAGACGCTGAAACAAGCCTGCCTGCCGGCAAGGCAGGTTCAGGGTGACAAATTCTATGCATATAATTCGCTCAACTGATCTCTGAGTTTATGGTTAGCTTCAAAGAGATATTTTTTTACTGTTCCTTCACCGCAGCCTATCATCGAAGCAATCTCCCTGATTTTATAACCTTCAAAATGTTTCAGAACAAAAATCATTTTTTGTTTTGGTGAAAGTTTCTCCAAAGCTTCTTTAACATTATCTGTAAATTCA
>MGZZ01000178.1:0-10637 GCA_001802795.1 Ignavibacteria bacterium GWC2_36_12 | reverse complement strand
ACAATGTAATCAATATCATCATTTTCCATATCGCTGTTTATTCGTATCATTGACTGCTTTTTACCTGATTTTATAAAGGTTAAACAAACATTCACTGTAATCCTGTAAAGCCATGTTGAAAACTCACTTTTGAATTTGAAATTTTTCAATCCTCTGAACACCCGTAAAAAAACTTCCTGGTAAATATCTTTTGCATCGTCGCGATCATTTACATACTTTAATGTGAGCGCCAGAACATTGCGGTCGTACCTGCAAACCAGTTCGTTAAACGCAGATTCGTCGCCGTCTTGTGCTTTATTTATTAAATCCGTATCGCTCAGAGCACTCATTAAATTTTCCAATAACTGATTATTTAGACTATCGAAAAATCAGAAGGTTGGGGATGAAAAGAAAGGCAGGTATTATTTTCTTTTAACCAAATCAAATACAGAGTCAAAAATATATGTCGGCTTTATATCCTGATTCCCATTCGGGAAATTTTTAACACCTGTTAAAACTAACGCCGTATCCAATCCGAATAAATTCCCCATTGCGATATCGGTTTCAAGCCTGTCGCCAATTAACAGGGTTTTTGAAAAATCATGCCCAAGACGTTCTTTCACTTCATCCATCATATAGTGAGAAGGCTTGCCGAAATTTTTTTCAAGCTTTCTGTGAGTTCTTTTTTCAAGTGCCGAAATTGTTGCCCCCGCATCAAGAACCTCTCCATTATCAACCGGACAGGTATCATCAATATTTGCTGCAAAAAATCTTGCCCCTTTTTCCAGTGCCCGTGCGGCAATTTCAAGCTTCTCATAATTAAGAGTTCTGTCGAGTGTCACGAGAAGTATATCAATCTCGTCAGGATTTTCAGAAAAAATTAAACCGGAAGATATTATTTCATCAATGAAAATTTTCTCGCCTATCGCAAAAAACTTTTCTCCATCATGGTTTTTACTCAAATATTTCGAAAGAACAACTGTTGAATTAATAATTTCATTAGGTTCAATTTCCAAGCCTTGCTCTGTAAGAAATTCAAAATAGTCTTTAATGCTTCCGGTCGTTTTATTTGAGATAAATACAATTTTTTTACCGGATTTTTTCAACATACTAATTGTTTTATCGGCATTCGCAATAATGCTATTTCCCCTGTAAATTGTTCCATCGAGATCGAAGATGAATGAGTTGTAATTTTCTATATCCGGTTTCTTCATTGCAGTTTATAAAGTTTATAAATACGAACAGACTGAGCTGGGATTTTAATTAAAATCTTACTGCTTGCTTTATCGGAACCTGAAAAAGTTCCTTCTTCATTAGTCATGATTTCTTTATACTGCCCTTTCAGAATATTTACCGGAACCTCAAAGTCGTCTTCTTCTTTTCCAATATTGAAAGCGATTATTATTTTACTATCGTCTAAAACCCGTTCAAATGCGAAACTCTGTTTTTCATCATTGCTGTATAAGAAATTAATATCGCCTTCCTGCAAACATTTGTTATCATCCCTTAAATGAATCATCTTTTTATAAAACTCAAGAAGATCTATATTCCGGTTCACAGGAAATGAACCCAAACCTTTCTTAAATCCATTGTCTTTAGTAATAACTTCATTGTCATACTTTTCAGCCAAAGGCTGATAAGCCTTCGGTTCAAAATTATCCCACAGCATCGGTTTCCTGCAATGGGGATCGTCGGCGCCCCACATTCCCGCTTCATCTCCATAATAAATCATCGGCGCACCGCGGTAAGTTATCTGGAATGCAAGTATCAGCTTTTGTCTTTCATAAACTTCTTCTCCCGGTTTACCCGGATTATAATTCGAATTACCTTCGTTTGCATCTCTATCAAATCTCCTATCGGGATTTAATATTAAAGATGATAATCTTTCCGTATCATGGCTATCAACTAAATTTTGGAGAAGGTTAAGATTATCTTCGGGATAAGTATTGTCGATCTTTTTCAGGCTATCGATAAATTCGGATGCCTTAATTTTATTTTTATCGGCGATGAAGAAATCAACTACAGCATAAGCAAAATTATAATTCATTAATGAATTGAACGCTCCATTTTCCGAAATGAAATCGGGAGAGAATTCCCACAATTCTCCCACAATAATAGCATCCGGGTTTACCGATCTTACCAGTTTACTCCAATCTTTCCAGAAACCCGCAGGCACATCTCTTACAACATCGAGTCTCCATCCGTCAATTCCATCTGAAAGGTTACCATCATTATCCGGGTCAAGCCATCTTACAGTTGAATGAAAAACATATTGCTTGGGACCGGGATAAAGATCTTTTTCAGTCCTGTTAAACTGGGGAAGTGACTTTGCATTCCACCAGCCTTTGTAATCAAATTCATTTTCTTTTGTCGCGGGATCATCAAAAGAATTTATCATATACCAGTCTTTGTAGCTGGAATTTTTTCCATTCTTAATAATATCCTGG
The DNA here is from genome assembly GCA_001802795.1 of Ignavibacteria bacterium GWC2_36_12. Lineage (GTDB taxonomy): Bacteria > Bacteroidota > Ignavibacteria > Ignavibacteriales > Ignavibacteriaceae > RBG-16-34-14. The sequence continues at coordinate 8,211 of MGZZ01000178.1, read as the reverse complement.
AAAGCCCAGAATTGAACCCCGGTATGGTTGAAAACACCGTCGATAATAATTCTCATTCCTCTTAAGTGAACTTCTTCAATCAATTTAAGAAATAACTTATCTGCTTCAGTCCATACCCAAGTTGAAGGGTCATCAGGAATTTCAGAAGAAATTAATTTTCTGTCTCCATCAGGATCAGGACCAAAGTTTACATCGATATGGTGAAAAGTGGAACCATCATACTTATGAAGCGATACTGCTTCAAAAACAGGATTAAGATAAATTGCTCCAACACCAAGCTCTTTCAAATAATCGAGTCTGTCCAAAATTCCCTGTATGTCGCCGCCGTATCTTCTGTCATAAAGATGATCTCTTACTTTTCCTCCAAGTTTTTTTTCCCAAGCCGAGGCTTCAAACCAATTGCCGGTCCACTTAGTTATTTCCCAGCCTTCCGGGGTTCTTCCGCTGTTTATAAAAACCTTAGAAGCTTCAGGATCATTTGTTGTATCACCATTGGCAAAACGCTCGGGAAAGATCTGGTACCATACAATTCCCTTTGCCCATTCGGGTAAATTTTTTTGAGGAAAAATCTTAATACTCAAAGTCAATAAAAAAAACATAAGGAGAATAAAGTATTTGTTTTTTTTCATATTCGGATTGTTGAAAAGGCAGTTTAACAAAAGTTTAAAATTATTTTGAAACCTTTAGGAATAAAGAATTATCTTTCCCGTACATTATATCATTTGCAATCTGTAATATTTCTTTCTTAAAAATTTCCGTATCGGGTTTTTTTGTCCACTTTATTAAATCCAACTTATTAACAGGAAAAGAACTAAGAATTTCAAATATCGCTACAGGGTCAACGCCCACCTCTTTATTTCTGGCTTCTTCTGTGATTTCTCTCAAGTTACATTTCAGATTTTTACAGATAATCCAGATATCAGCAATATCCTTGGCTTCGTATCTAAATACAGCAGACATTTTATTAGATAATATATTTCTTAGGCTATCGACTTTCCCTAGTATACTATCCTCAAAAAAATTTCCATAGTGTGGAGCAACATCATTGATCAGGTCAACTTTTAGTTCTATTTCTTTTTTGTTAATAAAGAACTGCAAAAAATTTTCACTTCTTCTTACCCTTTGGTTATCAATCTTAAACATGCCCCCTTCCTGTTTTTTAAGTAAAGTTTTATAAAATACTTCTATATATTGATTAAAATCAGCATCACTATTTACAAACAAATCGATATCATCGGAATAGCGATGTTGAAAATAATACCTGCTAAGTGCGGTCCCACCTGTAAGATAAAAGGGTAGTTTTAATTCTTTTACGATATTCAGGATCCCATCCTGAAAAGGGTAAAGGTTCTTCGAATAATATTCGCCTGATTCTTTCATATCTTTCCTTAAGTTCATTATTCCTGAGTTTACTTATTATTTCAGGTGTCAGCAATCTTTTTATTAAGTCAATGCCTAATATATCCATAAGCTCATACCAATTCAGTCTTTCAAGCATGCGGGTCAATATTAACTTAAACTCATAATCATCAATCGCATTTATATCTCCTTCAATTAGTTTATCGAAGGGAAGCAATTCGGTATTATAGTCCCAAAAAATACTCTTCAATACTTTATTTTTTTCATCAACCGACATATTTATTTATATAATTCTTTCTTAATAATTGCCAATGTTTCTTTTATCGAATGTGGTTTATACCCGAGCTCTGTTTCAGCCTTAAGTGTTATCAAACCGGATTTAAGAGGTCTGCGAGCAGGTTGGTTTAATTCCTCGGTCGTGATAGGTTTAATCATGTTTTTGTTTAATCCGAAATAATCGGCAATAATTTCTGAGAATTGAAACCTCGTAAGAAACTCTTTGCCCCCTATATTATAAACTCCCGTCTTATTGTATTCAATCACTTTGCTAATTGCCTGAACAAGATCATCGACGAATGTGGGATTATTAACCTGGTCAGTAACGATTCTGACGTCTTTCCCATCTCTTAAAGCATTAATAAGCCATCTTACAAAACCGGTTTTGCCATTTGAGTCTGCACCATAAAGAACATTTGTCCTTAAAATAGTATGAAGCACTCCGCTTATTCTAAGAGCATTTTCACTTGCCAGTTTTGTACGAGCATAATAACCAAGCGGGTTAGGCTTTTCATCTTCTGTGTAAGGTCCATCTTTGCCGTCAAAAACATAATCAGTAGAAATGTGAATAATCCTTGCATCAAGAATTCTTGCAGCCTCTGCAAGATACTCCACTCCTTTTACGTTTACCTTCCAAGCCTGTTCACGTTCGGTTTCACTTTTATCAACGTTTGTATATGCGCTTGCATTAACAATGTAATCCGGATAAAAATCAAGGACTACTTTTTTTACTTCATTTCTTTTAGTAATGTCGCATTGAACGTAGTCGAATCCATTGATAAAAGATTTATCTTCTATTGAACAAGCAAGAAACAAGGAATTTTTTTGCCTGGAATAAAACCTGCACAAGCTTTGCCCCAGCATTCCGTTTGAACCGACAATTAATATTCTCTTTTTAATTATATCGTGAGAAAACATCTTCCTTCAGATTAATAAATTCACTTATTTCCGCATAAGAAGCAGTATAGCCTGCAGCAAGATTTGCTAACTGTAATGCTTTGTTAATACTTTTATATCCCTGTGAAATATAACTATAAAAAAACACTGCCCCAAAAACATCTCCACATCCTACTTTATTTTTAATATTAACGGTAATTGCTGATTCATGAAAATTTTTAAGTACGTTGTTTTCCTTAAAAAATACTTTAGCTCCTTTTTCCTCAAGAGTTACAATTAAATATTTAATTCCATGATCAAGCACTTCATTAATTATTGCTTCTTCATTCTTTTTATCGCTCAATGTAAAAAGTTCATTCTTATTTACCTGCACAATATCCAGGTTTGAAGCCCATTCTTTAAATCGGGGAATTACTCTGAAACGTCTTTTAAAATCTTCATCGAGCCCGCGCGAAAAGGTATGAACATCAAAATAGATCAAGCCTTCATAATTTTTTCTTATGTCTTTCAGTTGTTCAAGAGTTATGTCAAAACCTGTGATCATATTGATTAAAATTCCGTCGTATGAATTCAAGTCTTTGATATTAAAAGAAATATTTTGGTTGATGTTCTCATACTTTTCATGTCTTTCCGAATGCTTTTCTACTTTTAACCAGACTTTAGGAATAGACTCGACATAATTAAAAATTTTCCCGTCTAATTTTTCATATTCATCTTTAAATAAAAGATAATGTTTTTTATCAACAGCAGTTACCAAAGAAATTTTATCTTGATTCTCTTTGAAATTATTTAATGCCGTAACCGTATAAAAAATCCCGCCTGGCTTTGTTTTTATTTCCCCGTTAAAATCAATAGTATCAACAACAGAATTTCCAATAACTAGTAATTTTATATTTTTTCTTTGAAAAGACATTTTTATGATGTGAATTTAACGAGGTAAGATATAAAACCAAAGAAAAAGGGGAACAATAAAGCGATCAATCCGGACTGGCTCAGTAGAAACTTTTGAGACACGCAACTATTGCATTAAGTTTATTTGATGGTTTTAGTTAACAATAATTTTTATCTTTCAGCAGTATGAAATCGAACGGTTTTCTTTACAGAATTCCAAAAGAGCGGATTCCCGCCTTTTTCATTCTCGCGTTATCAATGGAATGTATTTCAATCTAAAATACAGGGAATTATTGTTTCATAATTTTAGAATCCAAACCAGATGAAAATCGGAATTACGTGTTATCCTACTTACGGCGGAAGTGGAGTTATTGCTACCGAGCTTGGTAAAGAATTAGCTTTGCGGGGTCACCAGGTTCATTTTATCAGCTATGCTTTACCCTTTAGGTTGAATAATTTTATTGAGAATGTGGTATTTCACGAAGTTGAAATGAGCAATTATCCGGTATTCGAATTTCCGCTTTACTCTCTCGCTCTCGCAAGCAAAATGGTTGAAGTAGCCGAATACGAAAAGCTCGATCTTTTACATGTTCATTATGCTATTCCCCATGCGAGCAGCGCTTTCCTTGCCAAGGAAATGCTTAAAGGAAAAAACGATATTAAAATAATTACAACTTTGCACGGTACGGACATAACACTCGTGGGACTCGAACCTTCTTTTCTGCCGCTAGTTAAGTTCAGTATTGAAAAGAGCGATGGCGTTACTGCTGTTTCAAGATTTCTAAAAGAAAAAACTCTTACTAATTATGATATTGAAAAAGATATCCAGGTAATTCCGAATTTTGTGGATACTCAATTGTTTACACCAAATCACGATTGTTCGTTTAGAAAAAATATTGCCGGTAAAGGTGAAAAGATTCTTGTTCATACTTCGAATTTCAGGCAGGTTAAGAGAGTACCTGATACAATAAAGATATTTGAACAGGTTCAAAAGGAAATTCCATCCAAGCTCTTGCTTGTAGGTGATGGACCGGAGAGATCGGAATGCGAAAGACTTGTAAGGCAGCTCGACCTTATTGACAAAGTTAAATTTTTAGGTAAACAGGATGGACTGGTTGAGATATTAAATGCCTCGGATGTTTTCTTAATACCTTCGCAATCAGAAAGCTTTGGTCTTGCAGCTCTTGAAGCTATGGCTTGCGGAATCCCCGTTGTCAGCTCGAGTGTCGGTGGGTTACCAGAATTAGTAGGGCACAATGAATGCGGCTTTATAGCAGAAATAGGTGATATAGAAAGAATGACAAAGTATGTTATCGAATTATTAACCAATGAGAAGAAGTACCGCATCTTTTCCCAGAATGCAAGAGAGAGAGCCGTGAAGAAATTCGACAAAAATAAAGTCGTTCCCAATTACGAAGATTACTATCAAAAAATATTAGATTCATAAAAATGATTGTTTATTGCGCAGCCCCTATAAAGGGGGATCAAAAATTTCATAACTACTGCCTGGATATTATAAAGCAAGTCTCTTCTTTAGGACACACAGCATTATCGGAATTAAATTCTGAATTTAAACCTGCAATACCTTTAACGGACTCTGAAATTTTCAGCAGGGATATAAAGTGGATAGATAAAAGCGAAATAGTTATTGCCGAAGTTTCCGGTCCCAGCCTCGGTGTAGGTTTTGAAATTGCTTACTCGATCTATAAAAAGAAAATAAACGTTCTGGCTCTTGTTAACAGCGAAGCAGTGGACGTTTCAGCCATGGTCACCGGTTGCCATTCTGAATTACTTACAATTAAAAAATACGCCGATACTGAAGATTTGAAAAAGTCGGTCTCGGTTTTCATAAAAAAGTTTGAGAGTACAAAATAGAGCTGGATGAGCGAAAAGGAATTCGTTAGTTTAAGTGCATCGAGGCTTGCCTCAAACGGCATCAAAAATTTTCCCCATGATTTTACCGAGTTCAAAGAATACACAGAATTTAAGCTCCCGGGTAAAGCTCTCCTGGTCGGTGAAGAATTTTTCGGCAAACATGAAATACATACTGCTGAAGGCGTTTCGGTTCTTCACGTCGAAAGTTATTTACATGCCAAGTATATTCTTTATGCAAACAGAACCACTCCACAGATAATTCATATACCCTCCGACAATAATGAGTTAAAAGCTGGGGTTCAAAAATATGAATCTTACCTGGACCGGATAATAAAAGATATAGAAGCAGATTATAAAAAAACTTTCCCGGAACAGAAGAACTCAAAGTATGCTGTTAATGAAGTTTTTAAATTGCTTAATCTTGTAAGAGTCTGATTAAGAGTGACTGAACTAAGCGATAAAATCCAATCGTATGTCGGATCATTATTCGGAAAAGAAAACCTTAATAAATTTATTGAATATATTAACTCCTCTCCTTCCCAGTTCATAAGAGTAAATTCACTAAAGACCACACCTGAAAAAATTATCAAAGTTCTTTCGAATAAGTATGGAATAAAAACTGAACGTGTGCCCGGTTTGCAAAATACTTTAAAGGTAATTAAAGGTAATGAACTTGCCGGTAAAACAATAGAACATATTCTTGGGTTTTACTACATACAGGGACTATCCTCAATGCTGCCTGCATTGGTGTTATCTCCCGGTAAAGATGATATTGTATTAGATCTTTGTGCAGCTCCCGGTTCAAAAACAACCCAGCTCGCCGAACTGATGAACAACGAAGGAACTTTGATTGCAAATGAAATCCAGCTAAGCAGGTTAAAAGCTCTTGTTCATAATATTGAAAGACTAAATATTATTAATACCGGAGTAATTCACCAGAAGGGGGAATTGTTAAGCAAGATTTATTCAGATTATTTCGATAAGATTCTTGTTGACGCTCCCTGCAGCGGGCTCGGAATTATTCAAAAGAAAGGCGAAGTTATTCAATGGTGGAATGAAGAAAAAGTAACCGTGCTTGCCGAGCTTCAGTTAAAACTTCTTATTGCTGCAATTAAAATGTTAAAAATGGGAGGCGAAGTCGTTTATTCTACCTGCACTATGACTGCGGAAGAAAATGAATCTATCATTAATAAAGTTCTCTCCAAGTATCCGGTGGAATTAATTGATGTGACTCTTCCAATCTTATCAGGCAAAGGTTTAACTTCATCTGTATCGGAAAATTTCAGACCCGAACTTCAAAAAAGTAAAAGGATTTTCCCTTGGGAAACAGGGAGTGATGGATTTTTTATTGCTAAGCTTAGAAAAACAGAAGGTACAACAAATCCGGAACAAATCATACCACAAAAAAGAAACATAAAGCTACTTAACCATAAGCATAAAGATATCAACGAGAGATTAAATTATATTAGAGATTATTTCGGAGTGGAAGAAAATATTCTCGCGGGATATAATTATCTCATTAAAAATAAGGATATATATTTCGTACCCCTTGATTGGTACGATAATAATCCGGGAATTTTTGAAAGAATCGGTACAAAGTTCGGGTCGTTAGACAAATCGGGCGAGATTACTCTACATACACAGGCTGCCCAGGTACTCGGTAAAAGTATTAACAAAGCAATAATAGAAATAAACAATATGGATGAGCTAAAAACTTATATGGAAGGGGGCATCATTAAAAACAAATCTTTTACAGAAGGACAATACGTTATAAAATATGAAGATTATATTTTAGGAACTGCAGTTGTTACAAAAGGAGGAATTAAAAGTCGTTTTCCAAGAGCCAAAAGAACACAGGAAATTTATTTTGATTGACCGGCAATGAATATTCAAATCTTCGGAACAAAAAGCAGCAACGATACAAGAAAAGCAGAAAGGTTTTTCAAAGAGAGAAGAATCCCTTTTCACTTCCGTGATCTTACTGAAAAAGGTATTTCAAAAGGTGAGCTCGAAAACATTAAACAGGTAATTCCGGTTGAAGAATTAATTGACAAAGAGGGCATGCAATTTAAGAAAAGAGATCTCGCTTACATGGTTTATGATATTGAAGAAGAATTGCTGAATGACCCTTTACTATTCAGAACCCCGATTGTTCGCAACGGCAGAATGGTGACTGTCGGCTACGAACCTGAGGTATGGAAAGAGTGGATTAAAATAACCTGAATTATTTTTTCCTGCGTGAAGATTTTGCCTTTTTATTATAATCGAGAGCAAGACCAACCCAGTAGCTCAGATCCTTTTTCGATTTAGTTCCTTCCGGACTAACAAAAACAAATCCTTTCATCGGTTTGCCGGTAAAATCCATTTCCCTGCACCCTTTTCTTTTAAGTACCGAATCATAAACATCTGGATCGATACGAGCCATGAGATCATCTTTAAGAATACCGACACACATTTTATTGTTAATCATAAAAGTTAAACCGCCCATCATCTTCTTTTCCTCAACTTTAGTGATGCCAGCAAAAGCTTCTCTTACTCGTTCTGCTAATTTTTCATTATATGCCATATAATTAACTCATTTAAAAATTTCATTAAAAAACTTCTGCATTTCTGCCCAGCTTTTTTCATCAGCTTCTTTGTTATATGCCAAAGGTAAATTGAATTTTTTACCAAGACTGTCTGCACCCGGATTTGTAAAGCTGTGCACCGCACCGGGGTAGCTAAAAAATTTATAATCAACACCAGCATCGTCCATTGCTTTTTTAAAGCCGTCAACAAGTTCCACAGGCACAAAAGGATCGTCTGCTCCACTGCATACTAATAATTTTGCTTTTACACCGGAAGGATTTTGAACTGAATCGGCAGGCAAACTGCCATGAAAACTTACAACCCCATTTAGATTGTCTCCCATGA
>MGZZ01000177.1:1384-39118 GCA_001802795.1 Ignavibacteria bacterium GWC2_36_12 | reverse complement strand
CCGGTTCAAAAAGTAAAATAGTATATAAACCTCTCCCTGAAGATGATCCGAAGGTAAGACAACCCGATATAAGCAAGGCAAAAAAAATCCTAGGATGGGAACCCAAAGTTGGTCGTGCAGAAGGTTTGAAAGTGACAGTAGATTACTTCAAAGCAATATTACATCTAACCTGAAATCAATGTCCCGAAAATTTACTTCTACTGTTGCAGGTGCATCGATATTTATTTCTGCACTTATGCTGATTGGAAGAGGATTTGGTTTTATACGTGAGATTATATATGCAGGATATTTTGGAACAGGTGGAGAATTCGATTTGTATCTTGTCGGTGCTGTCCTTCCCATTACCTTAAATACAATTATTTATTATTTGGGGCAAAATTACTTTATGCCGGGTTATAGTAAAGTTGTTGCGGCAAATTCTTCTGACGCAGCGAAATTTTCAACACAAGTTTTTGGAATTTTCATACTCGGCGGTATTATTCTGTCTCTTATTTTACTATTGCTTTCAGATTTAATTGTTGATCTTTATTTGCATTCACCGTCGGAAGAGATAAGTATAGCAGCCAAAAGAATTTTTAGAATATTTATTTTAACAATTCCATTGTCCGCAGGTATTTCAATTCTTTCATCTTACCTTCAGGCTAAATTAGAGTTTAAATATCCATCGGTATCCAACTTGTTTCTGAATTTATCAATAATAGTCCTGGTTTTTGTTGTATCAGGAGACATTGGAATTTATGCTATACCTGTAGGATATGCAGTAGGTATTCTTATCCAGTTTAGTTATCTAATATATAAAGCGAACAAGTTCGGCGAATTCAAATTAGGGAAATTCAGGTTTGAAAAATCTTATATAATGTCGACAATCAAATCTTCCTTATTAATAATTGTTCTGATAGAATCGATTGGACAGCTTTATGCAATTGCCGACAGGTTTTTCTATGATGAGGTAGATGCCGGAGGTATTGCTTCACTTAACTATGCGCAAAACCTATTTCTTTTTCCAATTGCAATATTTTCTTTTGCTCTTGGCACTGCAATTTTTCCCAGGATATCAGGTGCATATTCCAGGGAAGCTGATCATGACATGAATCAGATATTGAATGAAAGTATAAGAATTAGTATAGTAATATTTGTTCCTATCTCATTCCTCTTCATTTTTTATGGTGAGACTATTGTAAGGTTAGCATTTGAACGTGGCAATTTTACAGCAACGGGAACGGGAATGACATTTGAGGTACTAAGGTTGTATGCTGTAAGCATGGTTCTCTACTCAGTTTATGTAATCCTGAATAAAACGCTCTATAGCGTTAATCTTGCAAAATCTCTTCTAACGATTACAATTATAGGAATGTTCTTAAAAATATTTTTCAATATAATATTAGTAGAACCTTACCGGCAAAATGGATTGGCACTAAGTTCTTCCCTCAGTTACATTTCATATTTTATAATGAGCCTTTTTATTTTAACGAGGAAGATTAATCTCACTGCTGTCTCTGTATTTATGTCTGAGATAATCATAAATTTATTTAATGGATTACTGAGTTACTTATTAGTTTTATTAATGAATAGAATTGTTCTTGACGGTCTTTCTAACGGAAGCCTTTTCTCAATATCCTTATTTTGTATTATTTATTTTTTGAATTTATATATTATAAATCACTCTTCAATAAAAATTATCAATAATTTATTTAGTCGGTTTATTCCTGATACAAATAATGTGAATATATAATTGGTCCAATCAATGATATTATAATATTAGTGTGAACAAAAAATTTAATTAAAAAGTTATCGAATATGACAGATTTTCGAAATAAGTTGTATCAGAAATATGATTCCACATTTAAGCAGCACATATCCGCATTTGATGAAAAGTCTATAGCTGCTGAAAGGAAAAGATATAAGTTCAGGTATTTGCCACTACTCAAAGATTATCCTCGTAATGCCTCAATTCTTGAGATTGGATGCGGCAGAGGTTTTTTCCTCGAATTTCTAAGGAACCAGGGATATGAAAATTTGCAGGGGATTGATATTTCCGAAGAGCAAATTAAGATTGCTTCTTCAAAGAAGTTAAATGTTGATGTGGCTGATGCTTTGCAATATCTTCAAATGAACAAAAGTAGTTTTGATATAATATTAGCTCTCGATTTTGTTGAACACTTTAATAAAGAGGAGATAACTTCAATCGTAAGAGGTGTTTTTGAACATTTAAATAAGGGAGGAATATTTATAATTCATACTCCAAACGGGCAAGCTATATCATCTGGTAAAATGATTTATGGTGATTTAACTCATTTAACTATTTTTACACCTAACTCTGCTCAGCAGATATTAAGATATGCCGGATTTGAAAAGATAAGCTTTTATGAAACTGCTCCTCTTCTCAAAAACCTGAAAGGAACTATCAGATTAATATTATGGAAAATGATCAAGTTCTCTTATAATATTTTTTTAACAATAGAGACAGGCAAACCCGAGAAGATACTTACAAGAAATTTCATTTGTGCAGCAAGAAAAACATAGTCGGGAATAAATGAAATTATTTTCTACTCTTACATTGCAATAATGATTTTTTATGGAGTTAACAAATAAGCAAATAGTATTAATATCATTCATCCTGGTAATTTGCGCAATCCTGATTGGAGAGAACGCTTTTTGGGGTGGGATTGGTTTATTGCTTATACTTCTAACTTATATATATGGGGAAAGATTTATTCTTGCACTTGTTATCATTTCCCTTTTTACTCTTGTAGGAGACGTAGGGCAGTCCCTAAGAACATTTGTTCAAATAATTGATTTCAGTCTGTTAGGTTATTTATTCTTAAAAAGATTTGGACTCCGGTTCTATTCGTATCCGCGGATTCCCCGGTTCCTGGTCTATTTTTTATTACTCTATTATTTTTCGATGATTGCATCTTCGGTTATGTCTGATTATCCCATTTCCGGTTTAGGATTGATTGCCAGGCAGACGGTTTTTTTTGTTATTGTTTATCTTTTTTATGCTTTAATTAATGATGAAAAAGATATCAGGAATTATTTCTTAGCTTTAACAATAGCATCATTTATTTTAGCATCAAGTTCAATCCTTTCTTTCGCCATAGAAGGTTCATTTTTTACAGAAGGGATCAGGAGCAGATTTACCGGACTAATAGGAAACCCGGATGTTGTTTCAGCATTTTATATGATTTCAATTCCTTTAATACTTTCATTTTTATTTCGCTACAAAAAAAAATCCATAATAACAATAAATATTTTGTTGTTATTATTTTTTAGTTTGGCATTGTTTCTTACTATATCACGTTCGGCATTTCTTGGGGTGTATACCAGTACGGTTATAATGTTTTACATATTAAAAAGAAGATATTTTAAATGGTTAATAATTTCAACTGTAGTCTTGGTTTTAGCTGTCGTTCTGTTTGAACCATTAAATGAAATAATTACTCTATCATTTAGAATTGAAAGCGGGTTGGCAAAACGGGATTATCTCTGGGCAACCTCTGTAGATATTATTAAAGATTATCCGGTTTTTGGAATTGGCCCCGGAGCTTACAAATACATATTTTTTAATTATTTTCCGGTAATGCTGAATAGCGGAATTGGTACTATACTTAAAGAGCTTTACAGTCTTACTGACGGTTCTAACTTGTCTCATAACTATTTTCTTTTTTTATTTTCAGAACTAGGAATTTCCGGGTTGGTTGTCGCTTTAGCTTTACCTATAATTTATTTTAGAGTAGGATTAAAGACAATTAAAAAATATAAAAATAGCTCACAAGAAATATATTATTTCATTGTTGCTTTATTTGCTGGAGGTGCAAGTATGTTTGTCAGGAGCACTGTTGATAGTATTGGATTATTATTTTATGGCAGGGTTAGTTCCGACCTTCCGTTCTGGATATTGTTCGGCAGCTTAATTTATTTTTATAATAATTCAAACGGCTTATCTAATGCTCAAAAAAGTGAAGTAAAGATTAATAATACTTATTAGTTTTAGAAAAAGTTTATGAACCCGGACAATTTTGAAAATTATCTTAATAAACTATTAACTTTTTATTCCCCTGAAAAAGCAAAGTATTGGAACTCATTAACGCGTTGCTGTATCTCTGAAAAACCTCAAAAATTAGGAAGATACTATCTGGATTTTAGGTCAAAAATAGATTACCCGGCTAAATTTTCTCCGAAAGGGATTCCTTTATTTAGTCGTTTTAATAAACCAGATATTGAGCATCCAATTGTTATTGCTCAATATGCTTTTGGATTGTATGAGCATTTTTATTTAACAAAATTTCAAGATGATGAATTTAAAATAAAATTTCTGAGAATGGCAGATTGGTTCATTAAAAATAGAGTCAATAGGAATGATGGTGCTACTTGGCTTTTAAATTATGAAATTCCTGAATATGGATTGAAGCATTCATGGATATCTGCAATGGCACAGGGTGAGGCTATTTCAGTATTAACGCGGGCAGCAATTTTAACTCAGAATTCCGACTATGAAAAGCTGTCTTTAGATGCTATAGTCCCATTTAAAGATGAAGTCAGTAAAGGTGGTTTAGTAAATTTTTTTAATTCAATTCCAATCTATGAAGAATATCCCTCTCAGGTAAGAACGGTGGGCGTTTTAAATGGTTTTATTTTTTCATTATTCGGATTGTACGATTTATTCTTATTAAACAAGAATGAAAAAGCAAATGAACTATTTATTAAAGGTGTGGATTCTTTGAAAAAACTTTTGTCTTACTATGATCTAAAACACTGGACCCGTTATTACTTATACGATTATCCTAAAAAATATTATTCTTCCTTTACTTATCATATTTTGGTAGCAGAACAATTGAAGGCAATGTTTTATATAACAGGAGAAAATCAATTTAAGGATTATTCAGAAAAGTGGACAGGTTATTCGAAAAGTTTTATTAAAAAAACCCGTGCTCTTTTTGGGAAGTTAATGTATGCAAATAAAGTTATTCCTTAATTAAGATTGAAACTGTGGAAATTACCAAGTCAATAAACCAATATAAATTATTCGCTAAGTTTGTTTATTCTTTCGTTAAATCATTCTTATATGTTGTAAGGTCAATAAATAGAACTTTTGGTTATAAGAATGGTAATATTGTTGTCATATCGCTACATAAAATAGGAGATACAGTATTTACAATTCCAGCATTAAGAGAAATACAAAAGTACTACGGAAAAAAAATCATTATAGTTTGTTACCAGGAAGTCGTACCTATTTATAAATCAGGACTTTCTGATTTAGAATTCTGTGAATTAGATCACAGGAGTTTTTATTTCCGCGATCGGATCGCAAGCCATAAAGCAAGGAAAAAACTTAGATCGACAAAGCCTCAAATCATTTTTGATCTAACCGGGGTCATGACTTCCGCAACGTTGATTTTTAATTCAAGAGCTAAAGAAATAATCGGGATGAACAGAGAACAATTTAAAACTATTTATGACTATTATTCGCCCATAAGGAGAACACCTCATCTTATAGACAGGTATCTGGATGTTATCACTATTAAAATTCCTGGTGTTAAGGGAGTGGAAATAAAAAATTTTCCTCTGAGCATAAATCGTGTGGGGGAAATACTTATTCATCCTTTCGGGGGATGGAAAGCGAAGGAGTGGAATTTGAATAAGTTTATCGATTTGGCAACCAGATTAAAAGATGAATACAATGTTTGTTTAATCGCCCCCGCGAAGGGAATTCCAGGAGATATAATTACTCTGTTATTAAAAGAGAAGATAAATGTTATTCAAACACACTCAATACAAGAATTAATTATGCAAATAAGGCAGTGTTCAGTTTTTATAGGCAATGATTCCGGTCCGCTTTACATTGCGAGTCTTCTTGGGAAACCTACTTTCACAATATATGGTCCGACTAATTCTGAGTTCTCACGTCCATTAGGTGAGTATCATAATCATATAAGTAAAACTATAAAATGTTCTCCTCAAAAAAACGAGCAGTACTGTTTTACAACAGGTGGACAATCGGGTTGCCCGGCTTTTCAATGTATGAACCTGTTGAAGTTTGAGGATGTTTTTAATAATGTGCTTCCGTTCGTACAAAGATTTTGCGATCAGAAGGCTAAAGTAGCTTAAGATATTTAAGGTTAAATTATAATGTTAAAAGAAAAACTAAAGAAAATATTGCCGGCATCAATTTGGAAAATCTTAAGATGGGGGAAGAAAAATTGGTTAATCTTAACATATAGATCTGTAGGACGACCATGCAAGCCTGCAGAAACATCGAAAGCCAGAGAAAGAAGATTGAAGGAAAACTTCTTTAATTTGTATTGTAAAGGTAAAGGACTCGATGTAGGATTCGGTGGAGATTTAATTATTGAAAATGCTGAAGGATATGATTTTGAACATGGAGACGCCCAATACCTGAAAGGGAAAAAAGATAACACTTACGATTTTGTTTATTCATCACATACGATTGAGCATCTTCCTGATCCATCGGAAGCAATAAGAAACTGGTTCAGAATAGTTAAGCCTGGCGGGTATTTAATTATTTATCTGCCGCATAGGGATTTATATGAAAAGAAAAAAACGCTTCCCTCAAGATTTAATCCGAATCATTTCCATTTCTTTTTGATAGATAAAGATGAAGAACCCAATACACTTGGAATAATTCCTTTAATTGAAAGATCAATTAATAATTTTGAATTAATATATGTCAAAGAATGTAATGAGGGGCACACAATTACAGATCCTTTAGTGCATAGCGATGGTGAGTATTCTATTGAAGTAGTTATCAGGAAAATGAACGGGTAAAAAAATATCTATAAAAGATTAATGCGCATTTTAATTCTTGCAGATTCAAATTCTCCCCACACTTTACGTTGGGCTAAATCTATAAGGAATAATAATAATTCTATTGCGATATTCTCTATTCACAAACCCGATCCGCGGTTATATGAGGATACACCCGATATTTTATTAAGCAGTATAAATACATCGCGGGAACTACAAACTAAAGACGAATCAAACATTTCAAAACTGATTTATCTTAGGGCAAGAAAAAAAGTTAAACAAGTTATTAAGAAATTTAATCCCGATATCGTTCATTCTCACTATGCATCGAGCTATGGATTAATCGGAGCGCTTTCAGGTTTCCATCCATATCTTATTTCTTTATGGGGAGGGGACATTTTTAGTTTCCCCAATAAGTCAGTTCTCCATAAGGAAATATTAAAATTCAGTTTATCAAAAGCAGATAGGATTTTATCTACAAGCCGGGTAATGGAAGCGGAGGCTAAAAAATATACCGATAAAGAAGTTATTATAACGCCATTTGGAATAGATATTGAAAGATTTTATCCTAAGAAGGAAAATAATTTTTTTAAACCGGATGATATTGTTATAGGTACGATTAAAACACTCGAAAAAAGATATGGGATCGATTATTTAATAAAAGCGTTTAAACTTTTAAGGAAAAAATTTCCGAACAAACCTCTGAAGTTACTTATTGTTGGTGGTGGTACCCAAAGAGAATTTCTGGAAAGGATGGTTAAAGAACTGGATCTTGAGAACGAAACAATATTTACCGGATATGTAAATCATGATGATATTCAGAAATATCATAATATGCTTGATATTTATGTTGCTATGTCTTTAGAAGAAAGTTTTGGAGTTGCAATTCTGGAAGCATCTGCCTGCGGGAAGCCGGTTGTTGTTTCTAATGTTGGAGGACTTCCGGAAGTAGTTGATCATGAAAAAACAGGATTCGTTGTTGAAAAGGAAAATCTCGAAGCTGTAGCAGTTGCTATAGAAAAATTAATCTGTAATCCCGAACTTAGAAATGAATTGGGAAATAATGGTAGACTTAAAGTTCTACGAGAGTACAACTGGAAAGATTCAGTCGAGAAAATGATATCTGTTTATAAAGATTGCTGAGGAATAAACTTTGGATTTGGAGATTCAATTTCATTTAGCTACTCATAAAGATATTGAAAAAATTTCTTATGTCCATAAAAGAGCTTTTAAAAATGATCATTTCTCTGCCTTATTTTCAGTGATAATGCTTAGAGAATATTTAACTCTGCTAATAGAACTGAATAGTTTTTCATTAGTTGCTAAAAGGGGGGAAACAATAGTCGGTTATATTATTGCAGGTGATAAAACTGATGAGTCATTAAAAATATTTATAAGGAAGAACAGATTGAAGATGTTACTAATTCTTTTTTCCCACCCGAGGTTTTTAATAGAAAAAATCAATGAAGTTCTTTTACGAAGTTTTGGTAAAAAAAAGAAAAGCGCCTTTTCCATGAGGTTGTTTTTAATTGCAGTAGATCCACAGAGTGTTGTACGAGAAGATGGGACTAGATTACTGGAGTATTTTGAGCATACATTAAAGAAAAATAAGATTTATTATTACGGTTTATCAGTAAGAAAGAAAAATGAAAAGGCAATTTCGTTTTATGAAAGGAATGGTTTTGCTCGCGAGTTCGAAAACGGTAAATCAATCTGCTATTATAAAAGCTTGATATAACAAAAATTTTATGTTAAAGGAAACGCTTAAATTGATAACTGTAATTTGTCCGGTTTATAATGAGGAACAATACATTGAAAATGTCCTTTCATTTTTTGTAAATGCTGAACCATTTGAAAAAGAATTATTAGTTGTTGATGGAGGTTCAAACGATAAGACGGTCAGTATAGTTAGTGAATGGCAAAAAGATTATCCAAATATAAAATTAATTATTAACCCGAAAAAATATGTGCCTTTTGCATTAAATATAGCTATAAAACAAAGTAGTGGAAGTCCTATTATTAGATTAGATGCCCACACAGAATATGCCTCAGATTATTTCCTTAGTCTTCTTGAAACCTTCGATAAAACAGGGGCCGACATTGTCGGAGGACCTATGCGTAAGAAAGGTAAAACAAATTTTCAAAAAGCAGTTGTTTATGTTACCTCAACTGTTCTAGGACTAGGAGGCAGTAAAATTCATAGAGTAGAATATTCTGGTTACTCAGATCATGTATATCTGGGAGCCTGGAAAAGATCACTATTTGAGGAGGTAGGTTATTTTGATGAAGGATTGTTAAGGAACCAGGATGATGAGTTTCACTATAGGGCAAAAAGTAAAGGGAAAAAAATTTTTTTGAATTCGGATATTAAATCATACTACTATCCTCGCTCAGATTTCAAATCTTTAATTAAACAATATTTTCAGTATGGAGTTTTTAAACCAATTGTATCGAAGAAAGTTAAATCTGAAATAAAATTAAGACATATTATACCTTTTTTGTTTGTTCTATACCTTTTTTTTTCGTTGTTATTTTTTTTTCATGCGATAATATACTTACCCTTGCTGATCTATATACTTCTATGTTTATTTTTTTCAGTCAAAAGTCGATTAAACTTGAAATCGATGGTGATTACTTTATTTGTTTTTCCGGCAATTCACATCTCGTACGGAATGGGTTATATAATAGGTTTGATGAAATTATTTGTTTGGGATGAGAAGAGCACATAGCAAGGTTGAAGTTTAATAATAGGTGATCATTTATCATATAATGTTAGAAAAGATAGTTAATTTGCCTACCGATATTAAAAATAATTTAAAGGTTCTAAACTTTCTTAATAAAAATCTTGACTTGGTAGAGTAAAGCCAGACAAAAAATTTTGATTACCGAAAATCAGTTTATTGAGGTTAAACTTACTTAGACGTGCCAAAGGATGTTAATAATGAGGATTGTTTTTTTATTGGCAAAAATTTTGATACAATTTCATTTATGTTAAAAAAAACATATTTTATGGTGTGCCTTTTTGATACAAAAGCAATAATTGGGAATTCTCTCACAGGGTTGGTATATATATCAGGATATTTTGTTTATGAATAAAGATTTTTTGTTTTTCCACAAACCGTTTATCTCGGAAGAAGAGGTTAACGAGATAGTTGATACGGTTCGTTCCGGTTGGCTTAGTATGGGGCCCAAAACGATTAGGTTTGAAGAAGCTTTTAATTCTTATATAGGATGTAAAAAATCTATTGCTGTAAGTTCGTGGACTGCGGCAGGGCACCTTACACTTGAAGCTTACGGGATAAGACCCGGTGATGAGGTTATAGTTCCAACAATGACTTTTCCTGCAACTGCAGAAATTGTTTGTTATTTCGCTGCAAAACCTGTAATCGTAGATGTAGATGAAGATACACTTAACATCTCTCTCAAGGAAATAGAAAGAGCTATTACTCCCAAAACCAAAGCAATAATTCCTGTTCATTATGGTGGGCAACCATGTGATATGGATGAAATTCACGACATTGCTAATAAGCATAACATTAAAGTAATTGAAGATGCTGCTCATTCCTTACCTGCAACTTATAAAGGAAAGAAAGTAGGAACCATATCAGATGTTACATGTTTTAGCTTTTATGCGACCAAAACTCTTTCTACCGGCGAAGGCGGTATGATATGCACTAATGATGAGGAGATTGCTGAACGATGCTCAATAATGCGTTTGCACGGTATTAACAGGGATGCATGGAAACGGTATACCGAATCGGGTTCGTGGTACTATGAAGTTGTTGCTCCAGGCTATAAATATAATTTTACAGATTTGCAGGCTTCACTTGGTTTGCCCCAACTTAAAAAAGTAGACCTGATGTGGCAGTCCAGAAGAGATATTGCCGCAAGATATACTCAGGCATTAAAAGATAATGAATTTTTAACACTGCACACTGTAAAAGGAGATAGAGAATCTTCCTGGCATTTATTCCCGATACGTTTGAAATTGGAACGCCTGAAAATAAACCGTGCACAGCTGATAGATGAAATGAGGAAATTAAATATTGGCGCTGGTGTACACTTCATGCCGGTTCATCAGCATGTCTATTATACCCAGACTTATAAATTGGATGATAAAGATTATCCGGTGGCTTCATCCGTTTTTCCCAAATTAGTATCTCTCCCCATTTATCCCGGGATGAAAGAAGAACACGTTGATAGAGTAATAAATGTATTAGTCGACTTACTGACAAAGTACAAAAAGTAAATTACATTTCTGGCTTTATGGGTAAACAGGGAAGTTGCATTAAAAGACTAACTGATATAATTATTAGTCTGTTTACCTTTCTAATTTTCTCACCTATAATATTTTTGGCAGTTATTGCTATTAAACTTGAAACCCCGGGTCCTGCTTTTTTTCTTCATGAGAGAACAGGTTACAGAGGAAGAAAATTTAAGCTATATAAACTTCGCGGAATGGTGAGCAACGCTTTGGAAATAGGACCTGAGCTCACTCAAAAAAATGATCATAGAATAACTAAAGTAGGTAAAATCCTTAGAAGAACCAGTATTGACGAGATTCCGAATTTGATTAATGTTCTGAAAGGAGAAATGAGCATAGTTGGTCCCCGCCCTGAAATAATATCGGTTACTGAGAAATATATAGATGAACAAAAAGAAGTTTATAACTTTAAACCGGGCATTACCGGAATTTCCCAGGTTAATGGAAGACAAACTTTAACTCCGGGAGAACGTGTAAAAATGGAAATAGCCTATTACAAGAATGAGACTTTCTGGAGTGATTTAGTGATAGTTGTTAAAACTTTTTTTGTGGTTTTGAACAATAAGGGGAATCTATAAGAATTGTTTTTGCATAAGAAATTTTCTTTTGCCCTATTATTATTTCTATTTATTATCTCAGTATGTGCACCGCGTTTTAATCGAAACTTAATTAAATAGTTTGGTAAGTATTTCCGAGTAGTGTACAATTGTTTCAATTAACTATGTCCCTTTTCCCCTTGCCTCAATTTATTCAAAGTGCTATGTTTTGTCCGGCTTTTCTATCACTTAGGAGTTAAATGAGGATAACGTTAGAATCGTTAATCGGTCTGTTCATTTTTATTTTTTCTACGACTAATCTGTTCCCACAGAATTATAAAGTAATCGAATCTGATATTGATCATATAACGGTGGAGTTTGATTTTAGTAATTCTTACGCTGTTATTGATACGTTAATTAATGGGAAGCAGTATCAAAAAATTTATGGCGGCGATTTTTTATCTATAAATCCGGGCGATCCCTGGCTGCCGGAATTTGTAGCTCGCATCGGAATACCATATTTCAGTCAACCTAGAATCAGAATCTTAAATCAGAAACAGTCTACACAAAAAAATAAGTTTATAATACCTGTCCCGGTAAATGATCCCTCCTTGGAAGAATACGAGGTTGAGAAATTTAATAAAGACGTATATGCAAAAAATAATTTATTCCCTGATATTGCAGCTACGTTAGATGAGTCTTATGATTTTCGATATCTTAGAATACTCCCTATAAAAATTGCTCCTTATCAGTTTAACCCTGTAACGCGTGACCTGGTTTTTAACTACAGCATTACTATCCGAATTGATTTTGGCAATCAGGGTAAGGGCTATATTATTTCTGTTTCCGATGGAATGACAGATGAATTCATAGAAAATTCTATTATCAATATTGATGCAGCTAAGAATTTCGCCGGGAAAATTGTTTCACCCGATAAGCAATTACAGCAAAATTCCTACTGGTACGATCCGAACAAGAATTATTTTAAAATATTCCTGAAAGAAAAAGGGGTATATAGAATAACTTATGAGCAATTAGTTTCTGCAGGGGCGCAGTTAGGGACTAATACTCCTGTTGATAAAATAGAACTGTTTAATGACGGATTGCTTACGCCGATTGATGTGGCGGATAATAATTCGGATCAACTTTTTAATGAAGGGGATTATTTTCAGTTTGCAGGATTTCCACCCTCACCCACTCAGTACTGCAAAATGAATATTTACAATTTAAGCAACGTATATTGGCTCTCATATCAGAGTGATTCAACAGGATTATACTATGTTAATACTCCGGGCTACACTGCAAATTTTACTCGCAACTATATTTCAAACTTGCAGACAATACACTATGAAAAAGATTCTTTGTACGAAAGACTAGGTTATGCAAATGAGAGGAGAGATAACTGGTTTTGGGATAAAGCCACAGCTAATGGGGGGAATTCTACTTATTCGTTTCAGTATAGATTTGAAGGCTTTCCAGATTTCGCTCCTGATTCAAATTATGTAAGACTAAAAATCGGTATGCAAGGTATGACCAATAGTCCATATTGTAACACCGATCATAAAGCATTTATCTCAATAACCGATCAACCAATCGGAGATATAATCTGGGATGGACAAACGGATGTAGTGTTCGACAAAAGCTTTTACGTGTCATCAGACAGTATTCAAATTTACACTGGAAATTTTTTGAAAGTTGAAGTAAAAGGGGATATTTGTGAGCTTGTTCATGATGACGAGATAAGAATTAATTGGGCAGAGTTTGATTATTGGAGATATAACAGAGTACACGATAAATACTATAATTTTAAGAATTATGATGTTGATGGTATTAACCGTTACTTTTTCTGGCAGTGGGAAGGAAATGACGTTCACATATACATACCCTCGAAGAATAAAAAAATATTTTATCCCACCACGACAGAATTTATAGAATTTATGGATACTTTAAATGCTGAAACAGAATATTTTTGTACCTCGTCAGATAATTTTTTAACTGTTGATTCTATTAGGTCTGATGTTTCCTCAAGTCTTAGAGAACTATCCAACGGTGCCGACTATATAATAATTACTCATTCTAAATTTAACGGAGTTGCAAATCAACTGGCAAATTTCAGAAGTGAAAATTTCCCGGATGAGAGCATACCCGATCCCCGGATACAAGTTATAGACGTACAGCAAATATATGATGAATTTTCTTACGGTTTATTAAATCCGTTTGCACTTAAGGATTTTGTAAAATATGCTTTCGAGAATTGGCAATTACCTGCACCTTCATACATCGTAATTATGGGAGATATGAGCTATGATTATAGAGGTCTGTTAAAATCGAGCCGACCTAATTTTATTCCTTCCATTCCTTATTTTGCTTATCAATACGGTCAGGCAGCAAGCGATAATTTGATTGTTGCCGTATCCGGTTCTGACGTTGTTCCTGACCTTGCGATAGGAAGATTATCCATGGAAACAGTCGAGGAAGGGAATATCTTATTACAGAAACTTTTTAATTACCCGGAAGATGATTCAAAAGCCTGGAAACAAAACGTATTGTTGCTTGCATCCGGGCTAAGCCCGGAAGATGAGATAAGTCTCGGGTTCAATGATTCGAGCCTCGCACTAAGTAATAGGTATATTGAACCGGAAGGATTCACTTCTTCGAAAGTATTCAGATTCCCTACTTCACCGGAACATGTACCATTTCAGGGTGATGGAACAAAAATAAGAGAAGAGATTAACAAAGGTGCTGTGCTCGTAAACTATTACGGTCATGGCGGCGGTTATCAATGGGATCTAACATTTCTAACTGATGACATTTACCAACTTGAAAATGAAGGCAGGTTACCATTAATCCTAAGTGTTACATGTTACACTTCCCATTTTGACAATCAGGATGTATTTGGCGAGCAGTTTAACAAAGTTGAAGGAAAAGGCAGTATTGGTTTTTATGGCAGCGCCGGTTTAACCTATTGGAGTATAGGAACCGCAATAAACAATAAATTTTTTGAAGAAATATTTAATAAAAAAAATTATATAGTAGGAAAGGCGATTCTTAATTCAAAAAATCTGGTTCCCTCGGGAGGATTATTCGATACTCAAATTGCTCTCTTAACATATCTTGGGGATCCCATATTGAAACTTGCGCTGCCAACGTATCCTGACTTTGAAATAAATTCTGCAGGAATAACTATCTCACCTGAAAATCCTGTTTTAGGTGATACAGCATTTGTAAAAGTAAATATCAGGAATTTCGGGATAACATTTCCAAACGACTCTGTAACTGTGGAATTATTCGTGCAGTCTGCTGATTCATCCTATCAGCTCGGCTCGACAAAGCTCGGAAGTTTTCCCGAGAAAGATTCTGTTTTATTCAACTGGGTTCCGCAGCAAGGTGGACTATTCAATTTAACGGCAAAGGTGAACGAAACAGGAACTATTATGGAGGAGGATCATTCGGACAACGTAACAACAGTGCCCTTTGTTATTTATAATATTAGTGAACCGAATATCTTGAGACCGGTCGATGGATTTGCAGCCCAGAACAATCAAGTTGAATTCCTGTTTTCCGACGTAGGCTATTATATAGATAAAGAACTTAAATATTATATAGAAATAGATACGTCGTTAAGCTTTGCTTCCCCGATTATTAGCTCAGGCGAGTTAACTCCTTCGGGTTCTCTTGTTCAATGGAAGCCGGCAAATCTTTCTACGGGAATTTATTTTTGGCGTTCAAGAATATTTGACGGAACACAGTTCGGGAAATGGAGCGCTACCAGAAGTTTTTCGACAGCAGGAGAGCAAAAAAATGGTTACTATGCACATGGAAAAATATTAGAAACGTTCGATGCTTATAACATAAATTATTCTGATGAGATTGGAAGTCTTAAGCTTAATACAGACCCATTGCCTGCCAGACCATCGGAAAAAACCTTATTGCAGCATTTCTTTCCGCAACAATTACCGGATAGCATAAAATTAACTGCACTAACCACAGACGGAACTTATCTATATATTGGCAATATATGGGCGTCTGCAACACAAAATAATGGTTTCTCGATGCTGTACAGATTTGGTACCGGAAATAATGGAACAGTTCAAGGACAATTTTATGGTGTGTTTTCAGATTTTCGCGACTCTATAAAAAATATAATGGCATATCACAGCGACGGATATATTTATGTTGCAACCGGCAATGCACATAAGCTTGTCAGGATTAATACTGCTACTGAGAAAATAGATTCAGTAGATGTTCCTTCCGGTTTATTAAGATGGGATAATACAACCGCTACAGATGGTCCGGTCTACCTGACTTCGGATGGTAAATATATTTACAATCTCACTACTAAAGATTCATTAGGTAATTATAAATACACTTTAAGAATTTTTGACCCTGCAAATAACTGGGCACTGGCAAAGCCAGACATGGTATTTTCCGGAAGCAGTTTCCAGCCGGGTATTACTGGGTTTTTTGTTCATGGTGATTATATTTATCCGGCAGAGTACTTTAATGCTAACTACATGAGAAGATTAGAATTAAATGATGGTTCATTTGAAGAGGAATGGGTTGTTATGTTACCATTCCCAGGTAATTTTCAAAGTTATTATTCCTGGTGTTGGGACTGGCAGAATGACTTTATTTATGCATCCGTTTATCGCTCTTCCGGATTTACGCCAAAGTTTAGCAGGTTTGCCGGATATTATGTTGATGCTAACGGTACAATAACAACTAAATCTGTTGGACCTGTTGAGAAGTGGAATAGTCTTAAATATGATCTTAATAATCCAAGCCCCAGTGGAAAATTTGCCACTGATCTACTGGGACTAAATTCAGCTACAAAGAATTGGGACACTCTTCTTACTAATATTCCTGATTCGATCTCTTTGTCACAAATAGATGCTGATCTTTATTCCAATCTTCAGGCAAATTTCAATTTAACAGATTCCAGTTTTACAGTTACACAACCGATGGAACTTAGAAGTGTTAATTTTGATTATCAACCGCTTTCCGATGTTTATCTTGAAAAAGCTGATCTTGTTTTTCAGCAGGATTCTGTGTTACAGGGGCTTCCGGTTACTTTTAACTTCAAGGCAAGAAAAACAGGTGGGTCGGATACAGATTCATTAAAGTTAAAATTTTACCAGAATAGTCTTGATAATTTAATATTTAGTACCACTGCGCAGTTACCGCCGGATAGTTCATCTGAAGCGGTTGAATATACTGTAGAAACAAATGTACTTAGCGAGGCTGATGAGTTTAACGGAACTTTTTTTGAAAGAGATATCCGTGTAGTTAGCGAGCAGGATAAAAGAGAATATTTTTCATACAACAATTTGATTAACAAAAAATTCTATATAAAACGAGATGCAGTACCTCCGCTTTTCAATATTACATTTGACAATAAGGAAATCCTTGATGGGGATATCGTTTCGGCTAAACCTCATGTTTTAATTACATTAGATGACAACAGCCCGTTGCCTCTCACAAAAGATCTGTTTTCAGTGGTTCATAACAACATACCGGTAGAGATTGCAGATTCAATGTTCGCTTATATTCCTTATCCTAACTCTGAAGGAACTATTTCCTGGGATCCGGCTTTGGAAGACGGGGGACACATTCTTGAAATTTTAGCAAAAGATGCTTCAAATAATTTTTTTGATACTACTTCTTACCGAACTACTTTTTATGTATATAATGAAACCGACTTGAAAGAAGTTTATAACTATCCCAACCCCTTCGAAGATGATACTTATTTTACATTTCAACTAAGGGGAATTGATGTTCCGGAGGAGTTAAAGATAAGAATATTTACTATCGCCGGAAGATTAATACGGGAGTTATTCATTCCTCCTGCCGATTTAAGGGTTGGTTTTAATAAAATACACTGGGATGGCAGGGACAGGGATGGAGATGAAATAGCCAACGGTTTATACTTTTATAAGGTTATTTCTAAGAATGATGAAGTTGTAAAAACGGTTATTCAAAAGTTAGCAAAAATAAAATAACATTTACTTCTTTTTGTGATTTAATTACTCCTCAACAATATCTGAGGGTACAATTTATTACTTTATTGTAAGGCATTATTTTTGCTTTATTTAATCATTTTCAAAATTAATTTTAGGTGAGACATGTGTGGAATAGTCGGTTATATCGGCGAAAAAAATTGTGTTCCAATTCTCATTAACGGTTTAAAACGCCTTGAATACCGTGGTTATGATTCGGCGGGACTTGGAGTCCTTACTAATAACCACTCTGTCGTTATCAAGAATAAGGGTAAAGTCTCTTTACTGGAGGAGAAAGTTCAGAAAACTAATCTCTCAGGGAAAGTAGGAATAGGTCATACAAGATGGGCGACGCATGGTGTTCCCAACGAAATTAATGCACATCCTCATTACAATACTTCCAGAAATCTTTATGTAATTCACAATGGAATAATAGAGAATTTCCGTACCCTTAAAAAAGGTCTGGAAAAACTCGGTTATGTTTTTGAAACTGAAACAGATTCTGAAGTTCTTCCACATCTGATAGATAGTTTCCTGAAGAAAGGAAATCCTTTATTTAAGGCAGTAAGGCTTGCTTTAACCGAAGTTGAAGGTACTTACGGTATTGCGGTTGTTTATGAAGGTGAACCCGATAAAATAATTGCTGCACGTAAAGGCTCTCCACTTGTGCTTGGTTTAGGAGATAACGAGAACTTTATAGCTTCGGATGTTTCGGCTATCCTGGCTCATACTAAACAGGTTATATATATTGAAGACGGCGAGCTGGTTGAAGTTTATAAAGACAAATTTATTGTAAAAACTATTACTGATAATGAGATAGAGAAAGAAATACATGAAATAAGCATGACGCTGGATGAGATTGATAAAGGCGGCTTTTCCCATTTTATGTTGAAAGAAATTATGGAACAGCCTGAAACAATCAGTAATTCCATAAGAGGAAGAATACTATTTGAAAAAGGAACGAGCAGGTTGGGTGGTTTAACGGAAGTAGTTGACCGGCTTGTAAACTCAAAAAGAATTATAATTACTGCATGCGGAACTTCATGGCATGCCGGCTTGGTTGGCGAATATATGTTCGAACAGTTCTGCCGGATTCCAACAGAGGTCGAATATGCGTCTGAGTTCCGTTACCGTAACCCGATAATAAACCATGATGACACAATACTTTTTATTTCGCAGAGCGGCGAAACAGCGGATACACTTGCTGCACTTCGTGAAGCTAAACTGAAAGGTGCGCTTGTACTCGGTATTTGTAACGTTGTCGGAAGCTCAATAGCAAGAGAAACAGCAGCCGGGGTTTATACTCACGCAGGTCCGGAGATTGGTGTTGCTTCTACAAAAGCATTTACTTCCCAGTTAGTTGTTCTTGCTTTAATAACACTGCTTGTCGCAAGAAGAAAAAGCATGAGCCAGGTTGACGGAAGAGCTATTGCCGAAGAATTAATGGCTATTCCGGATAAAATAAATTCTATTTTAAGGTTGAATGATCAGATTGAAAAAATAGCTTCCGAATTCCACGATGCAAACAATTTCCTTTACCTGGGAAGAGGATATAACTTCCCGGTAGCTCTTGAAGGAGCTCTTAAGCTGAAAGAAATATCTTATATTCATGCAGAAGGCTATCCGGCTGCAGAAATGAAACACGGACCTATTGCCCTGATTGATGAAAATATGCCTGTAGTTTTTATAGCTCCCAAAGACTCGACTTATGATAAGATAATAAGCAACATTGAAGAAGTTAAAGCACGTGGCGGCAGAACTATTGCAATTGCTACAGAAAATGATAATGGAATTGACAGCCTTGTCGATTATACAATTAAGGTTCCTTCGACTATAAGAATGCTGATGCCTATTTTGACTGTAATACCTTTGCAATTGCTTGCATATCATATTGCTGTTAAGAAGGGATTGAATGTAGATCAACCGAGAAATCTGGCTAAGAGCGTAACGGTAGAATAAATTTAAAAATTACAAGATTAAAAGATTGCAAGATTAGTTTAAGCTCTGTGCTCTTTGCGCTATGCCCTATGCCCTATGCAACTCATAATTCATACACCCATTCATTCATACACTTATACGTCCATACCATTTTTGCTTACTCTTTTTAACTTTTGAGATTAGCGGAAAAAACTATATTTTTGAACTCCAAATTAAGGGCAGATAGCTCAGTCGGTAGAGCAAAGGACTGAAAATCCTTGTGTCGGCGGTTCGATTCCGTCTCTGCCCACAAAGTAAGTCTCAATATAAATTGTATTGAGGCTTTTTTATTTTAAAAGCAAAGACCTTTTTAGTAACCGGATGTCATTATAAGATAGGGTAGAGCAAAGGACTGAAAATCCTTGTGCCTGTCCGCCGGAATTTTAATGAAGGCGGGTCGGCGGTTCTCCCGCCAAGGCGGGATGGACAAGCTCAGATTCCGTCTCTGCCCACAACTAAATGCGATTTCATACTGATTTCGCATTTTTTGTTTTAAAGAGGAAATGACAGAATCTAAATTGATTACTATTGATTACTTTAAAATGATATGGGAGTAATCAAAAGAGTAATCAAATTTCTTGATTACCAGACCATTCTTTCAAAGAGCTTAATTTTGTTTGTTAATAAATAGTTCTATTAGTTCAATTGAACTTATTAATTTTTTCTCAAATTTAAAAGCACTTTCTGAAAATAAGTAATCAAAAGACTAATCAATTTTCCATTACTAAAAAACTAATTACTATTTCAATTAAAAATAAAATTAACGAGCTTTATAAAATTCTCCTCTGTTAAATTGAGGGTGAGGGATAGACTTTTTAATTCCTGTCTTTTCATAGGAATTAACTTCCATTAAAGAACAAATTGCTGCTCCAATAAATTGCTTTACATTATTACTAAAAACGAATCCCCTTTTCTGTTTAGCTTCCTGATAACATATATCAGCTACAGATAAAACAGCGGGGTATCTAAAATCAGATAATACCTTTGCTAAAATAAAGGTTTGAGGAATCATTATAATATTGAAAAGAAAATTCCCATCATTTTGTGCTAAATTAAAAAATTGCGGATATTTTTCTCCAAATTCTTTTAAGTTTGGTATATTTACTTTCTGTACAAAAGTTTCAGTTTTCAAAATGTATTTCTCCTCTCATGGGTTGAAGATAGTTAACAAAAAATGCACCTGCAATATATGCAGATGCAGAATCATTGTCAAGATTGGTTCTTTACTATTCGGAAAATAATAGATATTTTACTGATAACTAAAGAAATGTGAGAATAACTAAAGAGTAATATCCCTAATGAGATTAAATTTATAATATGAGTGAAGAACTAATACAACGAGGTTTTTTAAAAAAAGGTATTTTTGTTGGTGAATATGAATATTTTCCAACTCATTCAACTACTTTAAAGCAATATAAACATCAAAAAATAATTGCCAATAAAAATTATAAAAAATATGAGACAAGAAAACCAGATGGACTAATTGTGGATAGAAGAAATAAATCTGACATTCAAGTTGTCACAGTTATTGAAAATAAAAAACCAAGTGAATTTCAAACAGATAAACAGAAAAAAGAAGCAATAGAACAATGTAATGATTTGTGTCAAGTTTTAGAAGCTAAAATGGGTATTATAACAGATGGTATTGTAACTTATTGGATTAACCCTTTGCACAGTGATATTAAAAACATTTATACCGACAGAACAACAGGAGAAACGAGGAGTTATTCATTTATATTAAGTGAAGACAAGCAAAAAATACAAAATAATTTTTTCATTAAAGATGTATCACAACCAAATTATGAGAAGTTAGATGTTAGGACTAAAGATACTTATGATGTAATAAAAAAAATATTAGCACAAACGTCAAACCAAAATTCTATATTTGAAAAAACTAAAGAAGTTGATCCTCTGAATTTAGCAAAAAGTGTTTGGCAAGATATTTATGTCAATACAGGAAAAGACCCAACCAAGTGCTTATATAATGTAGTAGAATTATTTATTTTTAAATTTCTAAGTGATTTAAATGTTCTGAAATCTCCTTATGATTTTTATAGTCTTTTGAATATGTATGACCAAGGGAAATCAAATAAGGATGTTTTGGAGTTTTATGCTCGGAATTCCAGACAAGAAATTATAAAACTTTTTAAAAAAGGAAAAGATGGAACTACCATTATTAATGGGACAATATTTGTAAACAGTGATGGAGAACCTGTTGAAAGTCAATCAAATTTATTCAAAAATTCAATAAGGAAATATTCTGAATTTCAATCATTAAAAAATATTAAAAAAGAATTTAAGACAAAGTTATTTGAAACATTTCTAAAACAAAGTCAAGATAAAAGTCGTTTGGGGCAATTTTTCACTCCAAGAAAAGTTGTAAAAGCTATGGTTGAAATAGCTGATGTAAATGCTGCAAACTTTGTTTGTGACCCATTTTGTGGTGTAGGAGGTTTTATTTTAGAACCACTGCAAATTTATCCTCAAATTAAAAGTCAATTCGAAACAAATGGAGATATTAAGAAAATAAAGCTTTTAGGTTTTGATAAAGGTAGTGATGAAGATGAACATAGAACTATTATTCTTGCAAAAGCAAATATGCTCATTTATTTATCAGATATTATTGAGAAAAATCCAACATTAACAAAAAATTATTCTCAATACTTTAATGATACCTTTAAACTATTATCGGAAAGTAATCTTGGGACTCTTAAAGTAAAATTTGAAAGTGAAGAGGAAAAACCAGATTTAATATTATCAAATCCGCCATATGTTAAAAAAGGTTCAAGAAGTTTAAGAGATGAAATAACTGAAGAAGGATTAGAAAGTGAATATAAGAGTTCTGGAGTCGGAGTTGAGGGACTTGCATTAAAATGGATTATTAATAATTTGAGAAAGGGTGGGAAAGCTTTTGTAATTATTCCTAATGGTATCTTAGATAATTTTGCAAATAATGAATTGAGGAATGAAATAAAGAATCAATGCTTTGTAAACTGTATAATATCCTTACCGCTTAAAACGTTCTTTAACACAAATAAGAAAACATATATTTTAGGAATTGAGAAGAAAATTAATACTAATATAAAACAAAACTTCCCTTTATTTACTTATTTAGTTTCCAATATTGGAGAGATGTTAAATTCTGACAGATTTGAAATTGAAGAAAACGATTTAGAAAATGCAAAGAATCTTTTTAATCAATTTAAAGGTAGTAAAAATTCATTTAAAGTTGATGACTCAAGATGCAAATTAATTAATTTTGGAAATTTTGATAAAAGTAAATATTGGATAATTGAAGATTTTTGGGAAGAGAATGAATTAGTAAAGCTTGGAATAAAAAAAGAAAAGAAGATATATAGTATTAAACAATATGGGAATTTTTTAAAAGGACTAATAAATGAAATAGAAATTTCAAATGAGAAGATTAAAAAAATTGAAGAAGAAATAAGTAAAGTAAATTTTGTAGAGAAAAAAGTAACTGATATATTAGATATTTATTTGGGTGAAGCTAAGTATACAAAAGAATACATCAATGATAATAAAGGACTCTTTCCCGTTTATTCAGCTCAAACCTTAAATAATGGGGAAATTGGGAAAATCAATAGTTACGATTGGGATGTCGAGGGTTTAACTTGGTCAGTAGATGGTTCATATCCTGGTATGGTGTTTTATCGTAAAGGAAAATTCAGTATGACTTGTCATTGTGGTTTACTCTTAATAAAAGAAGAATTTAAACCCAAAATAGATTATAAATTTCTCCTTTATCTTCTGAATATTCATTTTCCTAATTATATACAAGGTCAAGGTAATAAAAGATTAAAGAAAACTCATATAGAACAGGATACAGAAAAGATAAAAATTCCTATTAATAAAGAGGGTGAGTTTAATTTAATAAACCAGAAAGAAATATCTAATAAATATGAAATCATTGAAGAAATAAAAAAGAATTTAAAGGATAACTATTTAAAGCTTTTAGAATACGGGATTTCACTTGATTAATAAAAAGATAGGGAAGATTTTTTTCGTGTCCTGTAAAAACGATACTTCAAATTTAAATTCATATTACCATAATGAAAAATTATTAGTTCTTTAATTAAGAAAATTAGTATCGAAATGTTTTTTTTAAATTAGAAAAAGAAAATAGACTAAAAGAAATTCAAGAAATTAAATTCAAGCTTGAAAAAGATATTCAGAAAATTACGGAAAATAATCTTGAAACAATTTTGAATTTAAAACTTGTGAAGTCTGAATTTACTCTTCATAATTTTAGAATAGATACTTTAGCATTTGATGAAGAAAGCAAATCATTTGTAATTATTGAATATAAAAAGGATAAAAGCTTTTCAGTTGTTGATCAGGGTTATGCTTATCTATCACTTATGTTAAATAACAAAGCAGATTTTATTCTTGAATACAATGAAAGTCTTAATTCAAACTTAAAAAGAAATGATGTTGACTGGTCTCAATCAAAAGTAATTTTTATCTCTCCTTCATTTACGGACTATCAAAAAGAATCCATTAATTTTAAAGATCTTCCAATTGAATTGTGGGAAGTAAAATACTTTAACAATCAAACGATAAGTTATATTCCTCAAAAAGCTTCAGGTGCAACGGAATCCATTAAAATCATTTCCAAAAAAAGCAAAACTATTGAGAAGGTAAGTAAAGAAATAAAAGTATATACTGAATCATACCATATAAACGATGCAGGAGTAAAGATAATTTCTTTGTATAATAAATTTAAAACAGCAATCCTACTTATAAGTGATTCAATATCTGTGAAACCTACAAAAAAGTATATTAGTTTTAAAGTAAATAAAAAAACTATTTGTGACTTTCACCTTTACAAAACCTATTTAAAAATATGGATTAATCTTAAGAAGGGTGAGTTAGTTGATTCTAAAAAAATTACAACGGATGTTTCTGATACAGGACATTGGGGAAAGGGTGCTTATCAAATTCAGATTAGTAATGAAGAAAATTTAGAATATATAGTTAGCTTAATTAAAGAATCTTATAATAAAGCTTGGGGAGTTATTTAATAAATGGGGGATAAAACAGTTTATATCCTTGGAGCTGGCTTTTCAAAAAGTGCAGATGCACCCCTTCAGTCCGAAATTATTGAAGGGATACTCTCGATAAATGAAGATGACTTAAGAAACCTTTATAAAGATTTCGAAAAATTGAGAGATCTTTTTGATGAGTGGAAAAAAGATTTTGAATACTTCCTCTCTGAAGTTTTTTTCCTTAATAATAGAAAATATAGATATTTATCTTTAGAAGATATATATACAACTATAGATAGAAGTATTTTAAATAATACATCACTGAAAAACATTCCTAAAGACGAATTATTTAAATATAGGAAAAGTATAAATGCACTAATAACGACATTTTTTGCGACCAAAATAAAAAATAACCTTAGAGTTAAACATATAAGACAATTTGCTAAATTTTTAATAAGGGAAAGAATTAAAGATTTTTATATCAACCATGATTTTGATCCTCTCTCTGTAATTTCTACTAATTGGGATATTATTCTTGAAAATGCTTTAATACCAGAAATGGATCTTTCTAAAGGTATGATTGATTACTGTTTTTATACACATTCCTTTAAGGAAAACGAATTAGGGAAAAAGTTAAGGTCGGGATTATATGCAAGAGGGTTTGGAAATTATAATTTAAAAATTCTGAAATTACATGGTTCTATGAATTGGTTACAATGTCAAGAATGCCAACGTATATATATTGACTTTTTTAATCATACCGCTTTAGATCATTATATAGATAGACCTAACTGTTATCATTGCGTAAATATTAGAAGAAATGATAACATTGATAAAGGAGCGTATTTGAACAATGTTTTAATAACCCCAACATATTTAAAAGATTTGAATAATTTCCAGCTAAAACTTACTTGGCAAATAGCTGGTATCGAGCTACAAGAAGCATCAAAAATTGTTTTTATGGGTTATTCATTTCCGTTAGCAGATTTTGAATTAAGACATTTATTGGCTACATCAATTCGAAATGATGCAGAGATTCATATTGTTCTTCATCAAAATGATAAACCTAAAATTCATACTTATAAATATTTTCCTGCTTATCGTTATAGAACTTTTTGGGGAAAAAGAAATATTAAATTCTTTTATGATGGAGTAGAAGGATATATTAATGAAAATTGTTAAGAATGAACTATATAGCTTTTTGTGATGAATCATATACAAGTGCAGAGAGGTATAGAAGTATTGCTGTATTTTCTTTTAAAGAAAAATCATTGGAAACAATCAGCAAATCACTATTAACTTTACTTATAAAATCTGACGTAAAAGAATTCAAGTGGCAAAAATTAAGAACCGCAAAATATTTCTTTTGTGCAAAGCATTTCACTAACTATTTATTGGACAGTTTAGAAAAGGAAAAAATTAGAATAGATGTTTTAACTTGGGATACAAAGGATTCGAGACATCAAG
The DNA here is from genome assembly GCA_001802795.1 of Ignavibacteria bacterium GWC2_36_12. GTDB lineage: Bacteria > Bacteroidota > Ignavibacteria > Ignavibacteriales > Ignavibacteriaceae > RBG-16-34-14. Next base: position 13,107 of record MGZZ01000177.1, on the reverse strand, counting down.
TTCAAAGTAGAGATGATTCAGCAAATTTTTCAAGAATGTTTTTTCACTTGTTAAAAAATGTCCTAAACAAAAGAGAACCTTCCTGTAGGTGGAAAATATATCCTGATGAAAAAGTAGACATGGATTGGAATACATTAAATGATTGTCTTGGAGCAGTTGGAAAGTGGGAACGAGATTCACAGAGTTCCTTGTTCAATTTATCAAATGATAAACTAAATTATAATATTTCTGAATTTGAACAGAAATCTTCAATTGATTTCCCTTGTATTCACGTTTCAGATCTTTTTGCTGGACTATCTGTTCTTTCTTTTAAACTGTATGAAAAATATAAACTTTGGTTTAAAATTAAAGAGGGACAACTTGATTTGTTTAATCCACAGATAGTTGAAAAGTTTTCAAATAGCGAGGAATGGAGATTTAAATATTTAGAATATTTCTTAAAAGTTACCGAGAGAAAAAAATTAGGTGTAAGTTTTGAAGCAAATAAAAGACTTCAAACATTCAACCCTTTAAATCCAATTAACTTTTGGTTTTATACTCCTCAGCATGTAAATGATAAAGCACCTATTAGGGAATCTTGATTTTATTATTTTTTATCAATCGGACAATTGTTTTTTGTAAAAATTTATTTTCCCGAAATGGTAGTAATGATTTAATAAATAAATCTATACTATATTCCCAAATCGGAAAAGTTTATTTTTCAGTAATTGAAAAACCTGAAAATCCTTGTGCCTGCCTGCCGGAATTTTAATGTAGGCGGATCGGCGGTTCTTCCAAAGTTCCGAAGGAATGCCTTTGCAGAATCCCTTCGGGAGATCCCGTCTCTGCCCACGTTACTTTTGAGGCTGATACCGACAGCCTCTTTTATTATACTCTTACTCTACTCCGGCAGCGTATTTTATTCCGCCAACAATATGTTTCCTGAACAAAGGATCGGAATAGTTTTCAACTCTGTGTCCTCCGCCTGTGTACCAGGCTCTGCCGCCGTCAAATTCATGGTACCAGCAGTAAGGACTGTATAACATCTTTTCTCCCTGTACTGTAAGTTCATCAATAACAGCAAGAATTTTTACGTCATCGGCAAGTTTCTTTGTTATCATGCACCATTCATCCTCTACTTCCCAGGTATAAGGGAGATCTTCTGTTGAAGGATGATTTTTATTAATGACCCTGACAACCGCTTTATGTATTTCTTCAGAACCTTTACAATGGGTGCCGATGAACTTGCCGTACCATTCCCAATCATACTCAGTATCTAAAGCGCCGTGCACTCCGACAAAGCCGCCTTTATTCTGTATAAATTTTTGAAATGCCTTTTCTCCGTTTTCATCTAAAATGTTCCCGGAAGTATTCAGGAAAATAATAACGTTATATCTGGATAGAGCAGCATCGTTAAATACGGTTGAATCCTCCGAGAAATCAATATCAAAATTGTTTACAGCAGCCAATTCTCTCAAAGCGTTTTGACCTGCTTTAATAGATTCATGCCTGTAATCTGCTGTTTTGGAGAAAGCCAGAATACTGATTTTACCATTTTCCGAACTCACGCCCTCCAGTTTATAATCTATTTTCCATCTTATAAACACAGGAGTTTTCATCCCTGCCAGGGAAGACGGTTCAAACTTCAGCGTTTTTGTATATTCAAGCGAGGCTTCGTCTAAAATTTCGTGACCTGATGATTTGAATACTTTTGTGTTCGTTACGTCCCCGCTTTCATTAACTGAAATAATAACTTCAACAATGCCTTCTATCCCACCTTTTTTTGCTTCGTAAGGATAAACGGGGACTACATTATCTTTCAGAACTGGCTGGACTAACTTTGAACCTGAACAACCGAAGAATGCAAGTAAAATTCCAAAGAGCACTATTAAATTTTTCATAACCTTCCCCTCGATATAATTGTTATTTTAGATAATTCAAACTTTAATTAAAATTTTCTGGAATTCAAGGAGAATTTTATATCCTGATAAGTTTTTTGTACAGGATTTTGTTTTCGTTTTCACACAAAATCTGCCTTTCTTTTTAGCTTGCCGGAGATTAAATCACAATGTACGATTGTCCCTTTCTCATATTTATCGTTACTGATTCAGTATAGTCATTTTTTGAAGATGAAAAGGAGTTAAGATGAAATTTCCTATTCGAATTATTTTACCTGTTCTTTTTTTTTCAATTGGTTACAATTTTGCACAAACATTACACGATGTTGCACTTGTGGGTATGACCTTTAGTCCCAAAGAGCTTACAATTAATGTTGCCGATACTGTTAGATGGACAAACAACGGCGGGCTGCATAATGTTTTAGCAGATGACAACAGCTTTTCAAGCGGTAGCGTTAGTACATCCATTTGGGTTTTTACACATGTCTTTACTACAGTAGGAGATTTCCGATATTACTGTACTGAACATGGGGGACCTAATGGAGTCGGAATGGCAGGTATTATCCATGTTGAGATGGCAACAGATGTAAACGACGATATAATAAAGATGGATTATAATCTGAAACAGAATTATCCTAACCCCTTCAACCCATCAACAACTATTCAATATTCAATTCCACAAGGTGAGTTTGTAACTTTAAAAATTTATAATGTTACAGGTTCCTTAGAAAAGGTACTTATCTCGGAATATCAGCCAGGTGGTAATTATATAATTGAATTCAATGCAACGGATCTTACAAGCGGAGTATATTTCTACCAATTGAAAGCAGGTAATTTTGTTAGTACAAATAGGATGATATTGTTGAAGTAATTGTTAGTAATTGTACTTGCTGATGAGAGAGGCTCTTAAGCCTCTTTTTTATTTAAGATACTAATCTTTTAAGAATAAATTTATATATTATATTAGATAAGTCGGGGACTAATGAATTTTAATACAGATATTTACTAATCAAATAAGGAGAAATATTATGGCTGAAAAAAAAATAATTGCAGTTGTTGGCGCTACAGGTGCACAGGGGGGCGGATTAGTTCGTGCGATCCTGAATGATGCAAATAGTAATTTTTCCCCACGTGCGATAACAAGAAATGCGGGCTCTGATAAAGCTAAAAAACTTACCGATGCAGGCGCTGAAATTGTAACGGCTGATTTAAATGACCTGGATAATGTTAAGAAAGCATTTGAAGGAGCTTACGGAGCGTTTTGTGTAACAAATTACTGGGAACTTTTTTCTCCTGAAAAAGAGATAAGTCAGGTTAAGAATATGGTGATAGCTGCAAAGGATGCAAGCCTGAAACATGTTATCTGGTCAACTCTCGAGGATACAAGAAAGTGGATTCCTTTGAGTGATGATAGGATGCCGACTCTTATGGAAAAATATAAAGTTCCTCATTTTGACGGTAAAGGAGAAGCTGATAAATATTTTGAGGAAGCTGGTGTACCGACTACATATCTTATAGCTTCATTCTATTGGGAGAACCTGATATACTTTGGTGTCGGTCCTAAAAAAGGTCCTGATGGAAAACTAGCTTTAACATATCCGATGGCAGATAAAAAACTTGCAGGTGTTGCAACAGATGATATTGGAAAAACTGCTTATGGTATTTTTAAGGCGGGAAACAAATACATAGGAAAGAGAGTTGGTGTTGCCGGTGAGCATCTGACTATAAAACAGATGGCTGAGAAGCTTAGTAAAGCTTTGGGGAAAGAAGTTGTCTATAATGAAGTTTCGCCGGATACTTACCGAAGCTTTGGATTTCCCGGTGCAGATGATATGGGAAATATGTTTCAATTTCACACAGATTTTCCAAAGGATTATCTTGAAATACGAAATATTGATATTTGCCATTCTTTAAATCCCAAATTGAAAAATTTTGATATGTGGCTTGAAGAAAATAAAGACCGCATACCATTGGAATAACTTTTCAAAGAAAGATGACATTTTTGGCAAAGATGTCATCTTTGGCTTTTCATTCCTCCTCTTCTGCGATCCTTACCTCATTCCAAATCTCGACGTGCCTTGTTTCTTTTAAGAAAATTGAACCGACAATAAATGTTATAGAAGCAACTGCTATAGGGTAGTACAAACCTGCATAAATGTTTCCTGTTTCAGCTATGACCCAAAGACCTATTAGGGGCAGCAGCCCGCCAAAAACTCCATTGCCTATATGATAAGGAAGTGAAAGCGCTGTATATCTTATCTTAGCGGGAAAAGCTTCTACAAGGTATGCTGCAATTGGTCCATAAACCATTGTAACAAAAATAACCTGGATAAATACTAATCCAATTAACTGCCACGCAACCGGATTTGATATAAAATTTCCAAAATTAGTAAAGTGCAGAACCTCTGTAGCAGGTTGCAATGCAGAATTCACAATTGTTAAAGGAGTGAGACTTATTGCGCCGGTAACTCCACTCTTTTGTGAAATAACTGTAACAACATCAGAACCTGCTACAGACTGCATTAAATTGTAAATAGGCAAGTAACAAACTGCTGCAAGGAGGCATCCGAGCATCATTATTTTTTTTCTTCCTATTCTATCGGAAAGGGAACCGAAGAAAACAAAAAAAGGCATTCCAAGTAATAGAGCGGTCGCAATAATATAATTGGAAGAAGCGGCATTAACTTTAAGTATTGCCTGGAGGTAAAAGAGAGCATAAAACTGTCCCGTGTACCAAACAACCCCCTGTCCGGCAGTCGCACCAAAAAGTGAGATAAGCACAAGCTTAAGATTTGCCCAATGAGTAAAAGCTTCCTTTAAAGGTTTTGCAGAAGTCATCCCGTTAGTTTTGATATGCTGAAAGATAGGCGATTCTTTCATCTTCAAACGGATGTAAAGTGATATTCCTACCAGGAAAATTGAAATTAAAAACGGAACTCTCCATCCCCATGAGCCGAAAGCTTCACTGCTCATTGAATTTTGAATAACAAGTATAACAGAAAGGGAAACAAATAAACCAAGCGTTGCAGTTATCTGGATAAAGCTTGTGTAAAAACCTCTTTTATCATCGGGGACGTGCTCAGCAACATAAACCGCTGCACCACCGTACTCTCCTCCAAGAGCAAGCCCTTGCAAAACTCTTATTACCAATAGAATTATTGGTGCAGCAATTCCAATAGTAGCATAGGTAGGAATAAAACCGATAAGTGCAGTTGAGCCTCCCATTACCATAAGTGTTACAAGGAAAGCATATTTACGTCCAATAATATCTCCGATTCGCCCAAAGAAAAGTGCACCGAATGGACGCACAACAAAACCAACGGCAAAAGTAGAAAGGTAAGCTATAAGTGCTAAAGTGTTATTTCCTTTTGGATAAAAGAGAGGTGAAATAATTGTAGCAAGACTGCCGAAAATGTAGAAATCGTACCACTCTATCATTGTTCCTACGGATGAGGCGGAAATTATTTTCCAGATGCTGTATTCTTTTGCAGAGTAATTGTAAGCGGATTGAGCCATCCCGGTTATTCCTTTAAATGTTGTTGGTTGACGAACCTTTTCCTTAGGCGAAAAACTAAGCTATAGATTTTTGAAATGCAATAAGAATTTACTAATTAATCCTGATATGAATCGAATTTTGAATAAATATTTGAAGATATGTAAGTATTTATAGTTATAAGCTAATCCTTTGTTTGAATTAGGTGAAGGGGGTGAGTATATTTAACAAATAAATTTAAGGTGAATTTTGAAAAACGATGTCATTCTTAAAACCGATTTTCCCAACCTGAAATTATTCAAAAGAGGCAAGGTCAGAGACGTTTATGAAGTCGGTGAATATTATTTAATTGTGTCTACAGACAGGCTCTCGGCATTCGATGTTATTATGTCTCAGGGAATTCCTTACAAAGGAAAAGTTCTTACGAAAATTTCAGAGTTCTGGTTTAATTACACAAAAGATATCATTCAGAATCACCTGATAACTACTAATGTAGAGGATTACCCGGCTGAATGTCATCAATATAAAGGCGAGCTTGAGGGACGCTCGATGCTTGTAAGAAAAGCGGAAGTTGTTCCTATTGAAAGTATAGTAAGGGGATATATTTCAGGTTCCGGCTGGAATGATTATAAACAAACGGGCAGTGTTTCCGGCATAAAATTATATGAAGGTTTACAGGAAAGCGAAAGGCTGCATGAGCCCATTTTTACTCCTTCAACAAAAGCTGAAATCGGGACACACGATGAAAATATTTCTATTGAAGAGGCTGAAAAGATTACAAGCAAAGAAATTCTGACTAAGATGAAAAAAACAGCTTTAGATATTTATAACTCTGCTTCAGAGTATGGTTTTAAAAAAGGAATTATTATTGCCGATACTAAAATGGAATTCGGGATTAGCAATAACGAATTGACGCTTGTTGACGAATTATTAACTCCCGATTCATCGAGGTTCTGGCCATTAGTTAAATATGAAAGGGGAAGAGCTCAGCAAAGTTTTGATAAACAATTCGTGAGAGATTATCTTCTTTCCATCAAATTCAATAAGCAGCCGCCACCGCCTAACCTTCCTGAAGAGATAATCAATAAAACGAGTGAAAAATACCTGGAAATTTATAGCAAATTAACCGGTGAAAGATTAAACTAATGCAGCCGGTTCGGATAAAAGTAGGGAATGATAACCGGTTATTAATAAACTGGGAAGATAAATCCGAATCTAAAATTGGTTTGGAGAAACTAAGAAAACTTTGTCCCTGTGCAACCTGTATGACTAACAGAGAAAAACAGAGCAAAACTTATATTCCTCTCTTAATGGAAAACCAGGTTAAGGTAGCAAAAATAAACCAGGTTGGTAGTTATGCTATATCAATTGCCTGGAAAGATGGACACAACACGGGTATATATGAATACCCGTTTCTTAAAAAACTTGCTGATGATTAATACAAAGCCGATAAAAAATGGTATTACCCAATCAATTAACAATTTTACGCATTATTCTTACCCCCTTCTTTCTCTTTTTCTTTCTCTTTCCTGATCCTTTGTACAAACAAATTTCACTCGGCATTTTTATAGTTGCAGCTTTAACAGATTGGTATGACGGCTGGCTCGCAAGAAAGTTTAATTACATAACAACCTGGGGAAAATTCTGGGACCCTTTGGCAGATAAGATATTAACTTCATCGGCTTTCCTCGGTTTTGCCATTCTCGGAGTGCTGGAATTCTGGATGGTAATGATAATTCTAATAAGGGATTTTATCGTAACAGGTTTACGCGCTTATGCCGATTATAAGAATTTTTCTTTCCCAACAAGTTACTATGCGAAATGGAAAACATTTATCCAAATGACTTTTCTCTACTATTTACTTGCAGTTTATGTTTGTTCTCATACGGTACAGCTTTATACCGGTAACGAAAAATTGTTTGCTTTGTTGATGAACGATTACCTGATATATTTTACAATGCTTTTTATTACAATAATTACATTTCATTCGGGCGCCGATTATCTTTATAAAAACAGGTTATTAATTGCAAAACTCATCCGAAATAAAGATTAATTTTTTTGAAAAGTTGATTGGTTCCGGTTTTTATACCGGGTATATTCCTTTTGCTTCCGGCACATTCGGAAGTATAACTGCTCTGCTTATTTACTGGATTCCGGGTTTTGAAAATCCTTTAGTTATGTACCTTGTAATAATTTTGGTCGGAGTATTCGGAATTTATGTTGGAAATAAATTTGAAAAAAAATATGGCAAAGACCCGGCGGAATGCACCGTCGATGAAATGGTCGGTCAGTGGATTTCACTTTTATTTGTTCCCAAAACGATAGTTCTTTCTGCAATAATCTTTTTTATGTGGCGTTTTTTTGATATAGTTAAACCATTTCCCGCAAGAAGACTGGAAGATCTTCCCGGCGGTCTGGGAATTATGATTGATGATGTTATTTCAGGTTTTTACTCATTGATTATTATACATTTAATTTTAATTATTTTTAATATTGTTTAAAAGATCTTAAACCGTTAAAACGGTTAACAAGAGATTTTACTAGAGTAAGAGGCTATCTCAAAAAGTAATTTTTACTGTCACACTGAGCCTGTCGAAGTGTGAATTTGATCTGAAATGTCAGTCTTCGACTAGCTCAGCCTGACAAATTAAGACCTTTGAGGCAGCCTCTTAATGAAAATCAGATTCAATATCCAACCGTTTCAACGGTTTTTACATATATTAATAAATTAGGTAAAACCATAAAGGCATTATGACTGCACATATAATTACTATCGGAGATGAAATTTTAATCGGGCAGACATTAAATACAAATGCGGCTTTTATTGGTGAAAAGCTTGTTAATATAAATATCGAATTGAACACTACTTCTGTTGTTGGTGATGATGAAACATCCATCTTGAATGAATTTAAAAGATGCTGGGAAGAAAATGATATTCTGATTGCCACCGGTGGACTTGGTCCCACTCATGATGATATTACAAGAAAGTGTGTTGTTAAGTTTTTTAATACGGAACTTATTAAGAATAAAGAAGTTCTCGAGGATATAAAAGCTCTTTTCGGGAAAAGAAGGCGGGAGGTTACAAAAGTAAATGAAGATCAGGCGCTCGTTCCCAAAATTGCAAAAGTAATCAGGAATTCAAAAGGTACTGCGCCCGGAACCTGGATTGAGAAAGACAATAAAATTTTTGTAGTTATGCCGGGAGTTCCTTACGAAATGGAAGAGATGATGAAATCTTATGTTATTCCTCATCTTAAAGAAAGAACAGGCGACGCCGGCTATTATGTCTTGAGAAAAACCCTGTATACAACCGGGATTCCCGAATCCTCTTTGTATGAAAAACTCGGCGATATAAATGATTTATTGAAAGGTGCTAAACTCGCTTTTCTTCCGAGCCAGTTCGGAGTGAAATTACGAATCACCATAAAAGAAACTGATGAAGAAACTGCAAAAAATAAATTAAGTGAGATCGAACAAAAAATTATTTGTAAAGCCGGGAGGTATATATATTCCCGCGATGAAGAATCTCTGGAAGCTGTAATCGGTAAATTATTAAAAGAAAGGAATCTGAAAGTTGCAGTTGCAGAATCCTGCACGGGCGGACATGTTGCAAACCTCCTTACCAATATTAGCGGAAGCAGCGAGTATTTTGAACGGGGAATAGTTTCTTACAGTAATGCAGCTAAGGTAGAGTTGTTAAAAGTTAATGAAGATGCCATTGCCGAGCATGGGGCAGTTAGCCTTGAAGTTGCAAGGCAAATGGCTGAGGGGATAAAATCAATTTCCGGTGTCGACCTGGGACTGGCAATTACAGGAATTATGGGACCAGGCGGTGCTACTGCCGGAAAGCAGGTGGGGCTCGTTTATATCGGTATTTGTGATGACAAAGTTTGTACTGCAAAGGAATTTCGTTTCGGTGATGATAGAATTCTTAATAAACAAAGAACTGCCCAGGCAGCACTTGAAATGCTGAGAAGAAATTTACTCGGAATTCCTTTTGATGATTAGATTGTTTATTGCTCTTAATATTCCTCAAAAGATTAAAGAAGAAATTATTCAATTACGAAATAGCTTAATTAACAATCCGTTCGATTATAAATGGGAACCACCTGATAAACTTCATTTAACTCTTAAATTTATCGGGGAAGTTGATGAGAATTTGGATGAAAAAATACAAAAGGAAATATCTTTCATTGGTGAATATGAAGCCTTTAAATGCACATTAAGTGAATTTGGCTTTTTCTATTCTGGGAATGAGCCCAGGATTCTCTGGCTGGGATTAAATATAAATGAAAAGATATTTGAACTTGTTGAAATGTTGAATGAAAAACTTGTTAAATTCGGGATAGAAAAAGAGAAGAAGAAATTCAAACCGCATCTTACATTAATGAGAGTTAGAAAAAATTTGGATAAAAATTTTATTAACAGTTTTGTCCGATGGACTCCTGACGGAGAAAATTGTAAATTACCGGACACGGAGTTTTTTGCAGATTCCATATCACTAATAAAAAGCGAACTTCATTCAAGGGGTTCCAGGTATACAGAAATTAAAAATTATAAATTACAGTTGATGGGAGGTAAATAATGAGTTCAGATTTTGAACAAAAGCTTAAGATCGTTGAAGAGACGATATCAGCCATAGAAAAAACCTACGGTAAAGGCTCTATTATGAGACTCGGGGATGGTGTTATTGCACAAGTCGAGGCTATATCAACAGGAGCGTTATCTCTTGATTATGCACTCGGAATCGGTGGAATACCGAGAGGCAGAGTTACGGAAGTTTATGGCCCGGAATCGAGCGGTAAAACTACATTGTGTTTACATGTAATTGCCGAGGCGCAAAAGACCGGTGGTCTTGCCGCATTTATTGATGCAGAACATGCACTCGATGTTAATTATGCAAAGAAGCTTGGAGTAGATACTGCAAACCTACTGCTTTCCCAGCCTGATTTTGGTGAACAGGCTCTTGAAATAACCGATACTCTGGTAAGAAGCAATGCACTCGATATAATAGTAATTGATTCAGTGGCTGCCCTGGTTCCGCGGTCAGAGATTGAAGGAGAGATGGGTGACGCAACAATGGCAGTTCAGGCAAGACTAATGTCCCAGGCTTTAAGAAAGCTAACCGGCGCAATTTCTAAATCCAAAACCGCAGTTGTTTTTATAAACCAGTTGCGAAGCAAAATCGGCGTAATGTTTGGTAATCCGGAAACTACAACAGGTGGAAACGCACTTAAGTTTTATGCTTCTTTGAGGCTGGATATAAGAAGAATCGCTGCTATTAAAGATGGAACTGATGTAGTAGGCAACAGAACAAAGGTAAAAATTGTAAAAAGTAAAGTTGCGCCCCCATTTAAAGAAGTCGAGTTCGATATTCTTTATAATGAAGGGATAAGCAAAACTGGCGATCTTATTGACCTGGCAGCTAATCTTGGCATACTTAAAAAGAGCGGTTCATGGTTCACCTACAATGAAGACCGGTTTCAGGGAAGGGAGCAGCTTAAGCAGAAATTAATCGAAACTCCTGAGATATTCAAAAGTCTTGAAAAGGATGTTAAAACAAAGCTTGGTATTGCAATTAAAGAGGAAGATAAAGCAGAAGAAAAAACAAGCAGTAAAAAATCAGGGAAGTAGATATGTATGAAGTGCCGGACTTGTTCCGGCATCTCCTTAAGTAAGATTATGATTAAGAGTACGATTTTCAGTTATAAAAATAACATCTCCTTAAGAAGATGTCTTCTCTAAACTAATTTTTTAAAATAGCCCCGATATTTAGAGACTGTTGCATAACATTAGAAAATAACCTTTGTTAATCCTCTACGAGGATTTATAATATGTTGGCTTTATCTTTCTACAATAATATGACCCTGCCTTGCCGTCACGCAGGCTCTAACGAGGTCAGTTATTGTTAAATAACATCGTAGATGTTTAATTATTGTAACTCAGAATAAAAACCTAAAAATATGATCCTTGTAGAGGATCAACTAAATGGTAGTCCAAAGACCTAAAGGTCGTGACTATTGTGTAATAATAATGATGAAAATTGAAAGGATTACAAAAAAAGATAACCGGAATGTTGTAATTCATTTTGATAATGAAGAAAAGCTGATAATCAATTTAGAAGTTTTTATAAAAAGCGGTTTGAAGAAAGGAATGGGAGTATCTTCAGACCGTTTTTCTTTTTTAATAGATGAGAACAGAAGATATTATGTTAAGCTTTATGCTATCAGGCTGCTTGCAAGAAGACCTCATTCGGAACAAGAATTAAGAACGAAACTTTTTCAGAAGCGATATGAAAAAGAAATGATAAGCGACGTTATTGAAGAACTGAAGGAGAAAGAACTTATTGACGA